>JANYKR010000097.1 GCA_025358155.1 Betaproteobacteria bacterium
GCCGGACGGTGACAGCGCGGCGGCGCCGATGTCGGCATGGCGGTAGAACATCTCCACCGGCAGCAAGGCAGGGCTGGCCGCTGCGCTGCCGGGCAAGCCAGGCACCGCGTCGGTGGCCGCCACCGGCGCTGCGGCCGCCGCTGTGCGCTCCGCCGCCAGCGCACCCTGGCCGGCGCCCACCCACAGCAGCCACAGCAGGGCCAGCAGGATCGGCCAGCCGCTGCCCGGCGCCCAAAGCGGGTTGATTCGCCCCCATCCCGCTTGCCACCGATATTTCATCTTTACCCCTGCGTGTTGTGTTGCCCTCCGCACCCTGCTGTGGGCTGGCTGACGACATGATGCCGAGAATTTGCCCCGCTGCCATCCACACAAGGCCGCCCGCCAGCAGGGCTGCCCACCAGGGCTGCCCACCTCGGCCCGTGGTGGGCCGCACGCGGCGCCGCATCGGGGCCGACAGTTCTGGCGGGCTACTTTCAGCAAGCCGCTGGGCCACCAGGCACCCGACCGTGCGCGTTTTCATGGCATCGTCCGGGCATGACCGAGTTTCCGCGCACGCTCAAGCACATCACGCTCTGGCTGGTGCTGGGCACCGCTGTTTTCCTGGCGCTGCAGGCCTGGCAGGCCCGCCAGCAAGCCAGCCAGTTCAGCGCCACGGGCGGCGTGATCGAGTTGCGGCGGGCGCCGGACGGTCACTTTCACTGGCCCGGCAGTGTCAATGGCGTGGCGGTGGAGTTTCTGGTCGATACCGGCGCCACCCGCAGCGCCTTGCCGCAAGCGCTGGCACAAGCCGCCGGCCTGCGACCCGAGGGTCGGGTGCAATCGTCGACCGCAGGCGGCACAGTGCAGGGCTGGAGCGCCCGCGCCGACCTGCAATTGCAGGGCGGGCTGCATGTCTCGCGCCTGCCGTTGACCGTGCTGCCAGCCCTGGCCGCGCCGCTGTTGGGCATGGATGTGCTGGGCAAGCTGTCGTTCAGCCAGTCCGGCGGCGTGCTGCGGCTGCAGGCGCCCAACCCGTGACAGGCCTTTGACCCGCATCAGCCGCTCAGCTTTGTCGCCCCAGCCAACCAGGCACTGGGGCTACCATGCAGGGCACATCCCAACAGCCCCGTGAGGAGACAGCATGAGCGACGCAACAGGTGGTTTTGCCAACATGGTGCCCGGCTTTGACTTTTTGCAGAACCTGGTCAAGAACGCGGGCGCGGCGATGCCCGGCGTGGGCCAGTGGATCGCCCCCACACTCGACCCGGAGGCGCTGGAGAAACGCATCAGCGAGCTGCGCACGGTGCAGTTCTGGCTGGAGCAAAACGCCCGTCTGCTGGGCACCACGATCCAGGCGCTGGAGGTACAGCGCATGACGCTGACCACGCTCAAGACCATGAACGTTTCGTTCGGCGACCTGACCGAGTCGCTCAAGATCCGGATGCCCGAGGCCGCCCCCGCGCCTTCGCCCGCACCGGCACCGGCACCCTCGCCGGCGCCGGCCCGCGCCGCGCCCGAGTCCGCCAGCACCGCCGCTGCCGCGCCGGTTGCCCCGGCCGGTGTGATCGACCCGATGCAGTGGTGGGGCGCGCTGACCCAGCAGTTCAGCGAGTTGGCGGCCAACGCGATGAAAGAGAGCAACACCGACGCTGCCCGCAACCTGGCCGGCTCGATGGTGCAGCAAGGCATCGAAGCCGCTGGCGCCACGCTCAAGCAAGCCACCGCAATGCCCACGGCGGTGGCGCAAAAAATGGCCGCTGCCGCCGCGTCGGCCAAATCGGCTGGCGCCAAGAAAACCAGCACCAGCCGCAAGCCGGGCTGAGTTCCCAACCGGCTTTTGCGCCCTGATTTCGCCCGGTCCGCCATGTTCATCACCGCGCACGCCACCCATCCCGACGCCCACATGGCCTTGGCGCTGGCGGCCGCGCAGATCGATGCCCAGCGCGCCGCCCGTGGCCCAGGCTTTGCGGCCAGCCTGGGCCTGGTCTACCTCAGCGACCGGCTGGCCCAGCAGGCCGATGCCGTGCTGGCCGAACTGCAGCAGCGCTGGCCCGGGGTGCACTGGGCCGGCAGTGTCGGGCTGGGGGTGATGGCCAGCGGGGTGGAGTACATCGACGAGCCGGCGCTGGTGCTGATGCTGTGCGACCTGCCGGCCGACAGCTTCTTGCTGTTCAACGGCCGCTTGCCCTTGCCCAACCAGCGAGCCCACAGCGCGCTGGTGCATGCCGACCCGGCCACCCATGACCTGGACGACCTGCTGCTGGAGCTCGCCGGCCGCACCCGCAGCGGCTATTTGTTTGGTGGCCTGGCCGGCTCACGCAACCGGCGCCTGCACATCGCCGACGGTGTGTTCGAGGGCGGTCTGTCGGGCGTGGCCTTCTTGCCTGAGCCACAGGGCGCAGCGCCGCACGGCCTGCGCCTGGTCTCCAGGGTCACCCAGGGCTGCAAGCCGCTGGGTCCGGCCCGCCGCATCACCGCCAGCGAGCGCAACCTGGTGCTGGCGCTCGATGACCAGCCCGCCCTGCCGCTGCTGCTGGCCGATCTGGGCATCACGCTGCAGGCGCCGCTGACGGCGATGGCGGCTCTGCGCCAGACCCTGGTCGGGCTGACCGATGGCGCAGGCACCGTGCTGGCCCGGGGCGGACAGTTTGGGGCCGACACCCGGGTGCGCCACCTGATCGGCATCGATCCGGGGCGCGAGGGCTTCGCGCTGTCTGACACAGCGGCCATCGGCCAGCAACTGGCCTTTTGCCGGCGCGATGTGGCCGCCGCCCGGCGCGACCTGGTGCGCATCTGCGCCGAGATTCGAGATGAGGTCGAGACCGATGCCGAGGCGCCGATGGCCACCGCTGCCGGCCCTGCAGGGCCTGCGGCGGTCACCGCAGCAGCCCGGCCCCATATCGTCGGCGCGGTCTATGTCTCCTGCTCGGGCCGGGGCGGGCCGCACTTCGGCGCCCCATCGGCCGAGGCCCAGATCGTTCAGCATGCGCTGGGCGATGTGCCGCTGGTCGGGTTTTTTGCCGGCGGCGAAATCGCCCACCACCACCTCTACGGCTACACCGGCGTGCTGACGGTGTTTGTCGCCGCCTGAGCGGCTGGCGCGGCAGGCCGTCCGGCAGGGCGCCGGCCAGGCACGGGGAGTGCGCAGCCTTTGCCGATGGGCCCGCATCACCTTGGGTTGACACAGATCAAGGCAATCCGCCCGGCAAGCTGGGCTACTGCTGGAGGCGTAAAAAATCCTTTCGGTGCGCGGCGGCAAGTTTCACCGCGGCCCTGCACTGTTGCGGCAGCATCACGAAAGCTTCAGCATCCGGCACACCGGCTCGCAGCGTCGGCCCGTCGGGTAACTGATCAAGAAGGCCTGCCACAAGGCCTGCCGGCGCATCCACAACGACCCGAGGAGACAACCCATGGTCTGGCAACAGATTTACGACCCCTTCCACAACATGATCATCTCCACCACGCTGGCCGCAATTCCGGTGGTGGTGATGCTGGTGGCGCTGGGGTTTTTGCACATCAAGGCCCACATCGCCGCCGGCCTGGGCCTGGTGGCCGCCGTGGCGGTGGCGGTGTTTGCCTACGGCATGCCGGTGGACTTGGCGGGCCGGGCGGCGATGTACGGCGGCTTCACCGGTTTGCTGCCGATCGGCTGGATCGTGCTCAACATCATCTTCCTGCAGCAGCTTGCCGAGCAGAACGGCAGCTTCCAGATTCTGCAGGACTCGCTCTCGGGCATCACCGAAGACCGCCGCCTGCAGTTGCTGCTGATCGCGTTTTGCTTCGGCGCGCTTTTTTGAAGGTGCGGCCGGCTTCGGCACGCCGGTGGCGGTGACCGCAGGCATCCTGATCGGGCTGGGCTTTTCGCCGCTGGCCGCATCGGGTCTGAGCTTGATTGCCAACACCGCGCCGGTTGCCTTTGGCGCACTCGGCACACCGGTCATCACGCTGGCCAAGGTGCACGGCTACGACCTGATGGAGGTTACCGCGATGATCGGCCGCCAGTTGCCGGTCTTCTCGCTGCTGGTGCCGTTCTGGCTGATCTGGGCCTTTGCCGGGCGCAAGGCGATGATGGAGATCTGGCCGGCCATTCTGGTCACCGGCTTGAGCTTTGCGATCCCGCAGTACCTGGTCAGCAATTTCATCGGCCCGGAACTGGTCGACATCATCGCGGCCATCGTCTCGATGGTGTCGTTGATCGCCTTTCTGCGGGTCTGGCAGCCCAAGAAAATCTGGGCCTCACCGTCGATGCGTGGCCGAGACATCAGCGCCGCCGAGGCCAAGCCCGCCCGCACCCCGGTGCGCCACAGCACGGCCGACCTGGTGCGCGCCTGGACGCCCTGGGCCATCCTGACGGTGTTTGTGTTTGTCTGGGGCCTGCCAGCGGTCAAGACCTTCCTGAACGACTTGTACGCACCCAAGTTCCCGATCGACGGCCTGCACAACCTGATCGAGAAGATGCCGCCGGTGGTGCTCAAGCCGACCAAGGAGGGCGCGGTCTACGTGCTCAACCTGCTGTCGGCCACCGGCACCGGCATCCTGCTGTCGGCCATCCTGGGCGCGCTGGTGATGAAGTACAACCCGCTCGACATCATCAAGACCTGGCTGCGCACGCTGTGGCTGGTGCGCTTCTCGCTGGTCACCATCGTGCTGATGCTGGCGCTGGGCACGCTCACCCGCTTCTCGGGCACCGACACCACGCTCGGCCTGGCGTTTGCCAACACCGGCGTTTTCTACCCGTTCTTTGGCACGCTGATGGGCTGGATCGGGGTGGCGATGACCGGCTCGGACACCGCAAGCAACGTGTTGTTCGGCGGCATGCAGAAGGTGGCGGCCGAGCAACTGGGCCTGAGCCCCAACCTGATGGGCGCGGCCAACAGCTCGGGCGGGGTGATGGGCAAGATGATCGACGCGCAATCCATCGTGGTGGCGTCCACCGCCACCCGCTGGTTCGATCACGAGGGCGACATCCTGCGCTTCGTCTTCTTCCACTCGATCGCGCTGGCCTGCCTGGTGGGTTTGTACGTCACGCTGCAGGCCTATGTCTGGCCCTTCACGCTGATGGTGGTGCATTGATCTAGACTGCGGTGGCCCTGTACCGGGCGCCGGCCCACACCCGAGGTTCTCCGCATGAACGCCCCCGCCGATCTGTCCCTCTCCGACGCTGCGTTGCAGGCCGAACGCAGCGCGCGCAGCGCTCGCCAGGCCGAGGTGGTGGCCGCTTTGCGGACCGTGCTGCCGGCGCATGCGCTGCTGTACCGGCAAGAGGACACCGTGCCCTACGAGTGCGACGGCCTCACCGCCTACCGCCAGTTGCCGCTGGTGGTGGTACTGCCCGAGACCGAGGCGCAGGTGGCCGCCGTGCTCAAGACCTGCCACGGCATGGGCGTGCCGGTGGTGGCGCGGGGCGCGGGCACCGGCCTGTCAGGCGGCGCGATGCCGCATGCACTCGGCGTGACGATGTCGCTGGCCAAGTTCAACCGCATCGTCAAGCTCGATGTGCTGGCCCGCACCGCCGTGGTGCAGTGCGGCGTGCGCAACCTGGCGATCAGCGAGGCGGCAGCACCGCACGGCCTGTACTACGCGCCCGACCCCAGCAGCCAGATCGCCTGCACCATCGGCGGCAATGTGGCCGAGAACTCCGGCGGCGTGCACTGCCTCAAATACGGCCTGACGCTGCACAACTTGCTCAAGGTGCGCGGCTTCACCGCCGACGGCGAGCCGGTCGAGTTTGGCGGTGACGCACTCGACGCGCCCGGCCTGGACCTGCTCTCGGTGGTGGTCGGTAGCGAGGGCATGCTGGCCGTCACCATCGAGGTCACCGTCAAGCTCTGCCCCAAGCCCCAGGTGGCGCGCTGCATCATGGCCAGCTTTGACGACATCCGCGCCGCCGGCGACGCCGTGGCTGCGGTGATCGCCGCCGGCATCATCCCGGCCGGGCTGGAGATGATGGACAAGCCGATGACGGCGGCAGTCGAAGACTATGTACACGCCGGCTACGACCTGGACGCGGCGGCGATCCTGCTGTGCGAGAGCGACGGCACGCCCGAGGAAGTGACCGAGGAGATCGGCCGCATGCAGGCCGTGCTGCTGGCGCACGGTGCCACGCGCCTGGCCGTGAGCGAAAACGAGGCCCAGCGCCTGCGGTTCTGGAGCGGGCGCAAAAACGCCTTTCCGGCGTCGGGCCGCATCAGCCCCGACTACATGTGCATGGACTCGACCATCCCGAGAAAGCGCCTGGCCGACATCCTGATCGCGATTGCCGCGATGGAAAAAAAATACCAGCTGCGCTGCTGCAACGTCTTCCATGCCGGCGACGGCAACCTGCACCCGCTGATCCTGTTTGATGCCGCCGACCCCGACCAGCTGCACCGCTGCGAGCTGTTTGGCGCCGACATCCTGGAGACCAGCGTGGCGCTGGGCGGCACCGTCACCGGCGAGCACGGCGTGGGCGTCGAAAAGCTCAGTTCGATGTGCGTGCAGTTTTCGCCCGAAGAGCGCGAGCAGATGTTTGCGGTCAAGCGGGCGTTTGATCCGGCCGGCGGACTCAACCCCGGCAAGGTGATCCCGACGCTGCACCGCTGCGCCGAGTACGGCCGCATGCACGTCAAGAAGGGCCTGCTGCCGTTTGCCGAGCTGGAGCGGTTCTGAGCATGGCCGATGCCGCACTCGACAGCCTGGTCGACCGGGTTCGCGCTGCCCGCGCCGACAAGACAGCGCTCAATATCCAGGGCGGCAACACCAAGGCCTTTTACGGTGAGGCGCCGCAAGGCCAGCCGCTGGACCTGCGCGGGCTGGCCGGCATCAGCAGCTACGAGCCCAGCGAGCTGGTCGTCACGGTGCGCGCCGGCACGCCACTGGCCGAGTTGGAGGCGGCGCTGGCCGAGCAGGCCCAGTGCCTGCCGTTCGAGCCGCCCCGGTTCATGGCCGGCGGCACGGTCGGCGGCATGGTGGCCGCCGGGCTGGCCGGACCGGCGCGCGCCGCAGTGGGCGGGCTGCGCGACTACGTGCTGGGCGCCACGCTGCTGACCGGCCGGGCCGAGTTGCTGAGCTTTGGTGGCCAGGTGATAAAAAATGTCGCCGGCTACGACGTCTCACGCTTGCTGGCGGGGTCGATGGGCATGTTGGGCGTGGTCTGCGAGGTCTCGCTCAAGGTCTTGCCGGTGGCGGTGGCCAGCGCCACGCT
The DNA here is from genome assembly GCA_025358155.1 of Betaproteobacteria bacterium. GTDB lineage: Bacteria > Pseudomonadota > Gammaproteobacteria > Burkholderiales > Burkholderiaceae_C > Pseudaquabacterium. The sequence goes on from JANYKR010000097.1 coordinate 7,163, forward strand.
GCGCTTCGAGCGCGACGAGGCCACGGCCTTGAAGCAGCTCAACACCTGGGGCGGCCAGCCGCTGCCCATCAACGCCAGCGCCTGGTGGGACGGCATGCTGGTGCTGCGCCTGTCGGGTGCGGCGGCGGCGGTTCAGTCGGCCGTGCAAAAGCTGGGCGGCGAGCGGGTCGATCCCACGCTGGCAGCGGCCTTCTGGACCGGTTTGCGCGACCAGACTGATGAGTTCTTTGTCAAGGCCGGCACCGCCGTGGCCGCTGGCGCCACGCTGTGGCGGCTGGCGATGCCGCAGACCACTGCGCCGATGGCGCTGGCCGGCGAGCACCTGGTGGAGTGGGGCGGCGCCCAGCGCTGGGTCGTCACCACCACGCCGGCAGCGGTGGTGCGCGACGCGGCGGCGCGTGGTGGTGGCCATGCCACGGTGTTTCGCGGCGCCCGGGCGGGCAACCCCGAGGCCGGCCGAGCCGAAGGGCCGTGCTTTGCGCCGCTGTCGGCGCCGCTGATGCAGATCCACCGTGAGCTCAAAGCCGCTTTCGACCCGGGCCGGGTCTTCAACCCGGGCCGGCTCTACGCCGGACTGTGAGCCTGGCGACCATGCCCGTCGTCCCGCTGGCCAGCCCTGCTCAACCCGGCGCAGCCCATGCGCCAGCCCTCGCCGGCAGCGCCACGCCCGAGAGCATGGCGCGCTACTACGCCCAACGCGCGGCGTACTACGAGCGGGTCTACTTCAAGCCCGAGCGACAGGCCGATCTGCGCCAGATGGAGGCCTGGGTTGCGCGTCAGTTCAGCGGCCGGCGGGTGCTGGAAATCGCCTGCGGCACCGGCTGGTGGACAGCGCACGGTGCGGCCCGCGCGGCCCACTGGCGTGCCACCGATCTCAACCCCGAGACGATGGCGCTGGCTCAGGCCAAACCCATGCCCGCCGGTATTGTCCAGTTCCAGACCGTCGATGCTTACAGCCTGTCCGAGCTGCAGGACGAGACGTTTGACGCCGCGTTCGCCGGCTTCTGGTGGAGCCATGTGGCGCTGCAGCGCCTACCCGGCTGGCTGAGCGCGCTGCATGACCGGCTGGCCGACGGCGCTGAAGTGGTGATGCTGGACAACCGCTTCGTGGCCGGCAGCAGCACGCCGATCAGCCGCATCGACGCCGAGGGCAACAGCTACCAGCAACGCGCACTGGACGACGGCAGCCGCCAGGAGGTGCTGAAGAACTTTCCAAGCGCCGAGCAGGCGTTTGCGGTACTGGGCCCACGCGCACGCGATCCGCAGTGGCTGGCCTTTGAGCACTACTGGATCCTGCACTACCGGCTGGGCACAAGATGAGCCCGCACAGCCGCGCGGCAGGGCGAGACGCCCACGGCGAAAGCCGAAACACCGCTGTGCGAAGCGGGGGGCCCGCCTGATGCCGGTGTTGCAAGGCCTGGCCTGGTTGCTGCTGTGCCAGTCCGCCGGTGAAGCCATCGCCCGGCTGGCCCATTTGCCACTGCCCGGCCCGGTGCTGGGTCTGCTGCTGCTGATCGCGCTGCTGCAATGGCCGCCGGTGCGCACCGCCATCGGCGCGGCAGCTGATGCGCTGCTGGCGCACTTGTCGCTGCTGTTTGTACCCGTGGGCGTTGGCGTGATGACCCACCTGGGCCTGTTGTCGACCTACGGGTTGCGTCTGCTGCTGGCGATCACCCTGTCCACCTGGATCGGGCTGGCCGTGACCGCACTGGTTCTGCGGGCCTGGTTGCGGCCACAGCCATGAGCCTGACGCCCAGCGCGGCCCTGAACTCGGCCCTCACCCCGGCCACCCCCCCAGCCATGACCGATTTTGTCCAGCTCTGGGTCTACCTGTCGGCCACCCCGCTGTTCGGCCTGACTGCCACCCTGGTGGTCTACCTGCTGGCGCAGGCGTTTTACCAGCGGATGCAGCATGCCCCTTGGGCCAACCCGGTGGCCTGGACGGTAGCGCTGCTGGCGTTGCTGCTCACACTCAGCGGCATCCCCTACCCGACCTACTTCTCCGGTGCGCAGTTCATCCACTTCTTGCTCGGGCCAGCGGTGGTGGCATTGGGTTGGCCGCTGTGGCAACGCCGGGCGCAGCTGCGCCAGCGGGGCCTCGCATTGCTGGCGGCGGCCTTGGTGGGCGGCACTGCGGCGTCTGCCAGCGCGGTGGCCATCGCCTGGGCCTTGGGCTTGCCGGCGGACCTGCTGCGCACCTTGGTGCCCAAGTCGGTGACGGCACCGGTGGCGATGGGCATTGCCGAGCAGATCGGCGGCATCCCGGCGCTGGCAGCGATGTTTGCGCTGATCACCGGGCTGGTCGGCGCCCTCACCGCCAAGTACCTGTTTGATGCACTCGGCATCCGTGCGCCCGAGGTGCGCGGCTTTGCGCTGGGCACCACCTCGCACGGCATCGGCGCCGCGCGGGCAATGCAGGTCAACCCCGAAGCCGGCGCCTACGCTGGCATGGCACTCGGCCTGCAAGCGCTGCTGGCTGCGCTGCTGATGCCGCTCAGCGTCGCGCTGCTGCTGCCACTGCTGCAACGCTTCTTTTAGCCCTTCTTCTCGCCCAGGCTGCCATGCAAACCGAACTTGCCCCCCAATACCAAGGCACGCCCGACGGCGAGGCGGCCCAGGCCATCTTGCGCAAGTGTGTGCACTGCGGCTTCTGCACCGCCACCTGCCCGACCTACCAGTTGCTGGGCGACGAACTCGACGGCCCGCGGGGCCGCATCTACCTGATGAAGCAGGTGCTCGAAGGCGCGGTGCCCAGCCGCGCCACCCAACTGCACCTCGACCGCTGCCTGACCTGCCGCAACTGCGAAACCACCTGCCCGAGCGGGGTGCAGTACGGCGAGCTGGTCGAGATTGGCCGCCGGCTGGTGGACCAGCAGGTCGAGCGGCCCGTCACCGAGCGCGCGGTTCGCTGGCTGCTGAAGGAAGGTTTGACCTCGCCGCTGTTCAAGCCGGCGATGGCGCTAGGCCAGCTGGCCCGGCCGTTGCTGCCCGCAGCGCTCAAGGACAAGGTGCCCGGCGCCGCCCATCCTCGGGCCAAGCACTGGCCCCAGCGTGAACATGCCCGCAAGATGCTGATGCTCGCTGGTTGTGTGCAACCGGCAATGATGCCCAACGTCAACGCCGCCACCGCCCGGGTGCTGGATGCCGCCGGCATCCAGACCGTGGTGGCCGCCAAGGCCGGCTGCTGCGGCGCGCTGCGCACCCACTTGAACGACCAGCAAGGCGGCCTGGCCGACATGCGCCGCAACATCGACGCCTGGTGGCCCGATGTCGCCAGTGGCGCGGTCGAGGCGATCGTGATGAACGCCTCGGGTTGCGGCGCCCAGGTCAAGGACTACGGCCACGCGCTGGCCCACGACCCGGCGTATGCCGACAAGGCCAGACTGGTGGCCGCGCTGACCCGTGACTTGAGCGAGCTGCTGCCTGAAATCGTGGCTGCGGTCAAGCCCCGCCTGCAAGCCGCCAGCCGCAAGGGCGTGCTCGCCGGCATGCTCGCCTTTCACCCACCCTGCACCTTGCAGCATGCCCAGCAACTGCGCGGTGGTGTCGAGGCCGGCCTGCGCGAGTTGGGCTTCGAGGTGGCGGTGGCGATGAACGAGCCCCACCTGTGCTGCGGCTCGGCCGGCACCTACAGCGTGCTGCAGCCAGCGCTGTCGCACCAGCTGCGAGACCGCAAGTTGCGGAGCCTGGCCGAGCTGCAGCCCAAGGCCATCATCTCGGCCAATGTCGGTTGCATCTCGCATTTGCAAAGCGGCACCACGCTGCCGGTCAAGCACTGGATCGAGGCGCTGGACGACGCACTCGACCCGGCGACGGGTTGACGCCCGCCCACCAGGTCAGACAGCGGTCACGGCGGGCTGCACAGGCAGTGGATCACCGCTGCAAACGGCTGGCGGCGTTCCACCACATCGGTCAGCCAGCCCAGCTCGTGCTGCCAGTCGGGCTGCACCGCCTGGCTCAGGCCCGCAACTGGCCCAGCCATTTGCCGGGCCAACGGGCTCAAGACCCGACCGAGCTCGGCCGTGAGGTCACTCTGCACGCCCAACAGCGCCATCACCCGGGTCAAACGCCCGGGCTCACGCTCGATGTAGCTGACGCGCCAGCCCGGCTCCAGCTTGGCCAGTTTGGCCGCTGACGCCAGCGCATCGCTGAAGCTGCCGGTGCGGTCGACCAGACCGTGGCCCTTGGCCTGCTCACCGGTCCAGACCCGGCCCTGAGCCACAGCGTCGATCTGCTCGGGCGTGGTCTTGCGCGCCAGCGCAGCACGGCGGGTGAAGTCGCTGTAGATGTGGCCGATGACAGACTGCACCACGCCGGCCAGGCGAGGGTCCAGCGGGCGGCGCGGGTCATAGCTGTTGGTCAGCCAGGTGGTGCCATAGCCTTCGGTGTTGACCGACAACTTGCCCATCAGGCCCTCGGCAGTGGGCAGCATCGCAAACACGCCGATCGAGCCGGTGATGGTGCCGGCATCGGCAATCACCTCGTCGGCCGACATCGAGATCCAGTAGCCGCCCGAGGCCGCCACATCGCCCATCGACACCACCACCGGTTTGCCGGCGGCGCGGGTGATCTCCAGCTCGCGCCGGATCAGCTCGGACGCAAATGCGCTGCCACCGGGTGAGTTGACCCGCAGCACCAGCGCCCGGACCTTGTCGTCGTCGCGCGCCTTGCGGATCAGCTCGGCGGTAGATGCACCGCCGATTCGGCCAGGGCCGGCCTCGCCGTCGACGATCTCGCCCTGGGCCACCACCACGCCGATGGCGCCACCTGTGCTGGCCGGCTTCTGGCGTGCCAGGTAGTCGGCAAAACCGATCTGCCGAAAGCTCTTGCTCGTCTCGTCGCGGGCACCGCGCTGGACCAGCAGCGCACGCAACTCGTCGCGCGTCTTCAGGCCATCCACCAGCTTGCTGTCGAGCGCCAGCTTGGCCAGGTCGCCACCGGCTGCAGCGATACGCCGGGGCAGCTCGGCAATGCCCTGGCTGACGCTGCCGGCCGGCAGCTTGCGCGCCGCCTCCACGGCGTTGGTGTAACTGAGCCAGAGCGGGTCGTAGAGCGTGGCGTCAGCCTCGCGGGTCTCGGGCGACGGGCCATTGGCAAAGTAGGGCTCGCCAAAGTTCTTGTACTTGCCCACCCGGATCACGTTGGCCGACACGCCCAGGCGGTCGAAAGCGTCGCGGTAGTAGCTGCGCAGCCGGCCGTAGCCCTCGATGCGCAGCATGCCCATCGGGTGCAGCAGCAGCTCGTCAGCGGCGGTGGCCAGCAGGTACTGGCGTTGGTCGTAGTGCTCGCCCCAGGCCAGCACCGGCTTGCCACTGGCTGTCTTGAATCGCGTGATCGCCGCCACCGCCTCGTGCAGCGCCGGCAGGCCCGCGCCGCCAAACTCGTCAAGCACCAGCAACAGGCTGCTGATGTGGGGGTCAGCCGCCGCCGCATCCAGCACCGTGATCAGGTCGCGCAATTGCACCTGGGCGCTGGCTTCGCCCTTGATTTGCTGCAAGGCCTGGTCACGCGCACTGCCCGAGCGTTGCTCGACCAACGGACCGGCCAGGTCGAGCACCAGCACGGTCTTGTCCAGCAGCTTGGGCGGGCCGCTCTTGAACCAGAACACCACGGCTGCCACGATCAGCAGCAAGAACAACAGATTGAGCAGCAGACGCCGACCGCCATCAACCCAGTGCCACAGCGTGCCCAGCAGGCCGCGGCGGGCGGGGCGGTTCAAATCACTGGCCATGCAGGCACTCCTTGGGTTGTGAACACTGGCGGCGGATGATACGGACCCGGCGGTGTCGGGCGGCGTCTGGCGGCGGGCCATGCAAACAGTCTGCCGACGGATTTCAATGTGCGGGCTGCACCGCCTCGGGCAGCGGCTCGGGCCGGACCCGCAGCGCCCAGCTCACGCCAGCGATCAGCAGCAGCACACCCAGCCCGGTGAGCAGCGGCGGCAGGGTGCCGCGCAGCAGCAGTGCATAGGCCAGCGCCGACAGGGTCTCGAACACGATCAACTGGCCGACCAGCGCGGTGGGCAGACGTTGACTGGCTTCGTTCCAGCACAGGGTGCCCAGCCAGCTGGCCAGCAGGCCGATGGCCAGCATCAGGCCCACAAACACCGCCGGCCGCGGGCCAAGCGGCATCGGCAGGGGGCTGCCGCTCCAGGCAGCCCAGCCCCAGAACAGCCCAAAACCCACCAGCGCCAGAGGCAGCGTGGCCACGCCTTGCGCGGTGGCCCAGGCGCGGGGGCTGCGGTCGGGGTGGGCGCGCAGCCAGTCGGCGTTGCGGATCGGGTACCAGGTCCAGCAGGCCACCGCGCCCAGCGCCAGCAGTGCACCCACGGCGTAGCGCGCCGGGTCGGCCAGCGGGTCGCGGCGCAGGTGATCGAGTTCAACCTGGTTGACGCAGGCCAGGCCGGCACCGATCAGCAGCAGTGAGGGTGCAAGCCGGCCCCAGGGCAAGCGGCCGCCCTGCCGTTGCGCCCGGGCCGAGGGTCGCAGCTGGCTGCTGATCGCAATCACCACCGGCAAGGTGCCGATGATCAAAGTGGGCAGCGGCCCACCGGCTCGGCTGATCGCGCTGGCCAGGAACAAGTAATAAATGATGTTGCCGACCAGGCCCAGCTTGACGGCCTCGACCCAATCGGCCCGGGTGAGCTGGGCCAGCCTCACACGGTCCAGCGCTGCCAGCGGCAAGGCGATCAGCCCAAAGGCGATGTAGCGCCCAAAGGACTGCAAAGCCGCCGGGTAGTCGGGCAGCAGCAATGGCCCGATGAACACCAGACCCCACATCAGGCCCGCGGCAAGCGCGTACAACCATCCGATCCCCATCCCGCGAGCGTACCCGCTCGGCGGGACGGGGCGGGCCTGCAACGCTGGTGCGTCGCAGCAGCCGGCCGGTTGACCCCGGACTTGTGGGACTGTTTGGGTTACCGTCGCAATGGATGGACCTGCCCGCTCCCGATCTGCCGCCGCACTGTCTGAACTGCACCCAACCGCTGGCCGATCCGCGACCGCGTTTTTGCCCGGCTTGTGGCCAGGAGACTCGACTGCGACCGCCCACCTTGGGCGAGTTTTTGCAGCAATTGGGCGGCGCTTATTTCGCCACCGAAGGGGCACTCTGGCGCACCCTCAAGCTGTTGTTGCTGCAACCCGGCGAGCTGACGCGCCAGTACCTGGCTGGGCGGCGCAAGCACTATGTGCTGCCGCTGCGGTTGTACCTGACGATCAGCGTGATCACGCTGCTCCTGATGCGTTTGCTGCCTGGGCTCGACATCAACGCCAGTGAGCCACCCGCCCTGCCCGACAAGGCGGCGCGCACGCTGGCGATCACGCTGCCGGGCGCAGCGGCCGGCTTGCGCCAGGGGGTGTTTTACTGCGAGGGCCTACCCGCCGTGCTGTGTCACCGGCTGCGGCGCCGCATCGACATCGACCCCACAGCAGTAGCGGGCGAGGTCCGGCAATTCAAAGATCGCTTCATGGGCAACCTGGGCGGCGCGATGTTTGTGCTGCTGCCCGGCTTTGCGCTGTGGCTCAAGCTGGTGTACCTGAACCGACGCCTGCGCTACACCGAGCACCTGGTGTTTGCCCTGCACCTGCACGCGTTCTGGTTTCTGGCGCTGGCCTTGGCCTTGCTGGACTGGCAGTGGTTGACGCTGGCGGCCTGCGTTGCCGTGCCCTGGTACAGCCTCGCGGCGATGCGGCGGGTCTACGGCGGAGCCCGCTGGCCCCGGCTGCTGCGCGGCGCGCTGGTGAGCCTGCTGTACGCCATCACGCTGAGTCTGGTGGTGGGTGGCGTGGGGCTGTGGAGCTTTGTGGTTTGAGCTTGGCCGGTGCGCCGGCCGCGCTGCCCGTGGCAGCCGGGTGTGATGCGCGCTGCGTCGCTACCCAGGTGATCGGGCCGGCGACCACCGCCTGCGCGGCGGCCGTAGAGGAGCTGTCGGGCTTTGGCGTGCGCTGGCTGGACGAGGGCGCCGCGAGGCCCAAGTTCGACCGCTTCGCCTGGCTGCAGGTGGCGCGGCGCACCGTGACCCTGAGCGGTGATCGCGCTGAATTTCGCAATGCGGCGGGTGCCTACCTGGCCGTTGAGTACGGCTGCGACTTCGACCCGAAAACACTGACCGTGCTGGACGCGCGGGCTCGGCCCAGGTCGCCCACGCTACCGGCGCAGTCCGGGCCCAGCGCCCGCTGATCCAGCGCTGAACCTGCACAGCGGTGGCGATGAGCGTCAGCGGCGCATGCGGGTTTGCAGCAGCCGGCTGCGCACATAGCTCAGGCGCTGCGACAACAAGGCCGTTGCCTCCTCGGGCCGCAACTCACCGCGCGACACCAGGCGCAGCGCCGTGCGCAACTCGGGCGCCAGGCCGGTCAGGGCGGTCTCGGGCAGACCACCCTGGGCCGAGTCGCGCAGCGCTGCGGAGACGGCTGCACCGTACAGCCAGGCCAGAAACTCGGCGCTGCCACGCAGCCGCTGGATCGCCACCGCCGTCTCGGCAAAGTTGCGGCGGGCCTGGGCATCTTGCCCGCGCGCCATGGCCCAGGCAAACAACACGTCGCGGTGGCTCAGCAGCCAGTCCCTGAACAAGGGCTCGAGGTTGCGCTGCACTGGAAAAAAAACCGCCAGACGGCGCGGCGCAGGGCCGGTGGGGTCGAGCGGCGGCATGCTGGCACTGAGGCTTGAAATCATGCGTCCAGCGTACCGGGACCGGCCCCGGCGGGCTTGTGTCGCGCTGCAGTGCCGGCTTGTGAACTGCGTCACAGCCTGGTCTCGGTCGCACGATGCTGAGGGGAGCGGCCGGCAAAAATTCAGCAACACAAGCGGTGCGACTGTGAAAATTGCCCACCCCGCAACGGGGCGCGAAGCGTCAAATCGGTGGTGTCTGCCAGATTGCGTCGCCTTGCCGCCAGGGCCTCGCCTGCCGCGCCGCCAACCGTGTTGAAAGCCTGCCATGTTGCCCACCGCTGTGCCCGCCTTGCTTGCCCGTTTCACCCGGCGCCGGCAGCGCACTGTGCGGGCGCAGGAGCCGGCAGACATGGGCACGGCCTACGGCATGGAGCAGTGGCTGGGCGAGCGCGACCACCACGGTGCAGCGGCATCCGCCCCGTCAAACCCGGCCAAGCCCGGCTCCGGCTGGTTGCCACGCTGGCTGAAACCAGGCGGCACCGGCGGCGAGCGCGCCTGAACCTTGCATCGCCCATCATCGACACGGCAGATGGCTGGTCGAGTAGCTGATTGACCTTGTCAGTCTGAATCAAGACCGGCCGCCTAGAATGGCGCGATGTCGCGACTGAGCTTCCGCCAAAAAACCCACCTCGTGCGCGAGGACGCGATCGTCAACACGGTGATGCGCCTGTTGGCCGAAAAGGGCTACGACCCGATGACGGTCGACGAGGTGGCGGCCGATGTCGGCATTGCCAAGGCCAGCCTGTACAAGCACTTTGCGTCCAAAGAGGCCTTGGCTGCCGCAGCCATGGAGCGTGCGCTGGGCTTGGCGCTGGACCAGGTGCAGGTGCAGCAGGCGCTGGTCAGCGCCAGCGCGATGGACCGGCTCAAGGCCATCACCCGCTGGACCTTGCAGACCCAGCTGGCCGGCGCCATGCCCACCCTGCCGGCGGAAAACTCGTCGCTGCGCAAAGCCTTGATCGCCCACCGGGGCTACATGGACCGGCTGATGAGCTTGAGCGACTCTCTGGGCGCGTGGATCGTGCAGGCCCAGGCGGACGGCGCCATCAACCGCTTGCTGCCGGCCGAGGCGGTGCTGTTCACCATCTACGCCCGTGCCTGCGATCCGGTGCTGGGCTTCTTGAAAGCCGGCGGCAGCTACAGCGATGCGCAGATCATCGACTGGGTGATGGGCACTTGCTTTGACGGGCTGGCCGCGCGCGCCTGAGCCCGCACGCCCGGGCCTCAGCGAACGATCAGCACCGGCACACCGCACAGCGCCAGCACCCGGGTGGTCACCGAGCCCATCACCAGGTTGCCCAGCAGGCCGTGGCCATGTGAACCCATCATCAGCAGGTCGAACTTGCCTTTGGCGGCGACACCGGCAATCGTCTCAGCGGCCGGGCCCACCTTGGCGGCAAAGTCGACCGCGATCTTTTGCTTGTCGAAAAATGTGCGCAGTGGTTTAAAAACCTTCTCGCTCTCTTCGGCGTAGTGCTCCTTGAGTACCGCCTTGTCCAGCACGGCAGCGGCGCGCGGGGGCACGGCCGGCGCGACGTGCAGCAAGGTGTAGCGGTGCGCGCCGCCCAGCCACTCGTCATGGGCGGCCAGGTAGGCCAGCATGCGTTTGGTGAACGGGCTGCCGTCCACAGGGACCAGAATTTTCATCGCCATTGCTCCTGCTGTCGGTGGGTGTTGTCAGTTGAGGCCTACCGCAATCAGTGTCGCACTACAGACCGTGCGGGGCTTGTCGGACGTCAAGCCCGGCACGGTGTCAGCCCCGATCCGGCACATCAATCAGCTTGAGCGCATCGAAGCCCTCGCTCTCGCCCTTGCGCGGCAGGCCGCGGGCTTGCGAGACCACGCGGGTGGGCAACTTGCCCGGGCGTGCGACGAGGTAGTCATGCCGGCAGTGCAAGTGGCCATGCAGCCACACATCCGCCAGCGCGATCAGGTCGTCGTCGGCATTGCAGAAGCTGGCACTGCCGGGCTGGGCACCAAAGCGCGGATCGGCACTGCGCAGGCTGGGCGCAAAGTGCGTCACGGCCACCGTGCTGTGCCAGCCGCCTGGTGCTGCGGGGCCGGGGTTGGGTACCTGCAAGGCTGCGGCCAGCCAGGCCCGACACGCCAGGGATTCTTGCCGCATCAGCTCAGGCGTGATCGGCTCGCCGCCACGCTCTGCCGCCATCAGCTTGAGGAAGTAGGCCGCAGCGCGCATCGCCCGCTCACGGCCAGCGGCACCAAACAGCTCAAAGTCCGACCAGCGCACGGTGCCGACAAACCGCACCCGCTGGCCGGCGGCGCTGGTCAGCACCAGGCTTTCGCGCTCCAGCAGCCGGATGCCGAAGCGCTCGCAGCGCTCGCGCAGCAAGGGCCAGGCGTGGTGCAGGTCGCGGCCATCAAATTCATGGTTGCCGACCACCGAAATGACCGGGCAAGGCCAGCCGGCAAAGCGCTCCAGCGCGGTCCAGTTGGCGTCGATGTCGCCAGCCAGCACCAGCAACTCGGCGCCCGGCGCGGGCTGGGGATCGAAAGTCTCGGTTTCGAGGTGGAGGTCTGAAAACAGTTGCAGCCGCATAAGCGACTGCAGTGTAGGGACTGGTCGGCAGCGGCGGCTATGCAGCGCCGCCGCTGCCTGGCCGCTCAGGCGGCAAGCTGCTGCTCGATCTGCGCCTTGGTCGCCAGCAACTGCGCCGGCAGGCGTCCGGCGAGCAGCTTGAACAGCTCACCGTGCAGGGCCAGCTCGGTGCGCCAGGCGGCCTTGTCGATGGAGATCACCGACTGGTACTGGTCGCGCGTGAAGTCGAGCCCGGTCCAGTTCAGGTCGCTGTAGCGCGGGCTGACGCCGAACACGTTCTCCTCGCCGCCGCCGGTGCCTTCCACCCGCTCCAGCATCCACTTGAGCACCCGCATGTTGTCGCCGTAGCCGGGCCAGACAAACTTGCCGTCGTCGCCTTTGCGGAACCAGTTGACACAGTAGACCTTGGGCAGCGTGGCGCCACCGGCGGCCAGCTTGGCGCCCAATGCCAGCCAGTGCGCAAAGTGGTCGCCCATGTGGTAACCCATGAAAGGCAGCATCGCAAACGGGTCACGCCGCACCTGGCCCACTGCGCCGGCAGCGGCGGCGGTGGTCTCCGAGCCCATCGTCGCGGCCATGTACACGCCCTCGGCCCAGTTGCGGGCCTCGGTCACCAGCGGCACGGTGGTCGAGCGCCGGCCGCCGAACATGAAGGCGTCGATCGCCACGCCTTCGGCGTTGTCCCAGTCCGCATCGAGCGCCGGGTTGTTGGTGGCGGCCACAGTGAAACGTGAATTGGGATGCGCCGCTTTGGCGCCGGTCAGCTTGGCGCTCTCGGGCGTCCAGTCCTTGCCTTGCCAATCGATCAAATGCGCCGGCACCGGGCCGTCGATGCCCTCCCACCAGACATCGCCGTCGTCGGTCAGCGCGACATTGGTGAAGATCACGTCGGACTTGAGCGAGTCCATGCAGTTCGGGTTGGTCTTGGAGTTGGTGCCCGGCGCCACGCCGAAATAGCCCGACTCGGGGTTGATCGCGTGCAGCCGGCCATCGGCGTTGGGCTTGATCCAGGCGATGTCGTCGCCGATGGTGGTGACGCGCCAGCCGTCGAAGCCTGCCTTTGGTGGCACCAGCATCGCAAAGTTGGTCTTGCCACAGGCGCTGGGGAAGGCCGCCGCGACGTGGTACTTCTTGCCCGCCGGCGAGGTGACACCCAGGATCAGCATGTGCTCGGCCAGCCAGCCCGGACTGCCGGAGGGCCCCTGCGCGGCTTGGCGGCCCATGTTGCTGGCAATGCGCAGCGCAAAACACTTCTTGCCCAGCAGCGCATTGCCGCCGTAGCCCGAGCCGTAGCTCCAGATCTCGCGGGTGGCGGGGTAGTGCACGATGTACTTGGTGGCGTTGCAGGGCCAAGCGGCGCTCTGCTGACCCGGCTGCAACGGCGCACCGACGGTGTGCATGCAGGGCACAAAATCGCCGTCGGTGCCCAGCACATCAAAAACCGCCTTGCCCATGCGCGTCATGATGCGCATGTTGACCGCGACGTAGGCGCTGTCGGACAACTCGATACCGATATGGGCGATGTGCGAGCCCAGTGGCCCCATCGAGAACGGCACCACGTACATCGTGCGGCCGCGCATGCAGCCCGCAAACAAGCCGGGCGTGCCGTCGGCCTGACCGGTTTGCAGCAGCGCCCGCATCTCGGCCGGTGCCATCCAGTTGTTGGTCGGGCCGGCGTCGTCTTTTTGCTCGCTGCAGATGAAGGTTCGGTCCTCGACCCGGGCCACATCGCTGGGGTCGCTGCAGGCAAGATAGCTGTTGAGGCGCAACTCGGGGTTGAGCCGTTTGAAGGTGCCACCGGCCACCAGCTCGGCACACAACCGGTCGTACTCGGCCTGGGAGCCATCACACCAGTAGACCTCGGCGGCCTCGGTGAGTGCGGCCATCTCGGCCACCCAGGCCACCAGACGGGGGTGCAACACATAGGCGGGCACGTTCAGGCGCAGGCCTTCCATCACGGGCTGGTTCATCACGGGATTCCAATCAAAGGGGTACACAAACGGGATTGCACGAACCTCGTCGTCCAGCATGGTGGGTCGGGGCTCGTGCAATGCCGCATTGGGGACAACGCGCACGGTGCGCGCTGTGCGGTGACAGCGACCCGCCGCAGTGGGTTACGGCGGGTTACACCGGCGCCCGATGAGCACTGCCGGCGGTGGCCAGAAGTGCATTGTCAGACGAGTGTAGTGTTGCGGTAACCACCGCAGCCTGGGGGGTCATGCAAAATCTGTATGACTTGATGCGCGAGCCGCAGCCTCGCTTGCGCCGACCTGACCGCGGGTGCAGCGTTTCACACAGCATCGAACACTGCACTGGCATCCCGCCCCTCCGTCTATTTCCCTGCCCTCAGCCGCCGGCCCGTGCCGGCGCACCCCACACCATGAAGATCCTCAGTGTTTGCACCGCCCGCAGTGAAATCCGGCTGATCCAGGGCCAGCCCGTGCCGAGCGCGATCAGCAAGCGGGCGGTCACAGGCCCGGTGGCGGTGCATGCGCTCGGGCTCGCGGGCGACGAGCAGGCCGACCAGACGGTGCACGGCGGCATGAGCAAGGCGATCTACGCCTACCCGGTGGTGCACTACCCGTTTTGGCAGGGTGTGCGGGCGCAGGCCCGGGTGGCGCCGCAAGACGCCGCGCTGCCGCACGGCTTCATGGGTGAAAACCTGACGATCGACGGCCTGCTGGAAGAAAAGCTCTGGATCGGCGACCAATTGCGCCTGCCCGGCTGTGTGCTGGCGGTGAGTGAGCCGCGCCAGCCCTGCTTCAAGTTCAACGACGTGATGGGATTCAACCAGGCCAGCAAGCTGATGGCGCAGTCGGGTTACTGCGGTGCCTACCTGGGCGTGATCGTGCCCGGCCAGCTGGCGGCGGGCGACGAGATCGAACTGGTCCCCGGCCCGCGTGAGGTCAACCTGCGTGAGCTGTTCATGGCCCGCATGCGCCGGCGCGGCTGAAATCGCGCCGACGTGCCCGACTGTCGGACCCGATCAAACCGCCGTGAAATTGCCGTGAAAACCCAGCGGCAACACATAGGGCAGCTGGGCTTGCGCGATCGGGCCGTCCTCCAGGTGGGCGGCGTCCAGCAGGTTGAGCACAGTAGCCTGGCGGCGGGCGTCAAACGTGGTGCCCAGCAGCCAGGCGTCGAGTTCACCGGTGCGGCCGGGTTTGGGCAACCAGATGTGCTCCTCCACCACCACCTGCGCGCCATAGTCGAAGCGGCGGGTGCGGCCGCTGTCCATGTCGCGCAGTTGCAGACCGTGCAGCAGCGCTGGCAGGGCCAAGGGGCCAGCCGCCGGCGCCGGCGCGCCAAACGATGCCGCTGTGAGCAGCCAGCGCGCCGGCAGGCCGATGCGGCGCGGATGGATGCGCGGAAACTCTACCTGGTCCTCGAAGCGCTGCAACCGGCTGCGGCAGGTGGCCAGGTCCAGCGTCACGCGCTGGGTGCACGAGGGGCCTGCATGTCCGGGCTGGCCGTGCATAGGCGCCACCGCGCCATCGTTGAGAAAGCTCAGGTCCGGTGCGCCGATGAAGCTGAGCACGATCTGGCCATCGCGGGTTTCATGGGCATTGCCGACATGAAACACCATCTGCGCCGGCAGCTCGAACACCCGGCGCTGCCGGGTGTCGGCTTTGCTGATCACCAGGATGCGCAGCGGCTCACCCGGCGCCATCGCAAACTTGCGAGGCCCCTCCGATGGCTCGCCAAACAGCAGGCGCACCGGCGGCAGCGGCACCACCAGGTGGCGGGCGGTGACGGCCATGTCGTGCGCCATGCCGCCAGGAAACGGCGACTCACCCAGCCCGACATCAACCAGCCGACCCTGCGGGTCGATGTGCCAGACCACCAGATGGCGGCCGGCGTTGCCGATGTTCCACAAATGGCCGTCGGCATCGATTTTGGGGTGCGCCGAGAACGGCACACCGTGCAGGTCGTCGCGCCAGACCACCGGGCCCTGGGTGGACAAATCAGCCGGGTCCATTGCGTAGGCCGAGCCGCCCTCCCACAGTGCCAGCAATCGGCCGCCGTGTTCCAGCGCGTTGGTGTTGGCGGCATTGACGCTGTCGGGGCCGGAGATCGGCGGTGAGTTGTCCACCGCCGTGCCAAAAGCGCCGAACAGGAACCGGCCGGCCTGCCTCTCGGCCTGCAGTTTGGCGGTCTTCACCAACCGACCGCGGTGCGCCACGCTGCCGCCGGTCAGGGTGAACTGCTGCACCATGCCGTCACCGTCAAACCAGTGGTGGTAGCGCTCGGCACCGCGCTCGTACAGCGCCGGGCCGTTGCGGTAGAAGCGCCCGCTCAGCTCGGCCGGCCAGCGGCCACGCAGCGCCAGTCGCGCGGTAGCGCAGTCGCCGGACGCATCACTCACGCCCTTGAACGGCGTCAGCAGCGGCTGGCTGGCGACGTTGACGGCAAAGTCGGCGGCGCGCCCAGGCCGGGCCAGCGCCGGTGCTGCAGCGGCCAGGCCACCGCCCGCTGCGGCCAGGGCTTGCAACAGATGCCGGCGGCTCAGGGTGTTGGGCTCGGTGCTCATTGCGACAGCTTCACGGTGATCGGCGTGCCGTCCAGCGCCACCTTGCCGGTGTCCCAACTGGGGCCAAAGGCACCTGGCGTGCCGGACGAGCCCCAGGGCTCGGTGGGCATGCCGACCAGGTTGACGCCCAGCTTGCCGTCACCGTCCAGATCCTGAAACAGCGTCAGCGCCACCACATCGCCGGACAGGCCGCACAGCGGAAAGCGCATCGTCGAGGCCTCAGCCGCCGGCAGCCGCAGCGACACGGCGGGCCGGCTGCGGAAGCTGGCGGCGTCAGCAAACGCCGCCACCATCAAGAAGCCCTGGCCCGGGCGCAGGTTGTGCACCTCGACGGAGGCGCAGCCGGGTTGTGCTGCAGCGGGTTGTGCTGCAGCGGGCTGTGCTGCAGCGGGTTGTGCGACGGTGGGCTGTGCGGCGGCGGGCTGCGCCACAGCAGGGAGCGCCAGCGCGGCAGCGAGCCCGAAGGCCAGCCAAGAGGCCAGCGGCGGCCTGGGCAAAACAGAGGCAGTGGTCATGGAAGCAAGCTCCAGCAGGATGGGGTGAAGCCATTCTGTGAAGTGCTGGCCCGCACCGCCAGGCCGCCGAGACCAAGCGGCCGCGCGGGTCGCCAAACGGCGCCAGTGCGGCGTGGAACGCCTGGCGGTCAGCCCGCGGCGGCCGGGCTGGGTTGCAAGGCCGGGTAGTCGGTGTAGCCGACCGCGCCACCGCCGTACAGCGTGGCCTGCACCCAACGGGCCAGCGGCGCATCCTCACGCAGCCGGCGCACCAGATCCGGGTTGCTAATGAACGGCTTGCCAAATGCCACCAGATCGGCCGCGCCCGAGGCCACGGCATCGAGTGCCATCGCGCGGCTGTAGCCGTTGTTGACCATCCACGCCCCGCCATAGACAGCGCGCAACGCGGCGTAGTCGAATGACGCAACACCCTTGTCGCTCAGGTCGCGGGCGCCACCGGTCTGGCCTTCGATCAGGTGCAAAAACGCCAGCTTGAGCGGCGCGAGTTGCTGCACCACATGGCCGTAGAGCGCGGCAGCGTCGCTGTCCTGCGCCGCGTCGTTGACCGGTGTGATCGGTGACAGCCGCAGGCCGGTGCGGCCGCCGCCGATCTCGGCCACCACCGCCGTCATCACCTCCAGCAGCAAACGGGCGCGATTTTGGATCGAGCCGCCGTAGGCGTCGGTCCGGTCATTGATGCTGTCGCGCAAAAACTGCTCCAGCAAGTAGCCGTTGGCACCGTGCACCTCCACGCCGTCAAAGCCGGCGGCTACCGCGTTACGCGCCGCCTGGCGGTAGCTGGCCACCACGCCCGGCAGCTCGTCGGTGCGCAGCGCGCGCGGGGTCGAGCAATCGACAAACCCCTCGGTGGTGAAGGTCTTGCCGATGGCTGGCCTGGCCGTGCTCGACACCGGCGCCGCGCCATCCGGCTGCAGGCTGGTGTGCGAGATGCGGCCCACGTGCCACAGCTGCACCACAATCTTGCCGCCGGCAGCATGTACTGCGTCGGTGATCTTGCGCCAGCCCGCCACTTGCTCGGGCGTGTAGATGCCGGGCGTGTCGAGGTAGCCCTGGCCCTGGGCGCTGACCTGGGTGGCCTCGGTCACGATCAGGCCGGCCGTGGCGCGCTGGGTGTAGTACTCGCGCATCAGCGCGTTGGGCAACTGGCCGGGCGCCCGGTTGCGCGTCAGCGGCGCCATCACGACGCGGTTGGCCAGGGCGATGTCGCCGATTTGGATGGGGTCGAAGAGAGTAGTCATGGCCTGAGCCTAAAGCCTGCGGCCATGCCCTGGCTGTCGCCCAAGTGCAGCCCGCTGTGTTGACGCAACAATGCGTGACCATGCCCCACACCGCACCGGCCATCACCGCACCCTTTGGCGAGCCAACCCGGCGTGTGGCTGCCAGCCGCATGAGCTCGACGGCGCAAACCCTGCACCGCCGCGCAGCCGTGCGCTGCACAGGCGGCGGGCGATGAGCCTGGGCCGTCACCTGAGCGGCCTGCGCGCCCGCTTCGATCAGCAGGCGCTGCGTCCACCCGCGCCCAGCAGCTGGGCAGCGGACGATGCGCAGGCGCAGCAACAGCCTGCCTGGCCGGGTCTGCTGGCCTGGTGCCAGCAAGGCGCCGGCCCCGGCAACAGTGGCTGGTTGCAGCCCGGCGCCAAGCCCGCCGTGGCGCAGCGGCTGGCCGTCGCGGCTTTGCATGGGCCCGATGACACCACCACACGGGCCTGGGCCGATGCCTTTGCGCGCCGGCTCGACGGCAGCGTGGCACTGGCCGCGTTGCCCGGCGGCGCGCGAGGCCCAGGCGCACTGGCCCTGCGCCTGCGCGTCAAGGCCCACGACGCGATGTGGTGGCGCCCGCGCCGGCCCGACGACCCCTGGGACGCAGGCTGGGCCCTCAGCACACCGTCCAGCTGTGGCCACTGGCGATCAGGCTTCATGCCGCGCCGCGCCACCTTGATCCTTGCGGTTTCGCGCGAAGCTGCCACGCTGAGCCCCCACCTGGCCGCGTTGGCTGCACGCAGCGACGATCTCTGGCATCCGCTGCGCTGGGTGTGGGTGGGCGGCCCGCCCGACGTCGCGCCTTGGTCTGGCTTGGCGGTGGCGCGGTTCGGGTTGATTTAGGCCTGCTTGCGGCGCTCGCTTGCCCAGCCACACTCAAGCGCGGCACCGCCCCCGCTGCGCGAGGGCCGTTCGAACCCGCTCGAAGCTACCCACACCGTCGTCGCTGATCCACAGGGGTAGGGCGTCCTGCGTGGCCGCCCAGCGAAGTTGCAGGCGGTGGGCACCGGCATGATCACTGGCGTTGTTGACGATTTCGGTGAAACCAGCGTGCAACAGCTTGTCCACCGGCTCCGGCAGATCGCCCTACCAGCGGCAGATCCGCTCGGCCCGCAACAGCGACTCATCCACGCCGGGCAACGGCAAGGCCAGCACGACCAGCACGACCAGCCGACTGTGCCCGGCGACGAACAGCGGCCGGGTGCCGGTGCGCAGCCGCTGCACAAACGCTTCAGCCCCGAGCTGCCGTACCGCGCCGGCCGCCGCGACCCGGGAGACGCCGCAGCGCGCCGCCAGCGCCGACCTGAAGTCCGCGCCGTGCGCTGCCACGGCCTGGGTGGTCCAGGCGCGCAGCGCATCGGGGATCAACCTGGCTGGGGTGGGCAGGGCATGCATTTCCAATGCCGCTTGAGTGGAAGGGATCGATAAGCAGACTCGATTGCATGAAGCCCCACCGACAGCTTGCGCAGCGTCAAGGCCAGAGTACGCTGGGCAACAGCGGGCCGCCCAATAATCAGGCCCGACATCGGGAAAGACTTAGGCAATGGCATCAGGCATGAAAGCAAACGTGTTGGGCGCTTGGTGTTTGCAGCAGGCTGCCGGGCCAGACCTGGCGGACCTGCAGGTGAACTGGCCTGCCAGCACGCGAGTGCGCCAGTGCGCACGGGGCTTGACTGCACTGCTGGCAGCGTGCCTGTCCGCTTGCAGCCCGCCGCCGAGTACTGGCTGGGCGGGCTACGCCGAGGGTGACTATGTTCGGGTGGCCTCACCGCTGGCGGGGGTGTTGACGGTTTTGTCGGTGCAGGCGGGTCAACGTGTGGCGGCCAGCGCGCCGTTGTTCACGCTGGAGTCGGTGGCCGAACAGGCGGCCCGTGCCGAGGCGCAGGATCGGTTGCAGGCCAGCCAGGCCCAGGCCCGCAATACCGACACCGGCCGGCGGGCCGACGAGCTTGCGGTCACCCGGGCCCAGCTGGCCCAGGCCCGCGCCCAGGCCGCGCTGGCGCGCAGTGATCTGGCACGCCAGCAACAACTGGTGCAGCAGGGTTTTGTGTCGGCGGCGCGGGTGGACGACGCCCAAACCGCAGCCACCCAGGCCGCTGCCCGGGTGGCCGAGCTGGACGCGGCACTGCGGGTGGCCGAGCTGCCGTCACGGCCAGCCGAGCGCGAGGCCGCTCATGCCGCGGCCGGCGCCGCCAGCCAGGCACTGGCGCAAAGCCAGTGGCGATTGGCCCAAAAGGCCCAGACCGCGCCAGTGGCGGCCCTGGTCAGCGAGGTCTACTTTCGGGTCGGTGAGTGGGTGCCGGGGGGCGCGCCGGTGCTGGCACTGTTGCCGGCGGGCGCGGTGAAGGCGCGGTTTTTTGTGGCCGAGACCGAGGTCGGCGCGCTGGCGCCGGGGCAGGCGGTGAGCATCCAGTGCGACGGCTGCGGCGCGCCGCTGGCCGGGCGAATCCGGCACATTGCGTCGCAGGCCGAGTACACGCCGCCTGTGATTTACTCCAACGCCCAGCGCAGCCGGCTGGTGTTCATGGTCGAGGCCTGGCCCGAGCCGGCGGATGCCGGCCGGCTCAAACCGGGTCAGCCCCTGGAGGTGCGGCTGTTGCCCGCCGCAGCGCCGGCGCTGCGGGCCAGTGCGCCATGACGCATGCCGGATCGGCAGCCGAACTTGCAGCCGGACCCGCAGCCGGACCCGCCGCCGATCCGGCCACCGATCCGCTCAACCCGGCGCAAGCCCTGGCCACGGCCCGTCCGCTGGCGATTGACGTGCGAGGCCTGTGCAAGCGCTACGGCGGCCGGGCCGTGGTGGACCAGGTGGACTTGCAGGTGCAGCGTGGCCGCATCTGCGGATTTCTCGGCCCCAATGGCAGTGGCAAGACCACCACCATCCGCATGCTGTGTGGCCTGCTCACGCCGGATGCCGGCAGCGGCACCTGCCTGGGTCTGGACCTCCGCGCCCAGGCCGCCGCGATCAAGCGCCAGGTGGGCTACATGACCCAGAAGTTCGGCCTGTACGACGACTTGTCGATCCGCGAGAACCTCGACTTTGTCGCCCGCTTGTTCGAGTTGCCCAATCGCCGCGTGGAGGTTGATGCCGCGCTGGCTCGGCTGGGCCTGGAGGCGCGCCAGCGGCAGTTGGCCGGCACACTCTCGGGCGGCTGGAAGCAGCGCCTGGCGCTGGCGGCCTGCCTGCTGCACCACCCGCAACTGCTGCTGCTCGACGAGCCCACCGCCGGCGTTGACCCGAAGGCGCGGCGCGAGTTCTGGGACCAGATCCACCAGCTGGCGGCCGAGGGCATCACGGTGCTGGTCTCGACCCATTACATGGACGAGGCGCTGCGCTGCGACCAGCTCTGCTACATCGCCTACGGCCGGATGCTGGCCCAGGGCACGGCCGCGCAGATCATCGCGGCGGCAGGCGCCAGCGACCTGGAGGACGCGTTTGTGCGGCTCGTCGGCCAGGCCCAGGACAACTTTGCATGAGCGCGCCGTCCGCCAGCCCCACCCCGCCGGCCGGCCCCGCAGCACCGGCCACCGTGCGCCAGGGGCCGCGTTTCTCCTGGCGCCGCGCGCTGGCAATCTTCATCAAAGAGTTCCAGCAGATGCTGCGCGACCGGCTGACATTCGCGATGGCGGTGGGCGTACCGATCCTGCAACTCGTGCTGTTTGGCTACGCCATCAACACCGACCCGAAGGGCCTGCCCACGGTGCTGGTGGCGCAGGACAGCGGCCCGCTGGGGCGCAGCGTGGTGGCGGCCCTGGTCAACAGCGGCTATTTTTCAATCATCAGCACCACCGGCAGCGAGGCCGAGGCCGAGCGGCTGATCGAGCACGGCCAAGCCCAGTTCATGGTGGTGCTGCCCAACGATTTCACCAGCAAGCTGTTGCGCGGTGAGCGGCCGGCGGTGCTGGTGTCGGTGGACGCCACCGACCCGGCCGCTGGCGGCAATGCCATCGCGGCGCTGGCCGCACTCAACCAGACGGCGCTGCAGCATGATCTGGTCGGGCCGCTGGCGGGCCTGCAACTGCAGCCAGCGCCGTTTGAGCTGCGCATCCACCGCCGCTACAACCCCGAGGGCCTGACCCGCTACAACATCGTGCCCGGGCTGATCGGCACCATCCTGACGATGACGATGGTGATGCTGACCGGGCTGGCGATGACCCGCGAGCGTGAGCGCGGCACGATGGAGAACCTGCTCGCCACGCCGGTGCGACCGCTGGAGGTGATGGTGGGCAAGATCCTGCCCTACGTGGTGATCGGCTATGTGCAGCTCGGCGTGATCATGGCAGCGGCCTGGCTGCTGTTTGCGGTGCCGATGAACGGCAGTTTCGGGTTGCTGATGGCGATGATCGGGCTCTTCATGCTGGCCAATCTGGGGGTGGGATTCACCTTCAGCACGCTGGCGCGCAACCAGTTGCAGGCGATGCAGATGACGTTTTTCTTCTTCTTGCCGTCGATGCTGTTGTCGGGCTTCATGTTCCCGTTCCGGGGCATGCCGACCTGGGCGCAAGCGGTTGGCGAGGTGTTGCCGCTCACGCACTTTTTGCGCATCGTGCGCGGCATCATGCTCAAGGGCAACGGGCTGGCCGAGCTGCTGCCCGAGCTGTGGCCGATGGCGCTGTTCCTGGCCGCCGCCGCCGCGCTGGCGCTGGCGCGCTACCGCCAGACCCTGGATTGAGGCCGGGGCGGCGGCGGCCTCAGCGGCCGCGTCATGTGTCGCAGTAGAAAAAAAGTTTCGGCCAAGCCAAAGACACTCAAGCGATCAGGTCTCGATCAGGCCCCAGCGCAGCGCCACCAGCGTCAGTGCCGACTGGTTGTCGGCATTGAGCTTTTGCTTGACGTGGTAAAGGTGGGTGCCCACGGTGCTGGGTGAGAGCTTGAGGTTCTCGGCGATCCGGACCACGCTCAGGCCGCGCGCCAGCTGCAAAAACACCGAGAACTCGCGCTCGCTCAGGGTGTCGGCGGGCGATGACTCGCCGTCGAGCAGAGCCAGAGCCAGAGCGGTTTGCGCATCCACATAGCGCTCGCCGCGCGCCAGCGCGCTGACCGCAGCAATCAAGGCATCGGGCGCGCTGCGCTTGGTCAGGTAGCCCTGCGCGCCGGCGCGCAACGCACGCCTCGGGTGTGCCGTGTCCTCATGCGCCGACAACACCAGCACCCGCGCCTTCGGGTCTTGGGCGAGCAGGCGACGCAAGGCCTCGTGCCCACCCATGCCGGGCATCGACAGGTCCATCACCACCACATCGGGTTTGGCTCGGGCATAGTCCTGGCAGGCCTGCTCGCCGCTGCCGGCCTCGGCTACCACCTCAACCTGCGCATCGGCCAGCAACATCGAAAAACCCATGCGCACCAGGGCATGGTCGTCAACCAGCATCACGCGGATCATGTTTTGCCTTCGGTTGCTGCCAACGCAATGGGCGCCGCCAGCTCGGCCGGCAAGCTCATGCGCAGCCGTACGCCGTGCGGCTGCACGTTGGACAGGCTGAGTTTGCCGCCCAGGATTTCAGCCCGTTCGGCCAGCCAGCGCAGGCCGTAGTGCTCGCCGCCTGGGCCGAGTGCGCCGCCGGGCGCTGCGGCAGCCGGCAAACCGATGCCGTTGTCGGTGAGTTCAAGCAAGACCGGGCCGGTGCCGGCCTGCAGCTGCAACCGCAAGTGGCTGGCCTGGCCGTGGCGCAAGGCGTTGGTGATGCCCTCTTGCGCCGCCCGGTACAACGCCAGCGCGGCGTCGGCCGACAGCACCGCATCGATCAGATCGAGCTGCAGCTCGATCTGCACGCCCGGGTGGCTGAGCCGGGCGCGCTCGGCCAGGTCGTTCAGCGCCGCCGCCAGCCCCAGTGTGTCGAGCACCATCGGCGCCAGGCGCGGGATCATCCCGTGCATCGCGGCATACAGGCGCGACGACTCGTCGGCAATCAGTCGCGCTGCCTGCTCTGCGGTCGCGTCGAGCGGCGCCATGCGCTGCGCGATCGACAGCGCCATGCTGCGGATCGCGGTGACCGACTGGCCCAACTCGTCGTGCAGCTCGCGTGCGATGGCGCGACGCTCTTGCTCGATGTGATGGTCAATCCAGCGTGCCAGCTCGCGGCTGTCGGACAGGTCACGCTCGGCGCGCAGCGCGCGGGTCTCGGTCTCAAGGTGGTGCTGCAGCCTGGCGACCATGCGGTTGAAAGCAGCGCCTATGACCGCCGCTTCGCTGCTGGACAGCCGCGGCAAGGCGACGTCGAAGCGGCCCGCCTCCAGCTGGTTGAGCGCGCCGACGATCTGGCCAAACGGCCGCACCGCTCGGCCCACCAGCCACAGCACCATCAGGTTAACCGCCACCAGCAGCAGCGCCGAGGCCAGCCCGATGTGGGTGAAGTCCTCCCAGGCGTCGAGCACGGCGCGCGAGGCGTTGGCGCGCACTTCGAGCCGGCCGTCGGCAAAGGCAATGGCCTGCACGCTGGGATCCGGCGCCAGCAGGCGGCTGAACCACGCCGGCGCATCGCGGCCCAGCTTGTAGACCGACGGCGGCGAGCGGTACAGCACCTCGCTACGGTCGTTGAACAGCGAGATCTCGTTTGATCGCACTCGGCCCAGGCCCTGCAGAAAGTCCTGGACAGCCTCGGTGCCCCGGGGGCCATAGCCGCGGATGGTGCGGTTGAGCAATTGCGCCGCTACCCGGTTGGCCGCAACCACCTCTTCATGCACGGCATCGCGCATGCTCTGGACCTGCAGCACCAGCAGCGCCACCACGAACAGCAGCGTGAGCGCGCCGACGATCAGGTTGATCCTGGCGCGCAGGCTCATGCCGAACCCGCCGCTGCCGCCAGGGTCGCTGAGCCCGCCGCCTCGAACCGGCCGTGAGCGGCAAAGTTGTCCAGCGCCTGCACCATCGCCGCAGCCAGCGCCGGGTGGGTTGGCGCATGGCCGGCGTGCGCGATGCGGCGCAGTTCGGCATGCGGCAGGCCGGCCAGCACGGCAACCGCGCCGGCCAGCGGGCAGATGTGGTCCTGCTCGCCGTGCAGCAGCAGCGTAGGCACCACCGGCAGAGCCGGCAGGCGCTGCAGCAGCGGCAGATCGCGCAGGCCGCAGCCGTGGCGCAGGTAGTGCGCCTGCACCCGGTAGCGCGGCAGCAGGCCCGCAGCGTCAGGCGCCTGGGTGGGCGCCGGACCGTCCATCGCCTGCTCGAAGCGCCACCAGACCTGCGCCAACGCTGCTTGCTCAGCGGGCGTGCCGTGCTGCATCCAGTGGTCGAGCTGCGCGACCCACGGCCGGCCTGCACGCGCCGCGGCCTCGCGCCAAGGCTGCCAGGCGTCGCCGAAACCAGGCGGCGCGGCGGCAAAAAAATCGTCAACGTCTTGCTGGCGCGCCAAAAACACGCCTCGCAGCAACAGCCCGGCCACCGCAGCCGGCTCGTCGGCCGCGTGCAACAGCGCCAGCGTGGCCCCCCAGGACCCACCGACCACCAGCCAGCGCGCGATGCCGAGCTGCGCCCGCAACTGCCGCAGATCGACCAGCAACTCGGCCGTGCCGTTGTGCGCGGTGCCGCCGGACGGGGTGCTGAGCCCGGCACCGCGCTGGTCGAGCCCGATGATGCGGTAGCGCTGCGGATCAAAACAACGCGCCAGCGTTGGCGACAGCCCAGACCCGGGGCCGCCGTGCAGCAACAGCGCGGGCTGGCCCTGCGGGTCGCCCCACTCGTAGAGCTGCAAGTCATGGCCGCCCGGCACACCCAGGCGGCTGCGTCGTGCGGGGGTTTCGGGGTAGAGGTTCGCAGCAGGCATCCGGATCCAGGCATTCAGGCGGCGCCGGGCAGGCGCGTTGCCGGCATCGTATCGGCCGCCTGCGGTGCGCTGGCCACGGGTCGCCGATTCATGAAAATCATGAGGCTGAAATCATGATGCGAGGGCTGGTTGCCTGGGGCAGGCCTGCGCATCATCGATGGTGAGAAGCAATTCTCGGCTGCACCGCCCGGTGCGGCACTGCCTCACCTCCAGGAGAACTTGATGCAATGGACCACCCCCCAGGCTCGTGACTTCCGCTTTGGCTTCGAGATAACGATGTACGTCGCGGCACGCTGAGCTTCACGACCCGATCAACGCCCTGGGCTACCCCGGGGCGTTTTTGTTGTTCAGCCCTCAACCGATCTCAAAGATGCGCATCACTGTCCTGGGGGCTGCTGCCGGCGGCGGCTTTCCGCAATGGAACTGCAACTGCGCCAACTGCGCCGGCGTGCGTGCCGGCACGCTGCGCGCCGAGCCACGCACCCAGTCATCGATCTTCATCCGACCCGACAACAGCGACGACGGCGTGCTGTTCAACGCCTCGCCCGACATCCTCGAGCAGATCCGCGCCAACCCGGCACTGCAACCCGGGCGCACGCTGCGCGACACGGCCATAGCCGGCGTGGTGCTGATGGACGGCCAGGTCGACCACACCACCGGCCTGTTCATGCTGCGTGAGCGCGACGCGCCGCTGCCGCTGTGGTGCACCGACCCGGTGTTTGAAGACCTGAGCCTGGGCAATCCGGTGCTGCGGGTGCTGGGCCATTTTTGCGGCGTGCAGCGCACCCGCATCCCGCTCGACGGCAGCGCCTTCGAGGTGTCAGGCGTCGCCGGCCTGCAGTTCCGCGCGCTGCCGCTGCAGAGCAAGGCCCCGCCCTATTCGCCGCACCGCGAGCAGCCGGTTGCGGGCGACAACATTGGCATCAGCGTGACCGACAGCCGCAGCGGCAAGACGCTGTTTTACGCCCCCGGGCTGGGCGCGATCGAGCCGGCGGTGTTCGAGGCCATGGCCAGCGCCGACTGCGTGATGGTGGACGGCACCTTTTGGACCGACGACGAGATGGTCGGTCTCGGCATCAGTGCCAAGACCGCGCGCAGCATCGGCCACCTGCCGCAGTCCGGCCCGGGCGGCATGGTCGAGTGGCTGGGCAAGCTGCCCGCGCGCACCCGGCGCATGTTGATCCACATCAACAACACCAACCCGATCCTCGACGCGGACTCGAGCCAGCGCGACGCGCTGACGCGCGAGCGGGTCGAGGTCTGCGAAGACCGCCAGGAGATCGTGCTGTGACGATGCGTGCCGACATGAACCAGGAGATGCGCCATCCCGGCAAGTCTGGGGCCACCGACACCGCCTGGACCGCTGAGGCCTTCGAGGCCAAGCTGCGCGAGGCCGGGCGCAGCTACCACATCCACCACCCGTTCAACGAGATGCTCAACAGCGGGCGCGCCACGCCCGAGCAGGTCCGCGGCTGGGTGGCCAACCGTTACTACTACCAGATCGCGATCCCGATCAAGGATGCGGCGGTGCTGTCGAACTGCCCCGACATCGCGGTGCGGCGTGGCTGGGTGCAGCGCATCCTTGATCACGATGGTTTTGAGCTGGGCGGCATCCGGGACGACGGCGGCATCGAGGCCTGGCTGCGGCTGGCCAGCGCGGTGGGCTTGTCGCGGGACGAGGTGCTCGATCTGCGCCATGTCGTGCCGGCGGTGCGCTTTGCGGTCGATGCCTACATCAACTTTGCGCGCCGGGCGCCCTGGCAAGAGGCCGTCTGCTCGTCACTGACCGAGCTGTTTGCGCCCGAGATCCACCGCCAGCGCCTGGCGACCTGGCCCGAGCACTACCCCTGGATCGACAGCGACGGCCTGGGCTACTTCCGCAACCGCGTCAGCCAGGCGCGCCGCGATGTCGAGCAGGGGCTGGCGATCACGCTTGACTATTTCAACACCCGGACGCTGCAGGAGCGTGCCCTTGAAGTGCTGCAGTTCAAGCTCGACATCCTGTGGGCGCTGAACGACGGGCTCGTCACCCGCTACGGGGTGACTTGATGGGCGCACCGCTCAACGATTCGGTGCCGCGCATCGGCGCGGGTTTTCGCCTGCAGTGGGAGCCGGCACAAGACTGCCAAGTGCTGCTCTACCCCGAGGGCATGGTCAAGCTCAACGGCAGTGCCGGCGAGATCATGAAACGCTGCGACGGCCAGCGCAGCGTGGCGGTGATCGTGACCGATTTGGAAGCCGCGTTTTCGGCCAGCAGGCTGGAGGCCGAGGTGCTCGGCTTTGTGCAGTTGGCGGGCCAGCAGCGCTGGCTGGTCTGGGACTGATGCGATGAACCCAGACACGACAAACGCCGGCCCTCGGCCCGGCCCGCCGCTGTGGCTGCTGGCAGAGCTGACCTACCGCTGCCCGCTGCACTGTGTGTTTTGCTACAACCCGGTCGACTTCGCGCGCCAGCAAGACGAGCTGGGCACCGACGATTGGTTGCGCGTGCTGCGCCAGGGCCGCGAGCTGGGCGCGGTGCAGCTCGGCCTGTCGGGCGGCGAGCCGCTGGTGCGCGACGACCTGGAGCTGATCGTTGCCGAGGCGCGGGCGCTGGGCTACTACAGCAACCTGCTGACCTCCGGCGTCGGCCTGACCGAGCAGCGCGCTGCCGCGCTCAAGGCCGCCGGGCTCGACCATGTGCAGCTGTCGTTCCAGGACTCGACCCGCGAGATGAACGATTTTCTTTCGAACACCAAGACCTTCGCGTTGAAGAACAAGGTGGCGGCCCTCATCAAGGGCCAGGGCTGGCCGATGGTGCTGAATGTGGTGATCCACCGCCTCAACATCGACCACATCGACCGCATCATCGGCATGGCGCATGAGATGGGCGCCGAGTACCTCGAGCTGGCCAACACCCAGTACTACTCCTGGGCCTACCTGAACCGCGACCAGCTGTTGCCGACCCATGCGCAACTGCAGCACGCCGAGGCCGTGACCGATGCCTGGCGCGCACGGCTGGGCGAGGCCATGCGCATCTACTTTGTCGCCCCCGACTACCACGAGGGCAAGGCCAAGAAGTGCGTCAACGGCTGGGGCAACATGTTCTTGACGGTCGCGCCCGACGGCGTTGCACTGCCCTGCCACACCGCGCGCATGTTGCCCGGCCTGGCGTTCCCTAACGTGCGTGAGATGGCACTGCGCGAGATCTGGTTCGAGTCCGAGGGTTTCAACCGCTACCGCGGAACCGGCTGGATGAAAGAGCCGTGCGCTAGCTGTGTGCACCAGCAAGAAGACCTGGGCGGCTGCCGCTGCCAGGCCTTTATGCTGGCCCAAGATGCCGCCGCCGCCGACCCGGCCTGCCGGCTCAGCCCGCAGCACCACCTGGTGCAAGCTGCGGTGGCGCAGGCGGCCCTGCCGAAGCTGACCGAACACCCGCTCGTCTTCCGCGACCCAGCCAACTCCCGACGCTTGAGTGCGCCGTAGTCCAGACACCCGGCTGCCCGACGTGCGGCCCCTGCGGGCAGTTTTGACCGCTGCGGCCGGGCCGGCGCGGGCCGGGCAGCGCCAAAACGGGGATTGAGGGCGATTTAGCCCTCCACTCGGCGCTCTGGTCGGTGGGTCGAGGCTGCACACTTGCGCTGTAATCTGGCCAGCGCCTGCGCGACTGACCTGGCAGCGGCCCGCTACTGCGCCGCGAGACTGACCCCTGGCTCAAAAAAGGATCGCCATGCCCACCTGGCTGATTGCGCTGGACCGCCACTTTCCGATCCGCTACCTGACACTGCTGACGTCGCTGCTGATGCTTGGCCTGGGGCTGTACTTCGGGTTCAGCGCCGGCCCTGCGCCGGGGCTGGCGCTGCTGGGCGCGGTAGGCGCGTTCGGTTTGCTGATCGGCATCCGTGACCTCCGCCAGACCCGCCATGCGCTGCTGCGCAACTACCCGGTCATCGGTCATTTGCGCTTTTTGTTCGAATGGATACGGCCCGAGATTCGCCAGTATTTTCTGGAGAGCGACCGCGAGGCCGTGCCGTTTTCACGCCAGCAGCGCTCGCTGGTCTACCAGCGCAGCAAGGGCGAGTCGGACAAGCGGCCGTTTGGCACCCAGCTCGACGTGCACCAGGCGGGTTATGAGTGGATCAACCACTCGCTGCAACCCACCACGCTGCCCAACCACGACTTTCGCATCACGATCGGCGGCAGCCGCTGTACCCAGCACTACTCGGCCAGCCTGTTCAACATCTCGGCGATGAGCTTTGGTGCGCTCAGCGCCAACGCGATCATGGCGCTCAACGGCGGCGCCAAGGCTGGCGGCTTTGCGCACGACACCGGCGAGGGCTCGATCAGCGCCCACCACCGCAAACACGGCGGCGACCTGATCTGGGAGATCGGCTCGGGCTACTTTGGCTGCCGCAACGACGACGGCAGCTTCAACGAGGCCCGGTTCGAGGCCAATGCCCGCGACCCGCAGGTCAAGCTGATCGAGTTGAAGCTGAGCCAGGGCGCCAAGCCCGGCCATGGCGGTGTACTGCCCGGCCCCAAGGTGTCGGCCGAAATTGCCGAAGCGCGCGGTGTGCCGCAGGGGGTGGACTGCGTCTCGCCGTCCGCGCACAGCGCGTTTTCAACGCCCATCGGCATGCTGCAGTTTCTGGATCGGTTGCGCACCCTGTCGGGCGGCAAACCGGTCGGCTTCAAGCTCTGCATAGGCCACCCCTGGGAATGGTTTGCGCTGGCCAAGGCGATGGTCGAGAGCGATCTGCTGCCCGATTTCATCGTGGTCGACGGTGCCGAGGGTGGCACAGGCGCTGCGCCGCTTGAATTTACCGACCACGTCGGCGCGCCGATGCAAGAAGGCCTGCGCCTGGTGCACAACACCTTGGTGGGTCTGAACCTGCGACACCGCATCCGCATCGGCTGTGCCGGCAAGATCGTCAGCGCCTTCGACATTGCACGTGCGATGGCGCTGGGCGCCGACTGGTGCAACTCGGCCCGCGGCTTCATGTTTGCGCTGGGTTGCATCCAGGCCCAGCACTGCCATGCCGGTACCTGTCCGACCGGGGTCGCCACCCAGGACCCGTTGCGCCAGCAGGCGCTGGTGGTGCCCGACAAGACCCAGCGGGTCGTGAACTTTCACCGCCAGACGCTGGAGGCGCTGCAAGAGCTGGTGCAGGCCGCCGGCCTGAGCCACCCGAACCAGATCAGCGCCGCCCACATCGTGCGCCGGCTGGCCGACCAGGAGGTGCGCTTGCTGAGCAACCTGCTGATCACCGTCGCGCCGGGCTCGTTGCTGGCGGCCGAGCGGGGTGAGCTGCCCTGGCCGCATGCGGTGTTCACGCATTTTTGGCCGCTGTCGCGCAGCGACAGTTTTCAGCCCTTGTCGCGCAGTGACAGCGTGCAGGCGGCAGCGCCGAGCGACAAGTCCGGGCCGATACCCCGGGCTGGCAGCCTTCAAACACCGGCGAGCAGCGACAGCGTCCGGACCGCTACCGTGTAGCGGCAGCCGCCACCCGGCTCAAGCCTTGGGCGGCGCGGTGTCGATGAAACTCTGGCGGGCTTCGAGCTTCTCGGCCAAGCGGGCCAGGTTGGGGTACTCGCCGCGCCATTCGACATGGGCAAAGCGGAAACCGAGGTAGTCCAGCGCGCAGCCCACCGCCACATCGGCCAGCGTGAGGTGGTTGCCGTTGCACCAGGGCTTGTCGCCCAGGCCCAGGCTCATGGCCTGCAAGGTGCTGGCCACACGGCTCATCTGGCGGTCGATCCAGGCCTGGCAGCGTGCGCCCTCACGCGGCCCCCAGGTGGCCTCCATGCGGGCCAGCAGCAGGGCGTCGCACATGCCGTCGGCCAGAGCCTCCCAGGTGCGCACCTCCACCCGCTCGCGGCCCGGGGCCGGGATCAGCTTGCCCACCGGCGACAAGGTGTCTACGTACTCGACGATCACGCGCGAGTCAAACACCGCCTCGCCGCCCTCCATCACCAGGCAGGGCACCTTGCCCAGCGGGTTGGACTTGAGCATCGCGTCGCTGCCCCACACGTCCTCGATGACGAGCTGGTAGTCGAGCTTTTTCTCGGCCATCACCACGCGCACCTTGCGCACGTAGGGACTGGTGAGTGATCCGATCAATTTCATGGTGTGGTGTTGTGCTGGAGCGTCCCTGACCCGTCGATTCTAGCCAGGCGGCACCGGGTGCCCGCCCGCCGGGTGGGGGCAGCCCGGTGGCATCATCGCGCCATGCTTTCATGCCAACAGCTTGAGCGCTACCAGGCGCAGGGTTACCTCGTGCTGCCGGGCTTCAAGTCGGCGCCCGAGCTGGCGGCCTTGCGCGCGCGTGCGGCGCAGATCGTCGAGGCCTTTGATGTCGACGCCCACCGCAGCATCTTCTCGACCACCGACCAGGCCCGACGCAGCGCGGACGCTGCATTTCTGGATTCGGCCGAGGGCATCGAATGTTTCTTCGAGGAGGAGGCGTTTGATGCCGCCGGCCAGTTGCGCCAGCCCAAGGCCTTGTCGATCAACAAGATCGGCCACGCCATGCACGACCTCGACCCGGTGTTCGAGCGCTTTTCTCGCCATGCCGCCCTGGCCGAGCTGGCCGCTGATCTGGGGCTGGTGGACCCACAGCTCTGGCAATCGATGTACATATTCAAGCAGCCCGGCATCGGCGGCGAGGTCAAGTGGCACCAGGACGCCAGCTTCTTCGACACCACGCCCCCCTCGGTCACGGCTTTCTGGTTTGCGCTGGAAGACGCCACCCTGGACAACGGCTGCCTGTGGGTGCAACCCGGCGGCCACCGGGGGCCGTTGCGTGAGCGCTTTGTGCGCGAGGCGGGCAACCCGGGTGCAACCGACACACTGCGCATGCAAGCGCTGGACCCCACACCCTGGCCGGCTCGCAGCCAAGCCGTGCCGGTGCCGGTTGCCGCCGGCACGCTGGTCTGCTTTCACGGCCTGCTGCCGCACTGCAGCGCACCCAACCGGTCTGCCACATCGCGCCATGCCTACACGCTGCACGCCACCGATGGCCGGGGCCAGTATGCCGAGCACAACTGGCTGCGGCGCAGCGCGGCCTTGCCGGTGCGTGGCTTCACGGCCCGAGGCGGCCATGAAAAACTTTGACCATGAGGTCGCCGCCATCACCGGCGCAGCCTCAGGCATGGGCGCGCCAGCCTTTTTGCCGCACCTGCGGGCCTCAGGCGAGGGCCACGGGGTCAACACCTGCGGCCTGGTTGGTTTGATGGCCATGCCGCTGAACGGCAACTGCAACCCGCCGAAGTTTGCGGTGCATGGTTGCACCGAGTCGGCCGCGCTGCAGATCCTGCGGGCGGTCGAGCCCAACCAGCGCCGGATGCTGGTGGGCCGTGACGCGCGCTGGGCCTACAAACCGGTGCGTCTGATGGGCGCACGGTACCGGCCGCGGATGGCGGCGGCGCGGCGCACCGCGCGGCGCATCTGATGCAGCGAAGCACCGCTGCCGCTTGCCTTGTGGCTGCCAGCGGCCTGTTGCTGCTGTCGCAACTGCGCCTGCTGCCGCAGGACCAGGGGGTGTTGCTGGAGGTCAGCGGCCGGCCGGTGGACGCGGCCGGCCAGATGCAGGGCGCCTGGCTGCGGCTGGTGCGGCGCTGCGGCACGGTCACCGCGCTGGCGGACGGCTCGGCGGCCTGGCAGGAGGCACAGCGCGTTCTGGCCGGCTACAGCCCACCCGCGTCACTGGCGGCCCGGCCCGTGCAAGTGCTGAGTTGGGGCGAAGGCGATGCGCAGTGGCTGTTGGCAGAGGTGCGCTGGGGCGGCAGCGCCATCGCCCCGCTGGACCCGGCCATCGTGCCGCTGGCACGCAGGGGCGGCGTCATGCAGGTGCAGGCCGGCGGTGTGTGGAGCGGTGACACCGGGCCGTGGTCGGCGCCGGTGTTCATCCGGCGCTTTCTGGCGGACCGGCTGCCGGCGCTGCCGGCACCGCTGCGCCAGTGCCTGGACCCGCAACTGCGGCCGTTCAGTCGCTGACGCGCCGGGCGGGGCGCAGCAGCGCGCCCTGCTGTGGCTGCCGCGCGACAGCGCGCCATGCCGCGGTGCTCGGCGCTACACAGCGCGATACACAGCGCGATACACAGCACGCTACACAGCGCAATACCGCTCCTGGATCTCCCGGTCCGCGAGCAGCGCCTCGCCGGTGCCGGTGTGCACGATCCGGCCCTGGTCGATGATGTAGGCCCGGTCCGAGATGCGCAGCGCCAGCTCGACGTTCTGCTCGACCAGCAGCAGCGTCGTGCCCTCGGCCTTCATGCGCCCAAACAGCCCGAACATCTCGTGCACCAGCAGCGGCATGATGCCCTCGCTGGGCTCGTCCAGCAGGATCAGCCGCGGTTTGGCCACCATCGCCCGGGCGATCGCCAGCATCTGCTGCTCGCCACCGGACAAGGACGCTCCCTCCTGGTCCAGCCGCTCCTTCAGGCGAGGAAAGGTATCGGCAATCTGGTCGACGATGGCCGTCAGGTCATGCTTTCCGGGCTGGCCCAGGATGCCGAGCTGCAGGTTCTCGCGCACCGTCAGGCCGGGCACGATGCGGCGCTCCTCCGGCACATAGGCGATGCCTTTGTGAAAACGGGTGTGCGCCGGCTCGGCCAGAAATTCCCGGCCATCAAAACGCGCCTGGCCGCGGCGCTTGGCCACCAGGCCCATCAGCGCACGCAACGTGGTGGTCTTGCCGGCACCGTTGCGCCCCATCAGCGTGACGATCTCGCCCGCGTTGACGTGGAACGACAAATCCTGCACCACATGGCTGCGGTCGTACCAGGCGTTCAGGCCGTCAATCTGCAGCAGGGGCACAGTCATGTCAGTGTTGCCCCAGGTAGACACGCTTGACCTCGGTGTTGTGGCGGATCTCGGCGGGTGTGCCTTCGGCCAGCAGCTCGCCGTGGTGCAGCACCACCAGGCGCTGGCAAATGCCCATCACCAGCTTCATCTTGTGCTCGACCAGCACGACGGTGCGCTCCTGGGCGATGCGGGTGATCAGGTCCATCATCACTGTGGTCTCCTCGGGCGACATGCCGGCAGTGGGCTCGTCCATCAGCAGCAACCGCGGCTCGGCGGCCAACGCCATGGCGATCTCCAGCGCACGCTGCTGGCCGTGCGCCAGATCGGCGGCGCGTTTGTGCGCCACATCGGCCAGGCCCACGCGTTGCAGCAGCGTCTGAGCGGCTTCGACCAGCCCCTGCAGCGCACTTCGCGGTTGCAGCAGGGCAAACCGGCTGACCCGCATCTGCGCGGCCACCCGCACGTTCTCGAGTGCGCTGAGCTGCTTGAACACATTGGTGATCTGGAAGCTCTTTGCGATGCCGATGCGGGCGAACTCATGCTGGCGCAGCGCGGTGATGTCGCGGCCCGCGAAGCTGACGCTGCCGTTGCTGGGCGCAAACGCGCCGCTGATGACGTTGAAGAAGGTGCTCTTGCCTGCACCGTTGGGCCCGATGATGGCGGTGAGCTGGCCGGCCGGAAAGGCCACCGTCACGTCCTTGAGCGCGACAAACGCACCGAAGCGCTTGCCCAGACCCTGCACTGACAGCAGCGGCGGCGGTGGCGCGGTCATGCGGTGTCCTTGCGGTTGGGTTCCCGGGTGTCGTTGCGGCTGGCCGCGCGGTCCAGCCAGGCCAGGATGGACCCCCAGATGCCCCGCGGGAAAAACAGCACAAACACCATGAAGATGCCGCCCACCACCGCCATCCAGTAGGCCGTCAGGTGGGTGACCACGTCTTCCAGCACCAGAAACACCAGCGCGCCGACAAACGGGCCGAAGAAGGTGCCCATGCCGCCCAGCAGGCACATCATCACCGCCTGGCCCGACTGCAGGTAGTGCAGCGAGTCGATCGGTACGATCGACAGGTGCAGTGCCCGCAGCGCTCCGGCCAGCCCGCACAGGCCGGCCGACAGCGTGAAAGCCAGCAGCTTGGTGCGCGCCACGTCATAGCCGCAGGCGGCGGCGCGTTGTTCGTTTTCGCGCACCGTCTCGACAACCGCGCCAAACGGCGACGCCAGCACCCGTGAGACGAACCACAGCGCCGCCGCGACAAAGGCCAGAATTACGTAGTACTTGCTCAGCGGATCGACAAAGTTGAGCTGCCAGCCCGCCAAGTCGATGGTCTCGACCCGCACACCGCGCAGGCCGTTTTCACCACCGGTCCAGCGCTCGGCCTTGTAAAACGCGTAGTAGACGATCTGGCCCAGCGCCAGTGTGACCATCGAGAAATAGATGCCGCGGGTGCGGATCGCCAGCAGGCCGATCAGCGCCCCGGCCACCGTCGCCGCCAGCACGCCCAGCCCGATAGCGGCCCACCACGGCAGGGCCAGGCTCACGATCGCGATGCCCGCCCCGTAGCAGCCCACCCCCAGAAACGCGGCATGGCCGAACGACAGCAGGCCGGTGTAGCCAAACAGCAGGTTGAAGCCCACCGCGTACAGGCCAAAAATAAGCACATTGACTGCCAGTGCGTGGTACGGCATCAACAGCGGCAGCACCAGCAAGAAGGCCAGCACCGCAGCCACCCGGTGGCGGGCAACGGCGGCCAGCCACCGCGCCAGGGCCGAACCTGATCCTTGCGACGGCCCGCTCATCCCATCAGCCCGGCTTTGCCAAAAAAGCCCTGCGGCCGCACCAGCAGCACCAGCGCCATCAGCACAAAGATCGACAGCTCGGCAAACTCTGGCGCCAGCAGCGAGGTGAACGAAAACACCACGCCCACCAGCAAGCCCGCCAGCACCGCACCGGGCAACGAGCCCATGCCGCCGACCACCGTGACCACAAACGATTCGGCCAGCACCGTGATGCCCATCTCGGGGTTGACCGCCCGGGTCGGCGCGGCCAGTGCGCCGGCCAGCCCGGCTATGGCGGTGCCCAGGCAGAACACGCCCAGCCAGACCCGCGCCACATTGATGCCCAGCACCCGGACGATCTCGGGGTCACGCGCACCGGCGCGGATGATCAGGCCGAATCGCGTTTTCTCGATGAACAGCCACAACCCGCCAATCACCAGCGCCGCCGCGCCAATCAAGAACAGCCGGTAGGTCGGGAAGTAGCCGAAGCCCAGGTTGGTGGCGCCGCGCAATTCGGCCGGTGTGCTCGACGGCAGGCCCTCGATGCCGAAGGCAAAGCGCATCGCATCGACCAGCACGTAGCTCAGACCGAAGGTCAGCAGCAGCGGATAGTCGATGCCCCGGCCGTACAGCGGCCGCACCAGGAACCGCTCGGTCACCAGGCCGATCAGCCCGGTGGCCAGCGGCACCAGCGCCAGGCTGAACCAGAAGTTGCCGGTCAGCCCGAGGAAATACACCCCGAGAAACGCGCCAACCATGAAAAACGCGCCGTGCGCAAAGTTGACGACGGTCAGCATGCCGAAAATCAGCGACAGCCCCATCGCCAGCAGCGCGTACACCGCGCCCAGCGCGATGCCCGCCACCAGTTGCACCGCCAGCAGTTGGAGCGTGATGTCAGCCATGCGCGGCGCAACCCATCGCGGTGTGGTCCGAGTCAGCCAGGGCGTTCAAGCCTTGGTGACCTTGTGGCCCAGCTCGTCGCAGCTGCGCAGGTTTTTCTCGTCGGCCGCCTCGATCGACAGCACATTGAAGACGTCGTACTTGTCCTTCATGGCCTTGGACTTGGACTCGACGATCACCACCGACTGCACCGACTGGTGGTCGCACTTGCGGTAGAACTGCTCGCCCTTGTAGAAGTTGTATTTGAGCTGGCGCAGCGCAATGCTGACCCGAGTCGAATCGGTGGCATCGGCGTTCTTGACGGCCTGCAGCACGCTCTTGATGCCGGCGTAACCGAGCGCGCCGTAGTCGCTGGGCACGGCACCGCCGTTGGCCTTGCGGAAAGCATCGTTAAAAGTCTTGGCCGCCGGGATCTTGTCCTCCATGCCCCAGTAGTACGAGGTGCCACCCAGCACACCCTCAAATGCTTCGGCACCGCCCGCCAGCCGCGAGGTGTAGAGCAGCACCGGCGCGATGATCTTGGTGGACTGCTTCAAGCCGAAGTCTGTGGCCTGCTTGGCCGAGTTGACCAGGTCGCGGCCAAAGTTGCACAGCACCAGGATGTCGGGCTTGAGCGACTGGATGCGCGGCAAAAAGGCCGAGTAGTCGGCCGCACCCAGCGGATGCCGGATGTCGGCCAGGGTTTGCATGCCCAAAGCCTGCCCGGCACGCTGAAAGCCGCGCACCATTTCGTGACCGTAGGCATAGTCGGCCGTCAGGTAGACCACCTTTTTGCCAAACTTCGGGAAGGCATAACGCGCCACCGCACCGGCGGTGAGGTGCGGGTTGAGCGCCTCGTGGAAGGTGTAGAGGCTCCAGTCCTTGGCCTCGTTGATCGCGTCGCTTTGGCTGATCGAGTTGAACAGCACCTTGCGGTCGCGGCACACCGCATTGATCGACAGCTGGGTGGCAGCCGACAGCGAGCCGACAACAAAGTCGACCTTGTCCTTTTCGATCAGCTCGAGCGTGCGGGTGGCGGCTTCGCCCGGGTTGAGTTTGTCGTCGCGCACCAGCAGCTCGACCATGCGGCCCTTGTAGCCACCGGCAGCATTGAACTCCTTGACCGCCAGTTCCGCGGCCCGCACCTGGTCTTGCGCCTCGGCCGAAAACGCGCCGGTCAGCGGTGTCGGGAAGCCGATCTTGATCGGCCCGCCCTGCGCACTGGCAATGTTGAACAGTGCCGGCGCGCCGACCAGCGCTGCTGCACCGGCGGTGAGCAGTTGGCGGCGTTGCGGGTTGGCAGGCAAGGTCGTGGTCATGGCGTGGCTCCTGGGGTTTTGGGGTCGAGGTACGGGGTGTCGCGCTGGGGTGTCGGCGGGCCCTGCGCTCAGGCCGGCACGGCGAGATCGATGGCGGTCTGCTGCAACACACGCAGGGCGTCGCGTGGCGGTGTGGGGGCTGCGTTGGCCAGCGCCGGTCGGGCGTGGGCTTCGAGGTAGGCGCCCAGCCTGCGCGCCCGCTCAACCACGCTGCGGCCGGGTGCCAGGCGTTCAGCCTGGTAGGCCTGCAGCGCCGCCGGTGTGGCGCCGTGGCCGGCCACGGCATGTGCCAGCGCCAGCGCGTCGTCGCCGGCCTTGGTCACGCCCATGCCGACATGGGGTCGGGCGACAAAGGCGGCGTCGCCCATCAGCGCGATACGGCCAAAGGCGATGCGCTGCGACATCAGGTCATGGATTGGCTGCAGAAAAGGCTGGGCCGTTTTCTCGACCACCTCGGCCCACTGCGGCGCCAGCGTGGCGCGTGCCTGCGCGCGCATCTGGGCTAGCTCGCGCCAGGACACCTTGTGCGGCGGTATGCCGGCTGCATGGTGCACGCCGCTGGCGTCGGTCATCAGCCGGCGCAGCGTGCCGGCCTCGTCGGCCGGCCGGTACCAGACAAAGTTGTAGCGGCGCTCGCCCACCCGAGTGCTGTTGTGGGCACCGGCTACCGGGTAGCCAATCACCTGTTCTCCGTCCGGCAGGCCAAAACCGAAGTGCTCGAACAGCGTGTTTCGGGTGTGCTCGGACAGCAGCGCCTCGTCGCACACGCCGCGCCAGGCGACGTAGCCGGCGTATTGCGGCTGGGCCTCGGGCGCCAGGCCGGCGCGCACGGTCGAGCGGATGCCGTCGGACGCGATCAGCAGGTCGCCCTGCAGCGTTCGGCCGTTGGCGCAATGCAGCGCAACCCCATCGGCATCCTGCGACAACGCCGTGACCTCGTGCCCGGCCAGCAGACAGCCCGCTGGCAAGGCGGCGAGCAGCAGGGCGTACAGCCGGCTCCAGGAGGTCAGCAACTGCGGATACGGTGTCTGCGCTACGGCGCTGCCGCTGGCATCCAGCGCCACCCGTCGGGCCACCCGCACGCCCAGCGTGTCGTCCACCACCACACCGGCGGCGCACAAGGCGGTCAGCAACCTGCTGTGGGTGACGATGCCGGCGCCGCGCCCGTCCAGCGACTGCGGTGACTTCTCCAGCAGCGTCACCGCATGGCCGGCGCGCAGCAGCACATTGGCGGCCATCAGCCCGCCCAGCGATCCGCCAACCACCAGGATGCGCGCTGCTGCCATGGCCGGGTGCTCAGGCTCAGGCCTCAGCGGCCGGGTAGTTGAGCTCAATGACCACGCCGTTCGGGTCGTCGAGAAAAACCTGATGCAGGCCCAGGGCCGGCACGGTGCGCTCACGCGCTTGCACCCCCAGGCCCTGCAGCTTGGCACGCATTGCGCCCAGGCCGGTGGCAAAAAACGCAACATGGTCGACCACGCCGGTGCCGTGCAGCGCCACCTCGCCACGCTCGCCCAGGTAGCCGTTCAGACCTTCGGGGTTGTTGCGGTCGATGCCCACGATGTGCACCACCGCATTGGCAAACACCGTGGTGTCGCCCTCGTACAGCCACAGCCCGGGAAACGGAAACTCGGGTCGAGGCCCGACCTGCAAGCCCAGCACCGTGGTGTAGAAGTGGTGGCAGGCGTCCAGGTCGGCGCTGCGGATCGAGTAGTGGTTGAGGGTCAGTGCCACGGCGTGCTCCGGGATGTCAGGGGTTAGGCCTCAAGTGGCCGGCTTGGCGGGTTTCTCGGCGCGACGCTTGGCCGGCGCCATCGATGCAGTGCCGGTCGCTGCGCCGGCGGCGATCGGCACCACCTGCACCGCCTGGGCCAGATAGCCCTGCACCATGTCGCGGATGAAGGTGGCGCTGACGGCCGCGTCGCCATGACCCCGGCCGGGCTGGCCGTAAACCAGCGGCAGCAAACCCAACTGGTAGACCAGGCCGCCGTGCAAACCCATCAGCAGGGCTTCTTCACGCACCGTGGGCGCCGCACGCGACCGGCTGCCGCAGGCCCGCCGCGTCTCGCGCAGCAAACGCGGAAACAGCCGCTCGCGCAGCAGGCCAAAGTAGCGCGCCGGGATCAGCCCGTCGGCCAGCCCGGAGTGCACCAGGATGCGCAGCCATTCGGGCGTGAGAATGGCGGCCAGGTACTCGCCGTAAAAGCGGCACAGCTTGTCCTCGGCCGGCAGCGGGCTGTCGAGCAGCGCCTCCCACCGGGTATCCCAGCGGCCGGCGATCACCTGCGCGTAGACCCGCTCGATCAGCCGGCTCTTTGTCGGGAAGTAGTGGTACAGCAGGGCATGGGTGATGCCCAGTTCGTCCGCCAGTTCACGGGTTTGTGCGTCCAGCCCGCGGCGGGCAAAAAAATCTACCGCGCCGGCCAGGATCTGCTGCTCGCGGTCGGCTGCGCTCAGGCGCTGCCGGGGCGCGCCGGCCGGGCGCACGGTTTCGGACAGGCGCGCCGGGCACGGCACGGTAGAAGCGGCAGCCGTGACAGCTGTCGACTTGGGCGCTCGGGTTTTTGCGGTCTTGACCATTTGCTCAATACTGCGAACATTGTTGAGCGTTTGCTCAATACTGACCAATCCCGACAAACCCGGAGCCGCGCCAGGCCCAGGCCCGGGAGCTTGGCCCGTGGCGAGAACCCCTGCCCTCCCCTGCCCACCCTGACGGACCGCTGATGAAAGCCCCTGCCTTTGATTACGTGCGCGCTGCGTCGCTGCCCCAGGTGTTTGACCTGATGCGACATCACGGTGACGACGCCCGGCTGCTGGCGGGCGGCCAGACTCTGGTGGCCACGCTCAACATGCGGCTGTCCGAGCCGGCCTTGCTGATCGACATCGGCAACCTGGCGGCGCTGCGTGGCATTGGCCTGGTGGGTGGGCTGCTGCGCATCGGTGCGCTCAGCACCCATGCCGAGATCGAAGTCTCGGCCCTGGTGGCGCAGCATGCGCCGCTGCTGGCCCAGGCCGCGCCGCACATCGCGCACGCCGCCATCCGCAACCGCGGCACGCTGGGCGGGTCGCTGGCCTACGCCGACCCCGCCGCCGAGTGGCCGGCCTGCGCGCTGGCGCTGGACGTCACCGTGGTGCTGGCCAGCGCCCGGGGCGAGCGCCGCCTGCCGGCCCACAGCTTTTTCACTGGCCTGTACGCCACTGCGATGGCTGCGGACGAGCTGATCACTGCGGTCGAACTGCCGGTGTTGGCCAACGGTGAACGCCAGGCCTTCGACGAGTTGGCGCGCCGCCACGGCGACTACGCCATTTGCGGCCTGGCCGCCCGCGCGCTGCACAGCGGCGGCAGGCTGCACGACGTCCGCCTGGCCTTTCTCGGTCTGGAAGACCGCCCGGTGCGTGCGCCGCGTACCGAGGCCGTGTTGCAGGGCCGTGCCCCGGATGACAGCACGTTGGCGCTGGCGTTGCAGACCCTCAAGGCCGAGCTGCATCCCGCCGGCGACCTGACCAACAGCCCCGCCACCAAACAACACCTGGCCGGCGTGCTGGCCCAGCGTGTGCTGCGCCGGCTCGCCGCCTGACAGCCAGCCATCCAAGGGACACCATGACCACAGCATCTCCCCGCTGCCAGATCCGTGTCGAGGTCAACGGCACGCCGATTGAGCGCACCGTCGAGCCGCGCCGCCATCTGGTGGATTTTCTGCGTGAAGACTGCGGGCTCAAAGGCTCGCACCTGGGCTGCGAGCACGGGGTTTGCGGCGCTTGCAGTGTGCGGGTGGACGGCCAGTTGGTGCGCGGCTGCCTGGTGCTGGCGGTCCAGGTCGATGGCCGCCGCGTCGAGACTGTCGAAACCGCCACCCCGTCGCCGCGCCTGCGTGCGCTGCGCGAGGCGTTTGTCGCCCGCAACGCGCTGCAATGTGGCTACTGCACCGGCGGCATGCTGATGGCCGCCCTGGAGTTGGTCGAGCGCCATCCTGACGCCGACCGCGACGCCGTGCGGCTGGGCATCAGCGGCAACTACTGCCGCTGCACCGGCTACCACGCCATCGTCGACGCGGTCTGTGATGTGCTGGCGGCGCAGCGCGCCGGCGCGTTTGACGCCACGCCGCAGGAGGCCGCATGAACAGCCCGCAAGAGCACCCGCACCTGCTGCCCGACCTGCAACCACCGCCCGCCGTGGCCGAGCCTGACCCCCTGCCGCCGCTGACCGACGACCCCCGCCACATCGGCGTGTCGCACCCGCGCAGCGCGGCCCGCCGGCTGGTGTTGGGCCAGGGCCAGTTTGTCGACGACATCGAGCTGCCCCGGATGGCGCATGTCGTGTACTGGCGCTCGCAGGTGGCGCACTGCCGTATCGGGGCGATCGACGCGTCGGTGGTGCGCGGCATGCCCGGTGTGCTGGGCGTGTTCACCGGCCCCGACGTGGCCCGGTTGTGCAAACCCTGGGTGGCCACGCTGGCCCATCTGGTCGGCATCAAGAGCGCGCCCGAATACGCGCTGGCGATGGACCGCGCCCACTGGCAGGGCGAGCCGGTGGTGGCGGTGGTGGCCGAGACCCGGCTGCAGGCCGAGGACGCGCTGCAGCACCTGGTGGTCGAGTGGGACGAGCTGCCGGCGGTGCTCGACACCGAGACCGCACTCGACCCCGGCACACCGGTGATCCACCCGGACCTGGGCGGCAACCTGTGCTTCGAGCGCCACCTCGACACCGGCGGCGTGGACGAGGCCTTTGCCCGCGCCGATGCGGTGTTCGAGGACACCTACGTCTTTGGCCGTCACACCGGCGTGACGCTGGAGCCGCGCTGCCAGATCGCCGACTGGCGGCCCGGCGACCAGGCCGGTGCGGCCGAGGGCGGGCAGCTCACGGTCTACCACTCGCAGCAGGCCCCGCACATGATGCAAGACCTCTACTGCCGGCAGTTTGGCCTGCAGGAGTCGCAGGTGCGGGTGGTCTGCCGCGATGTGGGCGGCTCGTTCGGCATCAAGGTGCATGCCTACCCGGACGACTTTGCGACTGTGGCGGTGGCCATGCTGCTGGGCCGGCCGGTCAAGTTCGTGGCCGACCGGCTGGAGTCGTTTGTCTCCGACATCCATGCCCGCGAGCACCGCATCAAAGCCCGCATCGCGGCGGCGGCCAACGGCGACATCCTGGCCTTCGAGATCGACGACCTGACCGGCATCGGGCCGTTCTCGGTGTTTCCGCGCACCAGCGGCATCGAGGGCAACCAGGTCGTCAACCTGACCGGCGGGCCGTACAGGCACCGGCACTACCGGGCAGCGCTGAAGGTGGTGTTCCAGAACAAGGTGCCGACCTGCCAGTACCGGGGAGTTGGCCACCCGATTGCCTGCGCCGTGACCGAAGCGCTGGTCGACGGCGTGGCGCGCCAACTCGGCATCGACCCGCTGGCCATGCGCCTGCAGAACGTGATCCCGGACGACGCCTACCCGGCGATCGGCGCGTCCGGCATCAAGCTCGAAGTGCTGTCGCACCAGGCCTGCCTGCAGCAGGCGCGCCTGCTGTGCAACTACGACGGGCTGCGCGCCGAGCAGGCCGTGCTGCGCGCCCGCGGCATCTACCGCGGCATCGGGATTGCCACGCTGATCGAGCTGACCAACCCCAGCGCCGCGTTCTACGGCGTAGGCGGCGCGCGCATTGCCTCGCAGGACGGCGCCACCGTGCGGCTGGAGCCCAGCGGCGCGGTCACGGTGCTCAGCAGCGTCGGCGAGCAAGGCCAGGGCACCGAGGCGATCTACGCCCAGATCACCGCCGATGCGGTAGGCGTGGCGCTGGACCGGGTGCGGGTGGTCACCGGCGACACCGATGTCACGCCCTACGGCGGCGGCACCTGGGCCTCACGCGGCGCGGGCATCGGCGGCGAGGCGGTGCTGCAGGCCGGCCTGGCGCTGCGCGACAACATCCTCAGCACGGCGGCGGTGATTTTGCAGCGAGTGGATGCCCGCGGCCTGCGGCTGCAGCGCGGTGTGGTGGTGGACGCCACCACCGGCGCCGCTCTGCTGCCGCTGGCCGAACTGGGCCGCATCGCCTACTTTCGCAGCGACACCCTGCCCAAGGGCTGCACGCCCGAGCTGATGATCACGCGCCACTACGCCCAGCGCGACTACCCGTTCATCTTCACCAACGGCGTGCAGGTGTCCTATGTCGAGGTCGACACCGACACCGGCTTCGTCAAGCTGCTGGGCCACTGGGCGGTGGAGGACTGCGGCCGGGTCATCAACCCGATGCTGGTGGACGAGCAGATCCGCGGCGCCATCGTGCAGGGCATTGGTGGCGCGCTGTTCGAGGAGTGCCTGTACAACGACAGCGGCTCGCTCAGCAACGGCAGCCTGGGCGACTACCTGGTGCCGATGGCCGGCGAGATGCCCGACATCGTGGTGGCCCATGTGCAGACACCCACCCGAAGCTCCCGGCTGGGTGCCAAGGGCGCGGGCGAGGCCGGCACCGCAGGCGCACCCGCAGCAGTGATGAATGCGATCAACGACGCGCTCGCACCGCTCGAAGCCCGCGTCGCGTCGCAGCCGATCACGCCCGAGA
Source organism: Betaproteobacteria bacterium (assembly GCA_025358155.1). GTDB lineage: Bacteria > Pseudomonadota > Gammaproteobacteria > Burkholderiales > Burkholderiaceae_C > Pseudaquabacterium. The sequence goes on from JANYKR010000097.1 coordinate 51,760, forward strand.
AGATCCTGCGCGCTTTGGGCAAGGTCTGAGCGTGCCGGGTGGGCGGGCGTGTTGCACCCACCGCCCGGCAGCGTGAGACGTCAGGCCGGCTGCAGAGGGTCGCCGACAAAACGCACCCGCTTGACCGGGCTGGGAGGGGCTGCGCGGGCGCGCTTGCGACGCGGGTGCCGCTGGGGTTACCGGTGCTGGGACCAGGGTTAGCATGGTCGTCCCGCGCTTTGCTGCGCCGCTGCCTCTGCCCCTCGCCATGTCCGACCTGCCCAGCCCGACCCGCATCCCCGGCCGCCGTTTCCTGCAGTCGCCCGGGCCTACCCCGGTGCCCGACGAGGTGCTGCACGCGATGGCGCGCCAGCCGATGGACATGGGCGACCCCCGGCTCGACGCCACCATTGCCGCCTGTGAGGCCGGCCTGCGCGGCCTGCTGCACAGCCCTGCAGCCGAAGTGTTCTTGTACGCCACCAACGGCCACGGCGCCTGGGAAGTGGTGGTCGAGAACCTGCTGCCGCCGGGCAGCCGGGTGCTGATTCCGGGCACCGGCCATTTTTCTGACTCGTGGAGCGTGCAGACCGAGGCGCTGGGCCGGCGGGTGCAAAACACGCCCTGGCAGCCGGGCTTGCCGATCAACCCGGCGGTGGTGGCACAAGCGCTGCAAGACGACCCGTTGCATGAGATCGTCGCGGTGTTTGTGGTGCATACCGACACCGCCAGCGGCATCAGCAGCGACCTGCCTGCGCTGCGCGCCGCGATGGACGCCACCGGCCATCCGGCGCTGCTGGTGATCGACGCGGTGGCCTCGCTGGCCTGCACGCCGATCGACATGGACGCGCTGGGCGCCAACCTGGTGCTGGGCGCGTCCCAAAAAGGCCTGATGACACCGCCCGGCATCGGCTTTGTCGTAGTGGACGCCAAGGCGCTGGCGGTGGCCGAGCGCAACCCGGCGCCGCGTTTTTACTGGGACTGGCGCTTGCGCCAGAGCCCGCTGAACTACCGCAAGTTCTGCGGCACCCCGCCGCAAACCCTGCTGGCCGGCCTGGCAGCCGCGTTTGGCCTGATCGAGGCCGAGGGCGAGGCCGCGTTGTACGCCCGCCACCGCCGGCTGGCGCGGGCGGTGCAGGCAGCGGTGGCGGCCTGGGCCGAAGGCGGTGCGCTCGGCTTTTTTGCCCAAGATCCGGCCAGCCGCTCGGTCTCGGTCACCACCATCACCGTGCCCGAGGGGGTGGATGTGGACGCGCTGCGGGAGGTGGCGCGCGACCGCTTTGGCGTGGCCATCGCCGGCGGCCTGGGCCCGCTAGCCGGCAAGGCCTTTCGCATCGGCCACCTGGGCGACAGCAATGCCGCCACCATCCTGGGCTGCCTGGGCGGTATCGAGGCGGCGCTGCGGGTGCAAGGCATCGCCTGCGGCGAGCACGGCCTGCGCCGGGCCATCGACAGCCTGGTGGAGGACGCTGAATGACCTCGCCGGCCGACCCTGACCAGGGCAGCGCCAGCGCGTCGACCCCTGACTCCGACCTGACCGGCTGGATCGGCCGCAGCGAAACCGGGCACGACACCCTCACCGCCGCGCCGCTCATCGCCCTGGCCGCCACCCTCGACCATCCAGTTGCCGCAGTGCAGGCCGGCGCTGCGCTGCCGCCGCTGTGGCACTGGCTGTACTTCTTGCCGATGCACCGGCAGTCGGAGATTGGCCCGGATGGCCACCCCCGGCGTGGCGGATTCATGCCGCCCGTGCCCTTGCCGCGCCGGATGTGGGCCGGCAGCCAGTTCGAGTTTCACAGCCCGGTGCGGGTGGGCGACGCGGTGACGCGCCAGTCCACCATCGAGGATGTCAGCACCAAGCATGGCCGCAGCGGCACGCTGGTGTTTGTCAAGGTGAGGCACGCGCTGTTCTGCAACGGCGCGGTGCAGCCGGCGCTGGTCGAGTTTCACGATATCGTCTACCGCGAGGCCCAGCGGCCGGGTGATGTCGCACCGCCGCCGCAAGCCGCCCCCGCCCAGGCCACCTGGCAGCGGCAGATCGAACCTGACGCGGTGCTGCTGTTCCGCTACTCGGCGCTCACCTTCAACGGCCACCGCATCCACTACGACCGGCCCTACGCCACCCAGGTCGAGGGTTACCCTGGCCTGGTGGTGCACGGCCCGCTGATCGCCACCCTGCTGCTGGACCTGCTGCGGCGCGAACTGCCCGGTGCCGAGCTGGCCAGCTTCCGTTTCAAGGCAGTGCGGCCGACCTTTGACCAGCAGCCGTTCCGGGTGAGTGCCACGCTGTTACCGGACGGCAAGACCGTGCAGCTCTGGGCCCAGGACCATGAAGGCTGGCTGACGATGGACGCCAGCGCCACGCTGCGCTGAGCTGAGCAAGCCGACCATGACCCAGCCCCCCAGAACCTATCTTTTTGTGCCTGGCAACCGGCCCGAGCGCTTTGCCAAGGCCCTGGCCAGTGGCGCCGACGCGGTGGTGCTGGACCTGGAAGACGCCGTCATCGACGAGGCCAAGGCCAGCGCCCGAGAAAGCGTCGCCCACTGGGCCGTCAACGCCCCGGCTGCCGAGCGCGAGCGGGTGGTGGTGCGCATCAACGATGCCGCGTCCAGCCACTTTGCGGACGACCTGCGCCTGCTGCGCGAGGCCGGGCTGTTGGACTTGATGCTGGCCAAGGCCGAGCAGCCTGAGCAACTGCAGGCGGTGCAAGCCGGCCTGCCCGGCGCCCGGGTGCTGGCGCTGGTCGAGTCGGCCCGGGGTGTGGCCCAGGCCGACGCGCTGGCCCTGAGCGTGGGCGTGACCCGCCTGGTCTTCGGCACGCTGGACTTTGCGCTCGATCTCGACCTGGACATCGCCGAGTACAGCGACGGCCTGGTCTATGCCGCCAGCCGGCTCGCCCTGGCCTCGCGCTTGGCGGGCCTGGCCGCGCCGGTGGCGGGCGTCACGCCGCAGCTGGATGACGAAGCGCGCTTGCTGGCCGATCTGGCCTGGTCGCGCCGCCTGGGTTGCAGCGCCAAGCTGTGCATCCATCCCCGCCAGGTTGCCGCCATCCACGCCGCGCTGGCGCCCAGCGCGCAGGCGCTGGACTGGGCCCGCCGGGTGCTGGCCGCCGACGCAGCGTCGCCCGGCGCCGCTCAGCTGGACGGCAGGATGATCGACCGCCCGGTGGTGCTGCAGGCCCGCCGCACGCTGCAGCGGGCCGGCACCTGAGGCCAGGCCGCCCGGCGGGCGGTCTGACAGGCCCGCTGCGCGGCAGAATCCGGCCACATGTCCGATTCGCCCGTCGATCCCCCGCCTGCCGCAGCCGCCAAGGCCGGTGCAAAGGCCAGTGCCAAGGCCAGCGCCCAGGCCAGTGCCGGCGCAGGCGCCGGCGTCAAGGCCAGCGTCAAGTCGGCCCCCAAGCCTGCCGCCAAGTCAGCGCCGCAGCGGGCGATGGAAAAACTGGGCCTGCGCCGCGACATCGACCTGGCCCTGCACCTGCCGCTGCGCTTTGACGACGAAACCCAGGTCACGCCGATCGCCGACGCGCCTGATGGCGAGCCGGTGCAAGTTGAAGGCACGGTGCGTGAATCGCACATCGAACTGCGCAGCCGGCGCCAGTTGCTGGTGCGGATCGAGGACGACAGCGACAGCCTGCTGCTGCGCTTTCTCAACTTCTACCCCAGCCACCAGAAGACCCTGGCAGTAGGTGCGCGGGTGCGGGTACGCGGCGAGCCGCGCAGCGGGTTTTTTGGCCGCGAGATGGTGCATCCGCAGTTCAAGGCGGTCGCCACCGACACCCCGCTGGCCGCATCGCTGACCCCCGTCTACCCAACCAGCGCCCAGCTGCCGCAGGCCTATCTGCGCAAGGCCGTGGCCGCCGCGCTGCAGCGTGCCCCGCTCGACGAGGTCTTGCCGCCCGGCACCGTGCCCGCCGGTCTGCCGCCGCTGCGCCAGGCGCTGGACCAGCTGCACCACCCGCCCGCCGGCGCAGCGGGCGCCGCGTTGCAAGACCACAGCCACCCGGCGTGGCAGCGGCTCAAGTTCGAGGAGCTGCTGGCCCAGCAACTGTCGCAACTGGCCTCGCAGCGCGAGCGGGCGCGGCTGCAGGCGCCACTGCTGCGCCAGCGGCCCGGCGGCCTGGTCGACCGCTTGCTGGCCGCGTTGCCGTTTCAGCTCACCGCCGCGCAGCAGCGGGTGTGCAGCGAGATCAAGGCGGACCTGTGCCGGCCGCATCAGGCCGACAACGACGGCCCCCCGCCGCTGGCGCAGGGGCCGGGTGAGCGCGCCACGCCGATGCACAGGCTGCTGCAAGGCGACGTTGGCTCGGGCAAGACGGTGGTGGCCGCCATCGCCGCCGCTGTGGCCATCGATTCGGGCTGGCAGTGCGCGCTGATGGCGCCCACCGAGTTGCTGGCCGAGCAGCACTTTCGCAAGCTGGTGCAGTGGCTGGAGCCGCTGGGTGTAGGCATCGCCTGGCTCACCGGCAGCCGCAAGGGGCGTGCTCGCGCCCAGATGGTCGAGCAGGTAGCGTCGGGCGAGGCCATGCTGGTGGTCGGCACCCAGGCGGTGATCCAGGACAGCGTGCACTTTGCCCGGCTAGGCCTGGCCATCATCGACGAGCAGCACCGCTTTGGCGTGGCGCAGCGGCTGGCGCTGCGTCGCAAGCTGGCGCAGCAGTCGCTGGAGCCGCACTTGCTGATGATGTCGGCCACGCCGATCCCGCGCACCCTGGCCATGACCTACTTTGCCGACCTGGACGTGTCCACCATCGACGAGTTGCCGCCCGGCCGCACGCCAGTGCTGACCAAGGTGTTTGCCGACGACCGGCGCGGCCAGGTGGTGCAGCGCATCATCGAAGCCGTGGCGCTGGGCCGTCAGGTGTACTGGGTCTGCCCACTGATCGAAGAAAGCGAGACGCTGGACCTGCAAAACGCCACCGAGGCCCATGCCCAGCTCAGCGCGGCGCTGCCGGGCGCCACCGTCGGCCTGCTGCACGGCCGCTTGCCGCCGGCCGAAAAGGCGGCAGTGATGGCGCAGTTTGTCGGCGGCCAGATGCAGCTGCTGGTGGCCACCACGGTGATCGAGGTGGGTGTGGACGTGCCCAACGCCAGCCTGATGGTGATCGAGCATGCCGAGCGTTTTGGCCTTTCCCAGCTACACCAACTGCGCGGCCGGGTCGGACGCGGCGCGGTGGCCAGCGTCTGTGTGCTGCTTTACCAGGGCCCGCTATCGGCCACCGGCAAAGACCGGTTGCGGGCCATGGCCGAGACAAACGATGGCTTCGAGATTGCCCGCCGCGACCTGGAGATTCGCGGCCCGGGTGAGTTCATGGGCGCGCGCCAAAGCGGCGACGCACTGTTACGTTTTGCCGACCTCGCCGAGGACGCGCCACTGCTGCAGCAGGCCCGGCAACTCGCACCGCTGCTGCTGACGCACCACACAGTCGCAGCGCGGGCCCATGTTCTGCGCTGGCTCGATACCCGGGCGGACTTCCTGAAAGCTTGAGCCAAACCGGCGATGCCAGCCCGGCGCCTTGCGCATCGGGTCGGGTTTGCCCGCCCCGCATTCAGGGGATGCGTACTGTGACAATTGGCACATAACGTTCATCGTTCGATTGATCGACATCAGCAGTGCGCCAAGTCACACGACGCCTCAGGGCTTACCCGGATTCGTTGGCGCAATGACTGGTCTTATTTCTTATCCAGGAGTTTTCATGCAAAAAATAGTTCGGCAGCTGTACGCCAGCGCCGCAATTGCCGGCGCAGCCCTGTCACCGCAGGTGCAAGCGGCCGTGGTCACGGTCAACTTTGATGGGCCTGGCCTCACGGGTCTGTACTTTGCTGGCGACAGCTTTTCCCAGTCGGGCTACACGATGACGGCGGATTTCGACGCCGGGATCGTCGACACGGCGGCGGCTTTGGGCGGCGCTGCACCCAGCGGTAACGCGACCCAGTTCTACTCAGGCCTCAACGACGGCGGTCTGATCATGCGGCGCACCGACGGCGGCTTGTTCGACCTGAAGGGCTTCGACGCCGCTTTCATTCCCCTCGACCCGGCAGCCCCGGGCACCACCGTGATGGCGGCCCTTGGCACCTATGCCGACAACACCGCCAGCGGCGTGGCCTGGTTGTTTGGGGCCAAGTCCGGCAACGCCTTCCCGTTCGTCAACTACAGCAATCCGTTGGACTTCGCCGGCTTTAGCCTGCTCAAGCAGGTCGAGTTTTTTGCCTGCTCTTTTGACGGTACCAACGTCTGCGCCGCGCCCACCCGCAACAACGGCCAGTTTGCGATCGACAACATCAACCTCAACAACATACCCGAGCCCAGCACCACCGCGATGTTGGCGTTGTGCATGCTCGGCCTGGCGCTGTTCAGCCGCCGCTCGGCCCGTTGATCGCCCACCCGTACAGGAGTCCTAGATGATCCAATCAAGAATTGCACTGGCTGCAGGGCTGCTTGCCCTGGGCCTGGGCGCACACGCCCAGACCGCCAGCCAGAAGGTCTACATCGTCCAATTGGCCGATGCACCGGTTGCCACCTACAACGGCGGTGTCAGCGGCATCGCCGCTACCCGGCCGGCCAGTGGTGCCAAGCTCGACAGCACGGCACCCAATGTGCGGGCTTACGTCAACCACCTGGCGGTACGGCGCAGCACCGAACTGGCCAAGGCAGGCATGCGGGCAGCCACGCTGCACAGCTACAGCTACACCTACAACGGCTTCTCGGCGCTGCTGACCGATGCGCAGGCGCAGGCGTTGAAGAAGTCCTCGGGCGTGGCGTCAGTGGTCGAGTCCACGCTGCACACGGTCGACACCACCCGCACACCCGGCTTCCTGGGCCTCACTGCCCCGGGCGGGCTCTGGTCTCAGCTCGACGCCGCCTCCCGCAACATCAAGGGCGAAGACGTCATCATCGGTGTGATCGACACCGGTGTCTGGCCTGAAGTGGCGTCCTTTGGCGACAAGGTCGACGGCTTGGGCAACCCGGTGGCCTACAACGGCGCCGGTATCCCGGCCTACGGCGCACCGCCTGTAAAGTGGAAAGGCGCTTGCGTCACCGGCCAAGGCTTCACGGCAGCGATGTGCAACAACAAGCTGATCGGTGCTCGCTACTACGGCACCGCCTGGCTTGCCGGGGCCACGGCCAGCACTGGCGGCGCTGACCCGTACACCCTGCACCCGCGGCTGGAATACATCTCGCCGCGCGACGGCGCTGGCCACGGCACCCACACCGCCTCGACCTCTGGCGGCAACGAGCGGGTCAACTCGTTCATCAACGGTAACGCCATCGGCAACATTTCCGGTATGGCGCCGCGTGCCCGCGTTGCTGTCTACAAGGCTTTGTGGACCGCCAGCGATACCGGCCGTGCATCGCCCCCGTCGCACGATGGCGGCCAGACTGCCGACATCCTGAAGGCGATCGACGATGCGGTTGCCGATGGCGTTGACGTCATCAACTACTCGGTCAGCGGCACCAGCACCAACTTCACCGATCCGGTCGAGATCGCCTACCTGAACGCCACGGCTGCCGGCGTGTTTGTTGCGGCCTCGGCCGGCAACAGCGGCCCGGGCAACGAAGTTGCGCACATGAGCCCTTGGCTGATGACCGTGGCCGCGTCCACCCACGACCGCTACACGGTGGCCACGGTGACGCTGGGCGCACCTTCGGGCGCCGTGTTCAGCGGCCCGTCCTACCAAGTCTCTGGCGTAGCCCCGACGCCCCTGGTGCGCTCGATCGACGTCAGCGTGGGCAACTACGCCACGATGACCCAGGCCGAGCAAACAGCCCTGCAACGCTGCTATCTGACAAGTGACGGCGGCACCGCCAATACTGCACTCGATCCGCTCAAGGTCGCCGGCAGGATGGTGATCTGCTACCGCGGTGGCAATTTCCTGATCAACAAGGCCGCAGCCGTGCAAGCGGCCGGCGGTACCTCGTTGATCATCCAGAACGTGCCCTCAATTGACGGCACGCCGCCGTCGGGCACCGCCTTGGTGCTGCAGCCGTACGTCGTCCCTACCGTGCACCTGGCCACTGCCGCGTATGCCGCGATCAACACTTACGTCACCACCACCCCTGGCGCCACCGCCAGCTTCGGTCCTGGTGTGCAGCAAGCCGGTGTCGTCGCGCCGGTGATGGCCAGCTTCTCGTCGCGTGGCCCGAACAAAGCCAACGGCAACATCCTGAAGCCAGACGTCACCGCCCCAGGGGTTGACGTGCTTGCCGGCTACATCGACGACTCGCAAACC
>JANYKR010000057.1 GCA_025358155.1 Betaproteobacteria bacterium
CCCTTTGTGGCAAAGAAAATCGTCGGCTTTATCAAGCTGCAAGTTCCTGCGGGCAAGGCCAATCCTTCGCCCCCGATCGGTCCGGCGCTAGGTCAGCGTGGCCTCAACATCATGGAGTTCTGCAAGGCGTTCAACGCCCAGACCCAGGGTGTCGAGCCCGGCCTGAAGCTGCCGGTGGTGATCACCGCCTACGCGGACAAATCCTTCACCTTCGTGCTCAAGTCGCCCCCGGCGAGCGTGTTGCTGAAGAAGGCCGTCAAGATCGACAAGGGTTCGGGCCGTCCGCACCTGGAGAAGGTCGGCAAGATCACCCGTGCCCAGCTTGAAGAGATCGCCAAGATCAAGATCAAGGACCTCACCGGCGCCGACATGGACGCTGCGGTGCGCACGATTGCAGGTTCCGCCCGTTCGATGGGCATCACGGTTGAAGGGGTCTGACATGGCCAAGCTCACCAAGCGCCAGAAAGTCACCGCCGGCAAGGCCGACTCGCTCAAGCTCTATACCTTCGATGACGCCATCGCCATCGTCAAAGAATGCGCCACCGCCAAGTTCGACGAGTCTATCGACGTGGCCGTGCAACTTGGCATCGACGCCAAAAAGTCTGATCAGGTGGTGCGCGGCGCGGTTGTGCTGCCCAACGGCACCGGCAAGACCAAGCGCGTGGCGGTGTTTGCCCAGGGCGCCAAGGCGGATGAAGCCCGCGCCGCGGGTGCCGACATCGTCGGCATGGACGACCTGGCTGCCGACATCAAGGCCGGCAAGATGGACTTTGATGTCGTGATCGCCTCGCCTGACACGATGCGCGTGGTCGGTACGCTGGGCCAGATCCTGGGCCCGCGCGGCCTGATGCCCAACCCCAAGGTCGGCACGGTCACGCCTGACGTTGCCACTGCGGTGCGCAACGCCAAGGCCGGCCAGGTGCAGTTTCGGGTCGACAAGGGCGGCATCATCCACGGCACCATCGGTCGCCGCTCGTTTGACTCTGACAAGCTCAAGGGCAACCTGGCCGCGCTGCTGGACGCGCTGGCCAAGGCCAAGCCGGCATCGAGCAAGGGCGTCTACCTGCGCAAGCTGGCGGTGTCCTCGACCATGGGTGTGGGTGTTCGCGTCGACATGCAGTCGATGACGGCGTCAACCTGAAGTTTTCAAGCCCCGGCGCCGGTCTAGCGCGGGGGCGATGAGTTTGGTGGGCCGTGAGCGGTGTCAATACCGCAACCGGGCCATCCTAGACCGCTGGCGAGGCCTCAAGGCCTCTTAATCCAGCCGCCTTCACCCGTCAGGTGAGTCGGCCAAGCCAGCGCAGATGGCGGTCCCGCCCCAAGAATTCCGGTGCCCTGGTGAAAACCTCGTCAAGCCGGATGCCAGAAGGTTTGGTCGCTGCAACCCCGGTGCGCCGGAGGGCCGATGCGGCAATGTCCGCCAGGCCCGAAGGCGCGATTTTGTGAGGAGCAGACCTTGAGTCTTAATCGCAACGAGAAGGCGGCCGTGGTCGCGGACGTGTCGGCGCAAGCCGCCAAGTCCCAGACCCTCGCGCTGGCCCAGTACCGTGGCCTCACCGTTGAACACCTGAACAAGTTGCGCCGCGAAGCGCGCGAGAAGGGTGTGTATCTTCATGTGCTGAAGAACACGCTAGCTCGCCGTGCCGTGGCCGGAACCCCGTTCGAGGTGGCATCGGAGAGCATGGCTGGCCCGCTGATTTACGGCTTTTCTGAAGACGCGGTGTCCGCGGCCAAAGTCATCACTGACTTTGCCAAGGGCAACGACAAGTTGATCATCATCGGTGGCGCCTACGCGGGCAAGTCGTTGAGTGCTGACGGGGTCAAGGCCCTGGCGGCGATCCCGAGCCGCGAGGTGCTGATCTCCCAGATCGCCGGCTTGCTCAAATCGCCAATCCAGCGGTTTGCGGCAGTGCTGTCGGCCCTGGCCGAGAAAAACGCAGCTGCAGCGCCGGTGGCTGAAGCGGCACCCGCAGCTGAAGCGGCGCCCGCACCTGAAGCGGCACCCGCACCTGAAGCGGCGCCCGCAGCCGAAGCGGCACCCGAGGCAGAGGCGGCACCCGCCGTTGAAGCCGCCCCTGCTGCTGAGGCTGCTGCCGCAGCTCCTGACGCACCGGCCGCCGCCTGATCCATCTTCGTTAGCACGATCCCAACCTATTTTTGAATCGAGAAACCCAAATGGCATTCGATAAAGACGCATTCCTGGCCGCTATGGACGGCATGTCCGTGATGGAACTCAACGACC
>JANYKR010000145.1 GCA_025358155.1 Betaproteobacteria bacterium
CGCGGCCACCAGCAAGCCGCCCCAGGCCCCCGCTGCGGCGAACAGCCAGGCGCCGGACTGCGCCATCAGCGCCATCAGCGCCAGTGAGGCCGCCGCCGCAGCGCCCAGGGCCAGCAAGCCGGCGCGCAAGGCGCTGCGGTCGATGTCGACACGCCGGCTCAGACCCAGCGCCGCGCCGATCGCCAACAACCACAGCGCCACCGGCGCCTGGCCACCCGCGGCCAGCGGCAGGTGTTGCCGGCCCAGGCCACCCAGCACGATCCAGCCACCCAGCAGCAGGGCCCAGGCCAACGCACGCGCCAGCCACAGGCGCTGCCGGGCCCAGCGATGAGGTGGGCCGGGCTCGGTACGCATCAACAGACCTCAGGCCGCGCTGTAGCCATGCAGCCTGTCACTGCCCTGCGCCGCATGCACGCTGGCGTTGAAGGACACGACGACCCGGTCCAACACTCCCTCGTAGGGCAGGGCCTGGTGCGCCAGCCAGGACGGGAACAGCACCAGCTGCCCCGGCAGCGGCGCCACCTCGACCTGCGGCGGCTGCAGGTAGGCGTTGCCCAGGTCGACGTGGGCGCCGCCAAGCTGCTGGAACGGCGGACCGTAGAACCGGGTCACGCCATTGCGCGCGCCGTGCGTGGGGTGGGCGGCGCGCTGCGGCTCAGTGTCCACCTGCACGCAGTACACGCCCGACCAGGAGCAATTGCCATGCGTGTGCACCTCGTGGAAGGCGCCGCGGTTGCTGGTCTGGAACCACAGGCCCTCGATCGCCAGCCGCAGGTCCAGCCCCTGGGCGGCGCCCGCTGCCGGCCAGGCGCCGCGGTTGGCCTGGGTCACGGTATCGCGCAGGCTGTCGACGATGAAGCGCAGCAAGGTCTGCCACTCGGGCAGGCGGATGCGCTGCAGCAAGTCGTCGTCGCTGGCAAAGAAGGCTGCGTCCGGCGGCTCGCCCCGGGCATGGCTTTGGGTCGCGCGCAGCGCGCCGAACACCCGCACCAGCAGCGGGTTGATGGCCTCGGCAGCGGCCAGGTGGTGCAGGCCCAGCGGCGTGGGCCAGAGCGCATGGAAGCCGGGCGCCAGCGTCATTGGTGCGCTCGACGTGGGCTGCCGGTCGGGTTGTTCAAGCGGCTTGTTCCAGCGCCGCCGGCCAGCGCAGCCGGTGGCCGGTGTCGCGCTCGAAATTGGCGATGTCCTCGGGCGTGTCGACGTCGACCTTGAAGCGCCGGTTGTCGGTGTCGAAATACGCCACCGCTTGCGGGTGCGCGGTGCGCCATTGGCGGCAACCGATGCTGGCGCCACCGGCCAGGATCTGCTCGCGCACCTCAGCGCTGAACATCACAGGGTTGCCGGGCTCGCCGCCCACCTGGGGCACCAGCACCTCGCTGCCGGCGGCGCGCTTCTTCCAGGCGCCGATCAGGCTGGTGATGTCCTGGGCGTTGATCAGCGGCTGGTCGGCCAACGCCACCAGCACCGCATCCAATTTGCCGGTCAGCGCGGCCAGGCCGATGCGCAGCGACGACACCTGCCCGTCGTCGGGCTGCGGGTTGCGCACCACGGTGACCGGAAAGCTCTGCACTTGCGGCTCGATCAGCTCGGCGTGGTGGCCCAGCACCACCACCACCTCGTCGACCCCGGCGCCCGACAGCGCGATCAATTGGCGCCGGATCAGCGGCACGCCGCCCAGCTCCAGCAGGCATTTTGGCCGGCCGCCCAGGCGCGACCCCGCGCCGGCGGCCAGCAGCACCGCGCCCACCGCCAGCCGGCTGTACAGGCCGCCGCCGCCCTTGAGGATGCAGCCCATGGCTCAGCCCTCGCCGCCGCAGCAGGAGCGCGGCGCGGCATCTCGTGCGGCGTCCAGCGCGGCGTCCGGCGCGGCCGCAGTCGCGCTGGCTGGCGCAGGCTTTGCCTGGGCGACCGGGGCCAAAGGGCCGCCGCCGCAACAGGACCCGCCTGCGGCCGGGGCCCCCGACACAGACTCGGCCGCCGACCGGCTCGCTTCGGCGGCCGATGCCGATGCCGATGCCGATGCCGATGCAGGCAAGGCAACGTCGACTGCGGCGACTTCGGAAGGGGCCGGCACCGGCCGCCCACGCCGCCGCGCTGCCACCACCGCGGCCAGCACCGACAGCGCCACCTCCTCGGGGGTGTGCGCGCCCATCTGCTCGGCCATCGGCAGGCCGGCTGGCGCGACGATCGCGGCCACCGCGTCGGCGTCATGGCCGGCCGCGACCAACGCCTCCTTCAGCACCTGGGCCTTGCGGGCGCTGGCCACCAGCCACACGGTGTGGGCGCTCAAGGCGAGCGCGGCGCGCAGGCCCTGCACATCGCGCCGGCCTTGCGTGGCCACCACCACCAGGCTGCCCGGGGCGATGGCCTGCGCGGCGGCGGCGGGGTCGTCGCTGGCCAGCACCTGGCCGGCGTCGGCAAAGCGCGTCGGGTCGGCGCCCTGGGCAATCACGGTCACCGCCAGGCCGACGCGCGGCGCCAGGCCGGCCAGCGCCACCGCCACCGGCGAATCGCCGATCACCGTGAGCCGGCTGCGTGGCAGCACCGGGTCGACAAACAGCTCCAGCGTGCCGCCCGAGTGGCAGGCCATGCCGAACTCGAGCACGTCGTCCAACTCGCGCGGCTCGCCGCCGCTGTCCGAGGGCGCGATGCGGATCATCCGGGCTTTGCCATCGGCCAGCGCCTGGCGCACCGTGCGCAGCACCGCCGGCTGGGCACAGCCGCCGCCGATCCAGCCCGCGACGATGCCTTGCGCGGTGACCACCGCCTTGTCGCCGGGCCGGGCCGAGGCCGGGGCCTGCACCCGCAGCACGCTGACCAGGCAGAAGTCCTGCTCTTGCTGCTGCAGCCGCTGCGCGGCGGCCAGTACATCGATGCTGTGCATGGTGAGTTGTCCTTTCAGGAAAGCTGGGGCACGGCGGCGGCCAGGTCACGCAGGCTGGTCAGGCGCAGGTAGCGCTCGATCAGGCCACCGTGATCATGCACCGCTTGCACCGCTTGCATCGCCTGTGAGGCCGGCGGGTTGACGGTGGGGTGAAACCAGGTGATGCGGGCGCCTCGCGCGCGGACCCGCGCCAGTGCGGCGGCCAGTTCGGTCGGCTCGTCGGCATCGAAGCCATCCGACAAGATCCACACCCTGGCGCCGCGGTGCAGTTGTGCGCGCGCATGCACGGCCACAAAGTCGGCCACGCTGGTGGCAATGCGGGTGCCGCCGCCAAAACCGGCGGTCACCGCGTTGACTTTTTCCTGCACGCTGGCCGAATCGCGCTGCAGCAGCGGCGTGATCTCGGCCAGCCGGGTGTGGAAGACAAAGACCCGGGCGCCGGCCGGCCCCACCAGTGCGCGGGCGATGCGCAAAAAGAGTTGCGCGTGGGTCTGCATCGACCGACTGACGTCGACCAGGATGAACAGTTGGGGCCGCTCGCGTCGCGGCGCGCGCCACACCGGCGCCAGCGGCAGGCCGCCGGTACGCAGACTGGCGCGCAAGGTGCGGCGCAGGTCGAGCCGGCTGCCCTGCGGCTGGTCCTGCCAGCGGCGGGTCAGGCGCCGGCGCAGCCGCTCGGCAATGCGTTCGGCGAGCTGCTGCAGTTGCGCCAGGTCCTGCGGCAACCACATCGCCAGGCTGCGGTCGTGCAGCGCGTCGGTGCGGGTGGCGCCGCCCTGGGCCATGGGCCGGCCCGGGTCGTCCTCGGCCACGCCGGCAGCACCGGCCAAGGCGGCATCGGGCATGGCCGACGATGCGCCGGGCGGCGACGTGGCGCCGCTCAGTGCTTGCTGCAGGTCCTGCACCTGCTGGCGCATGTCGCGCGCCGGCCGGGTCTGGCCACTGAGCTTGACGCTGCCCTTCAGGCGTTGCGGATGCCAGTAGCGCTCGAACAACTCGGGCCAGCGCTGCCAGTCGCGCCGGCCATGGCAGGCGATGGCGCGCCAGGCGGCTTCAAGCTGGCGCTGGCGATCCACCGGCAGCGCCAGCGCGGCCTGCAGCATCGCCCGCTGCTCGGCCACGCCCACGCCCAAGCCGTGCTCGCGCAGCATGCTGGCAAAGCCGGCGATGGCCGCCACGGCGCCGACGGGCGCGGCCTCAGGCTTGCAGCCCGCGTGGCTAGCAGACTCGCCACTCCCTCGCAGGCGCTCGTCCGTGCGCGGGCACGGCCGACCGTCCGGCTCAGGCTTGCAGCCCGCGTGGCTCGAAGACTCGCCACCCCCTCGCAGGCGTTCGTCCGTGCGCAGGCACGGACTCACGTCCGGCTCAGGCACTCGCCTTCTCAGCCACGCCCACGCTGCGCCGGCCTTCCATCAACTGGCGCAGGCGGTCGGGCACCATCTGAAAGCGGTCGTCGCGGGTCTTCAGCAGGCAGCCAAGCGACGACAACAAGGCCTGCGGATCGTCGGGAAGCGCGGCCATGCCCAGCCGGTGCAGCGCGCGGATCCAGTCCAGCGTCTCGGCGATGCCGGGGATCTTGGCCAGGTCCTCGCGCCGCAGCTGCTGCACGAAGGCCACCGCCTGCTCGACCAGCGCGCTCTCGGCCTCGGGCAGGGTGGCGCGCACGATCGCCATCTCGCGCGCCGGCGTCGGGTAGTCCAGCCAGTGGTACAGGCAGCGCCGGCGCAGCGCGTCGCTCAGCTCCCTGGTGCTGTTGCTGGTGAGGATGACCTGCGGCACATGGCGCGCGCGCAGCGTGCCGAGCTCGGGCACGGTGATCTGGTAGTCGGCCAGCACCTCCAGCAAAAAGGCCTCGAAGGCCTCGTCGGCGCGGTCGATCTCGTCGATTAGCAGCACGCAGGACTGGTCGGTGGTGATGGCCTGCAGCAGCGGGCGCTCAGCAGGTAGTCGCGCGCAAACAGGTCGGCCTCGTGCAGCGCCTGGCTGCCGGTCTCGTGCAGCCGGATCGCCAGCAACTGGCGGCCGTAATTCCATTCGTAGGCGGCCTGCGACAGGTCCAGCCCCTCGTAGCACTGCAGCCGCACCAGTTGGCGGCCGCCGGCACGCGCCAGCGCGGTGGCCAATGCGGTCTTGCCGACACCGGCGTCGCCTTCGACAAGCAGCGGGCGCTGCAACTCGCCGGCCAGCCACAGCGTGGTGGCCAGGGCCTCGTCGGCCAGGTAGCCGGCGCCGTGCAGGGCCTCGCTCAGCGCTTGTTGCGGGGCGGCATCGGTCAAGGCAAGTCCCGGTGGCACGCCATTCAGGCGCGCTTGCCGAACAGCGACGCGAACCAGTTCTTGACCAGCACCCAGGCGATCGCCAGCGCATTGAGCTCGGTGGTGGCCTTGGGCGGTGGCGCAGACGGCGCAGACGGCGCAGCGGCCGGTGCCGTCGCAGCACTTTCCAGCGCTGCGACGGTTGCGGCGCTGGCGTCGCTGCCG
>JANYKR010000151.1 GCA_025358155.1 Betaproteobacteria bacterium
GCGCAAGCTGGCCGAGCGCAGCCAGGTCGCAGCGCAAGAAATTGGCCAGTTGGCCGGCAACAGCGTGCACCTGGCTGAGAAAGCCGGCCAGTTGCTGGGCCGCATGGTGCCCTCGATCCACAAGACCAGCGAGCTGGTGCAGGAGATCGCCGCCGCCTCGGGCGAGCAGAGCGACGGCGTCAACCAGATCACCGGCGCGATGAACCAGCTCAGCACCAGCACCCAGCAGACGGCGGCCTCGTCCGAACAACTCTCGGCCACCGCCACCGAGCTGTCGGACCGGGCGCAGCAGTTGCAAACCCTGATGCAGCGGTTCCGGGTGGGGCTGGCAAGCTCGGCGCAGGCAGCGCCGCACCACGGCGGCCGCGCCACCCGGCAACTGCCGTCCCCCGCCGGCGCCCGCCACCGCAGCGCCGCCGCGCCGCAGATGCCCAGCCTGGACGAAGCCAACTTCACCCGGTTTTGACCCCGCTGCAGCCTGCCAGCGCCCAACCCCACCGCCGCGTGTCCGCCATGAAAACACTCTCCAACAAGGCCTTTGATGCCGTCACCCAGCTGTTCCACAACGTCTCGGGCATCCGCCTGAACGAGAGCAAGCATGCGCTGGTCACCGGCCGGCTGCAGCGCCTGGCCACCGAGGCCGGCGAGACCGACCTGGAAAGTTACGTCGACAAGCTGCTGCGCGGCGGCGCGCCGGCCCAGGAGATGACCCGCCTGGTGGACCGGCTGACCACCAACGAGACCTACTTCTTCCGCGAGCCGCAGCACTTCAACGACTTGGCCGACCGGCTCGATGCGCTGGCACCCGGCCAGGACTTCAAGGTCTGGAGTGCGGCCAGCTCATCGGGCGAGGAGGCCTACAGCGTGGCCATGCTGATGAGTGATCGTCTCGGCCCCGGCACCGGGCCAGCGCCCTGGCAAATTGTGGGCACCGACCTCTCGACCGCGATGGTCGAGTCGGCCCGGCGCGGCCTCTACCCCACCGACCGCGCCCGCCTGGTGCCGCCCGCCTACCTCAAGCGCTTTTGCCTCAAGGGCCAGGGCGAGCAGACCGGCCAGGTGCTGATGTCGCGCGAGCTGCGAAGCCGGGTCAGGTTCGAGGCCGGCAACCTGATGCAGCCGCTGCCCGATGACCTGCCGATGTTTGACGTGATCTTCTTGCGCAATGTGCTGATCTATTTTGACAACGATGCCAAGGCCGGCATCGTGCGCCGGGTGCTGGGCCGGCTCAAGCCCGACGGTGTGCTCTACACCGGCCATGCCGAATCGCTCAGCAACCTGAACCTGCCGGTGCGTGCTGTGGGCACCGCAGTCCATGGCCACGCATGACCGGGGCAGCAGCAGCGCACGTTGGGCGCCCACCCGGCCTGCCGCCGAGGCCTTGTCCACCCGGCCGTTTGAGCTCTCCAGGCCGTTTGGGCCGTTCGTGTCGGTCGAGCCGTCTGCGCCGGCCTGGCAAAACACCCGGCCGCTTGAAATCGGCCCCACCACCAAGCCCACCGACAAAGGCCTGACGATCTGGCCGGCCGACAAGGCGGCGCCGGGCGCTGCGGCCAGACCGGCCGGGCGCAGTGCGGCGGCCAGCCTGGCAGCCTCGGCGGCGGCCGCCAGCGCCGGGATGGCCGGCAACCGCCACCCTGCCAGCTCATCGACCGGGCTCATCCCGTCGCTTGAACCGCTGCGCCGCCCGGCGCCCAAGGTGGCCGCGCCGGCAGCAGCGCGCCCGGTGCTCAGCCCGCCCCGGGCTGAGGGCCATTGGCAGGTCAGCGGTCAGCCGGGTGAGCATGTGGTGCTGATGCCCGGACAAATGCACCTGGGCCAGCAAGTGGCCAGCGTACGCACCTTGCTGGGCTCTTGCGTGGCGATCACGCTGTGGCACCCCAAGCGGCGCATCGGCGGCATGTGCCACTTTTTGCTGCCGCAGCGCCAGCGCCGTGCCGGCGACCCCTTGGAGGGCCGCTACGGCGACGAGGCGGTCGAGGCGATGGTCAAGTCGCTGCAGTTGCTGCGCGCCGACCCGCATGAATTTGTCGCCCACCTCTACGGCGGTGCCGACACGATGTCGGGCTGCAGCGCCGTCAAGTTCAACATCGGCGAGCGCAACATCGAGCAAGGCTGGTCGCTGATCGACCGCTACGGCTTCCAGCTCGACGGCGTGGACGTTGGCGAGGACATCCCCCGAGTGGTTTCGCTGAGCCTGGGCAGCGGCGAGGTGACGATGCGCCGGGGCAGCGGCAGCGCGCCCGACCACCTGCGTGACGAGCCCGGCGGCAGCGCCGCTGCCCTCTGTCCCCCGGCCGGCGTTGTGCCAGCCGCTGCAAGCTTTTCACCCAGGAGACCCTGATGGCCACCGCCGCTCCCCCCAACCCCGCCACCGGCCGGGCCAAGATCACCGCCGTGGTGGTCGACGACTCGGCCGTCGTGCGCAAGCACCTGGCCGACCTGCTCACGGCCGGTGGCATCGAGGTCATCGCCACCGCCAGCGACCCGCTGTTTGCCTGGCCCAAGATGGCCGCGCAGTGGCCCGACGTGGTGGTGCTGGATGTGGAGATGCCGCGCATGGACGGCATCAGCTTCTTGCGCAAGATCATGGCCGAGCGGCCGACGCCGGTGGTGATGTGCTCGACCCTGACTGAAAAAGGAGCGGCCACCACGATGCAGGCGCTGGCCGAGGGTGCGGTGAGCTTCGTCACCAAACCCAAGATCGGCCTGCGCGACTTTCTGGGCGACAAGTCCAACGGCCTGGTGGCCGCGGTGCGGGCGGCGGCTGCGGCCAACCCCCGGGCGCTGCGGCCGCGCTTGCCGGCCACCGCCCTGGCTGGCAAGTTGGCGCCGGCCGGCGCGCCACCGGGCGCGCCACGCCAGGTGCAAGCTGGCCCGGGTGCGATCAGCGCCAGCGCCAGCGGCGCCATGGCGGTCACCACCAACCGGGTCATCGCCATCGGCGGCTCCACCGGAGGGGTGCAGTCGATCGAGGCGGTGTTGCTGGACCTGCCGCGCACCACGCCCGGCATCGTGATCGTGCAGCACATGCCCGAGCGCTTCACCACCGCCTTTGCCGAACGGCTGAACGGGGTTTGCGCGATGGATGTCAAAGAGGCCGCCGACGGCGACCGGGTGATCGACGGCCGGGTGCTGATCGCCCCGGGCGGGCGCCACATGCAGTTGCACCGCAGCGGCGCGCAGTACGTGGTGTCGGTGCGCGACGGCCCGCTGGTCAACCGCCACAAGCCGTCGGTGGATGTGCTGTTCAAGTCGGTGGCGGCCTGCGCCGGCGCCAACGCGCTGGGCGTGATCCTGACCGGCATGGGCGAGGACGGCGCCCGCGGCCTGCTCGACATGCGCAACGCAGGTGCGCTGACCGCCGCCCAAGACGAAGCCAGCTGCGTGGTGTACGGCATGTCGCGCGAGGCAATCCGCCTGGGCGCGGCCTCGCAGGTGCTGCCGCTCTCCGGCATGGCCGGCTGGCTGCAGCAGCGCTCGGCCCAGTCCGCTGCGCTGGCCACCCCGTCCACCAGCGCCACCGGCAGCTTGGCGAGCAGCCTGGCTGGGCGCGTGCCCACCCCCGGTTGAGGCCGATTTGACACCGGATTGCGCACTATTTCCGGCCAACGGACGGGGCCGGTGGCAGGCAGCATCGGGCCTGTCCGCGCTGGGTCTGGCGAGGACCGGGATGCCCGGCCGCTCGCCGGTGTCCAAGCCGCCGCTGCGCCAGCCCTGCCCAGCCCACTGCCCGCTGTCCTGAACTGGCCGCCATGAACCCCCTTGCCCACCCTGCCAAGCCCAGCCACCCGTCGCGCCTGCTGCGGTGGACCCGGGCCTTGCTGTCGCCCGGCACCCGTTTGATGTTTGCGCTGCCGATGTCGGCCAAGCTGGGCCTGACCACCGCCACCATGCTGGTACCGATGGGATTGATGATGTACTTGTCGCTCAACGACAAGCTGGCGCAGCGCGACTTTGCACGCACCGAGCTGCAGGGCGTGACCGTGGTCGAGGCCCTGGAGCCGCTGCTGCTGGCCACCCAGCGCCACCGGGGTTTGACCTCCCGGGTGCTGGCCGGTGACGCCGCCGCCAGCGCCCAGCGCGATGACACCCGAAGGGCGATCTCGCTGGGCGTCGAGGCGATGGACGCCCGGCTCAGCCCGGACACGCTCGGCTACAGCCTGAGCGATGCCTGGCGCCCCTTGCGCACGGGCCTGCTCGCCTTGCTCGACACTGCCGCGCCGGCAAAAAGCACAGCGGGGTACGGCGCGCCTGCTGCAGCCACCCCGGCAGTGGCTGCGGCCACGTTTGCCCAGCACACCGAAGCCATCGAGGCCGTGCGCCAATTTGCTTTGCTCAACGGCGACCGCTCGGGCCTGGTGCTCGACCCGGAAAGCCGCTCCTACTACCTGATGGACATGCTGGTCAACACCCTGCTGCCGGCGATGGAGTCTGCCGCCATCACCCGAGGCATGGGCGCCAAGCTGCTGACCCAAGCCGCTGAGGCGACCGGCACCGCCACGGCCAGCCCGGTGCAACTGCAAGAGCGGGCCCAGTTGCTGGGCCAGGTCGGCCAGATCGGCCGCAGCCTGGCCGATCTGGGCAGCAAGCTCGCCGCCTACGAGCGGGCTGGCGGGTCGGCCCTCGGCGCCTGGCCCGGCGCACGCAGCGAGTTGCAACGCTTTGGCCAGTTGGCCACCGCAAAGTTCTCAGCCGATCTGCCTAGCGGCAGTGCGTCGGGCTTTTTTGACCTGGGCAGCGCCACGATCGACCAATTGCATGCCCTCAACAGCGAGGCGGCCAGCGGCTTGCGCGCCGAGATCACGCTGCGTTTGCAATCCATCGAGCGGCAGGTGTTGCAGCAGGCCCTGGCCTTCACGGTCGGCGTGATGCTGCTGGCCTACTTGCTGACCTCGCTTTTTGTCACCTTCCAGGCCTCGCTGCGGGTGCTGCGGCGCGGCACCGACGCGATGGCGCGCGGTGATCTGGCGCACCGCACCGAGGTGCGCGGACGCGATGAGCTGGCGGCCATCGGCCGCACGGTGGATGCGACCTGTGCGCAACTTTCGGGCATGGTGGCCGAGATCCGCAGCAGCGCTGCCCTGGTCAACCTGGCCGGCACCCAGGTGGCCGACGGCAGCCAGCGCCTGTCCGAGCGCACCGACGATCAGGCCAGCAGCCTGCGCAACTCGGTCGATGCCATCGGCCAGCTCAGCCTGGCGGTGGCCCAGAACGCCCAGGCCGCGCGGGAGCTGGACGACTTGACCGTCGGCCTGGCCGAGCAGGCCGAGCAAGGCCATGCCGCGATGGCCGAGACCGTGGGCTCGATGCAGCAAATGCAGGACGCCTCACAGCGGGTGACCGAGGTGGTGGCGGTGATCGACGACGTGGCATTCCAGACCAGCATGCTGTCGCTCAACGCGGCGGTGGAGGCGGCGCGGGCGGGCGAGGCCGGCAAGGGCTTTGCGGTGGTCGCGAGCGAGGTGCGGCAACTGGCCCAGCGCTGCGCCGAGTCGGCCGACGAGATCCGCAAGCTGATCGGCAACGCCGCTCAGCAGGTCGACAACTCGGCGGGCAAGCTGCGCAACGTCAGCGCCTCGCTCGACACGATTGTCTCGGGCGTGCGCGAGGTCTCGGGCCGGCTGCGCTCGATCTCTACCGCCAGCACCCAACAGAGTGCCGGCCTGGGCGAGGTGACCGAGAGCGTGAGCACGCTCGACAAGATCACCCGCGAAAACGCCGCGCTGGTCGAGCTGTCGGCCAGCGCGTCCAGCACCCTGGTCGAGCGCGCCGACACGCTGCGCCAGGCGGTGGTGTCGATGCGGCTGCGCCAGGCATCGGCCGACGAGGCACACGGTCTGGTCGAGCGGGCGATGGCGCACATCGCACAGGTCGGGCGCGAGCGGGCCTTTGCCGACTTTCACGACCCGCACGGCGCGTTCATCGACCGCGACCTCTACCTGTTTGTCTTTGACCGCAACGGCACCACCAGCGTGTTTGGCTCCAAGCCTGAGCTGGTGGGCCAGCATGCCGGCGCCGTGCCGGGCCTGGAGCCCACCTCGTTCCTGGCGCGCGCCTGGACGGCTGCCGACAGCGGTGGCGGCTGGATCCAGTACGAGGTGGTCAGCCCGGGCACCAAGGTCGTCACGCCCAAGGAGTCGTACGTCCTGCCGCTGGGCTCGGTCGAGTTCATCGGCTGCGGCGCCTACCGGCGCGAGGGCGCCGCCGCTGCCCAGGTCAGCAAGCCCCGCGCGGCCGCCTGGGCCCACGGCAAAGCGCAGCTGACCGGATCGCCGGTGGCCTGAGCGCCCGGCGCGGGTGCCGCCGCCAGGGCCCAGCGCCCAGCGTCCAGCCAAACGCTGGATGAGGCTCAACTTCCGCCCTACCCGGCCGAAATCAAGGCATGTCCCTTTTGACCCACCAGGCCCGCCAGTGAGCCTGCCTCAGCCGACCCGCGACGCCCCGCCGCACCGGCGCCTGCGCTGGGCGATGCATGGCGCGCTGACGCTGATCGCGCTGCTGCTGGCCGCAGCCGGCTGGAACGCCTGGCAGAGCGAGTTGCGCCGCAGCGCCGACGCCGAGCTGATCAACCTGGCCGGCGCCCAGCGCATGTTGTCGCAGCGCGTGGCCTTGCTCGCGGTGCAGCCGCCCAGTGACGGCGGCATCACTTTCGACGCGGCGCTGGAGCGCGCCCAACTCGATGCGTTACGGATTGAACACCTGCTGGGCAACGGCAACGGTGCCCAGCTCGACCCACTGCTGCCGGCCCTGGAGGAGGCCGTGCGCCGCTGGCAGGCGGCGCGCGAGCGGCTCTGGTACCGGGCGCACACCCTGGCCCGGCTGCAAAGCAGCCCGACCGAACCACAGGGTAGCGGCGCCGCCACCGCTGGCCCGGCGGTTGCCGCACGCCTGACCAGCGCCACCGCCCTGTTGCAGCGCGAGGTCGATGCCTCGCTGGCGGCCGCGCAATCGCTGGTTGAACATATCCAGCTCACCGCCGACCAGAAAGCAGCACGCGCGCTGCGCGACCTGAGCCTGGCCGCAGGCCTGGGTGCGGCCCTGCTGCTGGCGCTGGCGGCCGGCGTGGTCGAGCCAGCGGCCCGTTTTGTACGGCGCCAGCACGCCCGCCAGTCCGAGCTGGCGGCCCACCTGGAACCGCTCTCGCTGGTGGCCCGCCACACCCACAACATGGTGGTCATCACCGACGCCAGGCGCCGCGTGGCCTGGGTCAACGACGCTTTCAGCCGGCTCACCGGCTACACCCTGGCCGAAGCACAGGGCCGCAAGCCGGCCGAGTTGCTGCAATCCCGCGCCACCGACCCGGCGACCGTGCTGCGCATGCGTGCCGCAATGGACGCCGGCCTGGGGGTGCGGGTTGAGCTGATCAACCGCAACAAGGCCGGGCGCGAGTACTGGCTCGACATCGACATCCGGCCCTTGCATGACGGCAAGGGTGCGCTGACCGGCTTCATCGCAGTGCAGACCGACGTCACCGAACAGGTGTTTCAACGCCTGCGCCTGCGCACCTTGCTCGACGCGCTGCCCACCGGCGTGGTGGAGCACGACGCCAGCGGCGCTATCGTCGATGCCAACCGCGCCGCCGAGCGGGTGTTGGGCCTGAGCCTGGCGCAGCTGCAAGGCCGCCACCCGGTCGACCCGCGCTGGCGCACTGTGCACGATGACCTGAGCCTCTACCCGGGTGAGCAACACCCCAGCAGCCGCTCGCTGCGCGACGGCGTGAGCGTGGCCGCCGACAGCATCGGCGTGATGACGGCGCAAGACGAGCAGCGCTGGTTGCTGGTCAACAGCGAGCCGCTGCGCAACCCGGCGGGTGAGCTGACTGGCGCGGTGGCCTGTTTTGTCGATGTCACCGAGCAGCGCGCCCAGCGCACCTTGCTGCAGCTGGCCTTGCGGGCGGCCCGCATCGGCACCTGGGACTGGCGGCTCGACACCGACGCGCCGGCCCTGAGCGCCGAGAGCTGCGCACTGCTGGGCTACAGCGTGGATGAATTCGAGCCGCTGCGCCAGGCCTGGCGCGAGCAAGTCCACCCGGATGACCAGGCGGGCGCCGACCGGCTGCTGCGCCAGCACCTGGCCGAGCCCAGCGTGCCCTACCGCTGTGACATGCGGCTGCGCCACCGCAGCGGCGCCTGGGTCTGGGTGCAGTTTTTTGGCGCTGTGGTCGAGCGCAGCGCCCGGGGTCGGGCCCAGCGCATGGTAGGTATCCACCTCGACATCAGCGAGCGCAAGCTGGGCGAGCAACAGCTGCAGGCCACGGCCCTGACCGATGCACTGACCGGGCTGCCCAACCGCAGCGCGCTGCTGCAACGCCTGACCACGGCGATTCATCGGCACCGCGCCGCAGCCGGCGGCCACTTCGCCCTGCTGTTTCTTGACTTTGACCGCTTCAAGCAGGTCAACGACTCCTTGGGCCACAGCGCCGGCGATGACCTGCTGCGCCAGATCGCCCATCGCCTGCAAGGCACGCTGCGGCCCGGCGATGCAGTGAGCCGGCCGGGTGAGGCCTTGGACGGCTCGGCGGCCCGGCTGGGCGGCGATGAGTTTGTGGTGCTGCTCGACGGACTGGCCGGGCCCGCGGACGCGGCGCTGGTGGCCGAGCGCCTGCTGCAGGTGTTGGCCCGGCCTTACGATGTGCTGGGCCACCGGGTGTTCTCCAGCGCCAGCATCGGCGTGCGCACCTCGGCGCTGGCCTTTGACGATGCCGACAGCCTGCTGCGCGACGCCGACACCGCAATGTACGAGGCCAAGCAAGGCGGGCGCGGCCGTTGGGTGCTGTTCGAGCCCCGCATGCGCCAGCAGGTCAGCGAGCGCGCCTGCATCGAGGCCGATTTGCACCTCGCGCTGGAGCGGGCCGAGCTGTTTGTGGTCTACCAGCCGGTGCTGGACCTGGTGTGCCAGCCAGGCCAGCCGGGCTGCGCCGGTGTCGAGGCCCTGGTGCGCTGGCGCCACCCGACCCGCGGTGTCGTCAGCCCGGCGCAGTTTGTGCCGGTGGCCGAGGAGTGCGGGCTGATCGGCGCGCTCGGGCTGTTTGTGCTGCAGACCGCCTGCGGCCAGTTCATGCGCTGGCAGCGTGAGCTCGGCGCGCTGGCCCCGGGGCTGCTGGCGGTGAACCTGTCGGTTGCGCAATTGCGCCAGGGTGACCTGATGGGCCAGGTGCAGCAGATCCTGACCGACAACGGCATGCCGCCAGCAGCCCTGCAGCTGGAAGTGACCGAGAGCCTGGCTGCGCAAGACCCGGTGGTGCAGGCCCGGCTGCGTGAACTCAAGAGTCTGGGCTTGAAGCTGGCGCTGGATGACTTTGGCACCGGCTACTCGTCGCTGGCCTGCCTGCACCTGTTGCCGGTCGACACGGTCAAGATCGACCGCTCGTTTGTGGTCGAGGCCGAGCACAGCGACTACCACCGCGCGCTGATCGACGCCACCGTGCGGGTAGCCCGCACCCTGCACATGACCACCGTGGCCGAGGGCATCGAAACCCCCGACCAGGCCGCGCAGATCACCGCGCTGGGCTGCGACCGGGGCCAGGGCTATCTGTTTTGCAAACCACTCGAGCCGGCGGCCCTGCGGAGCTGGCTGACGGCCCGCGCCGCACCGGCCCTGACCAACACGCTGCCCGAAGCGATGCGGACAAGCGGCCGCGCGCAGCCGGCAGCGCAGCCGGTAGCGCAGCCGGCAGCGCAGCCGGCGCTGAGCCCCTGAACCCTGCTGCCGAGGCCTGCGGCAGCAAGCCAGCCAGCGCCAAGCTCAGTGGGCTCAGCCCGCCCGCAGCGCCGCCAGTGCCCGGGCAGCGCCCTCGTGGTCAAAGCGCTGCAGGCAAGCCTCAACGCGGTTGACGCCAGCACCCCACTGCTGGCGCAACGCCGGGGCCAGGCGCTGAAAGGCCGCAGCGGCGCTGTAGTCGGCCGTGCTCAACAGCGCCATCAGCGCGTCCAGATCAGCCTCGGACGCCGGCGGCAGCTTGGCCGGTTCAGGCCGCACCGGCGCTGCGGCGGCGCCGGGTTCACCCGCAGCCAACTCCGGCGTGTCAGGCCTGTCAGGCGCGGCCGGCAACCACTGCAACAGCGCGGCATAGAGCTGCGCCGGGTCCACTGGCTTGGCAACATGGCCGTCCATGCCGGCGGCCAGGCAGGCCGCGCGGTCCTCGCCAAAGGCGTTGGCGGTCATCGCCAGGATAGGCAGGCGGCGCAGGCCGGGCAGCGCACGGATGCGGCGGGTGGCCTCCAGGCCGTCCATCTCGGGCATCTGCACATCCATCAGCACCAGGTCATAGGCCTGGCGCTGCACGCTGGCTACCGCCTGCAGCCCGTTGTCGGCCACGTCGATCTGCAGCCCGGCGAGCCGCAGCACTTCCACCGCCACCTCCTGGTTCACGGCGTTGTCTTCGACCAGCAGCACACGGGCGCCAGCGCAACGCTGACGCAGCAGTGACTCGGACTCGATCAGCGGCAGGGCGGGCTCGTCCGCCGGGCTGTGGCTGTGCGCAAACCCCGCCGAGAACCAGAACTCGCTGCCCACGCCGGGCTGGCTGGTCACGCCCAGTTCACCCCCCATCAACACGACCAGGCGCTGGGTGATGGCCAGGCCCAGGCCGGTACCCCCAAACCGCCGGGTGGTTGAGCTGTCGGCCTGGCTGAAGGCCGTGAACAGGCTGTCGATCTGCTCAGCCGCCACGCCAATGCCGGTGTCGCGCACCCCAAAGCGCAGCCCGACCGGCTGATGCTCGGCCAGCGTCAGCTCGGCCCCCGGCAGCCGACCAGCCCGGCCGACCGGCCCGGCCGGCACCGCAGCCGTCGGCTGCAGCCGCTCTACCCGCAGCTCGACCCGGCCCTGGTCGGTGAACTTCACGGCATTGCTCAGCAGGTTGAGCAAGGCCTGGGACAGCCGGGTCGGGTCGCCGCGCAAGCCGTCCGGCAGGCCGTCTGCGATCACCAGCGACAAGGCCAGGCCCTTGGCCCGGGCTTTGTCGGCCACCAGGTTGCGGCTGCTTGCCAGCACCGCCCTGAGTGAAAAATCAGTCAGCTCCAGGTCGAGCTTGCCGGCATCGATCTTGGACAGGTCCAGCACGTCATTGATGACCTGCAGCAGGTGGTCGGCCGCCGTGGCCACCTTGCCCAGGCGTTCGATCTGCAGTGGCTCCTGGGCATCTCGCCGCATCAGATGGGTCAAGCCGATCACGGCGTTCATCGGGGTGCGGATCTCGTGGCTCATGTTGGCCAAGAAGTCGCTCTTGGCCCGGTTTGCCGCCTCGGCGTTGTCCCTCGCGCGCACCAGCTCGGCATTGAGCAACTGCAACTGCTGGGTTCGCTCATCCACCAGCGACTGCAAATGCTGGCGGTGGCGGTCGAGCTCGGCGGCATCGCGTTTGTGGCCGCTGATGTCCTCGCCCAGCCACAGCCAGTGGGTGACGCGGCCGTCAGGCTGGCGGATGGGTGCGGCTTGCAAAAACAGGTCGAATGCCTCGCCACTCTTGCGCCGGTTGAGCACTTCGCCAGACCAGGCCTCGCCCTGGGTCAAGGCCGCTTGCGGCGCGAGCGACCTGGCCTGCTCGGTGGGGCTGGTCTGCAGCGCGGAGAGCAATTGGCCGATCACCTCGTCGTGGCCATAGCCGCTGATCCGGGTGTAGGCCTGGTTGACATACTCGACCTGGCCCTCGTTGTTGGTGATGAGGGTGCCGATCGGGCTTTGCTCTACCGCCTGTGACAGCTTGCGCAGCAGCTGCTCATCCTGGTAGCGTTGGGTGATGTCGTCGAGCGCTATCACCACCGCCGTCATGGCGCCGCCCGCGCCGTCCCGCACCGGCTCGGCATTGAGCATCAGCCAGTGCTGAGTGCCGCTTGGCGAGATCGCACCCACCAGTTGCGCTCTGCAAGGCTGGCCGGTGCTGAGGGTTCGCAGCAGCGGCAATTCGGCATCGGGCATGGGCGAAGCGTCCGCCTGCAACCATTGCCACTGTTTGAAAAATCCCCGCTGCTGAAGGCCGGCCAGATCGCAGCCAAAAAACCGCTCGGCCTGCGGATTGCAGGCCAGGACGCGGGCGTTCAGGCCGTAGATCACGATGCCGGCATCCAGCGCCGAGACCATCGACCGGTACTGCTCGGCCAGCCGCCGCAAGGCGGCCTCGGCCTGGTGGCGCTGGGTCACATTGCTGTGCACCACCACCGCACCACCGCTGGCCAGGCGCAGCGGCGTCACCAGCATGCGGAACCAGCGCGGCTCGTGGGGCGCATGGCAGGGGTACTCCAGCGCAAAGGCAGGCAGGCGGCCGGCCAGTACACCGGTGATGCCCTCGGCAACGGCTGCCGCGTCCTCGCTGCCCGCACCGACCGCATTGCGCAGCACCGCCAGGTAGTCGGCGCCCACGCCGGTGTGGGCCGGCACGCCTGGACCCGGTAGGGCGTTGTCAACCGCAAACTGCTGCCAGGACGCATTGACAGCGGTGACGATGCCATGGGTATCCAGCACGGCCAACTGGTCGAGTACCGAGTCGCCCACGGCCTGCACCCGGTGGGCGGCGGCTTGCAGCGCCTGCTCGGCGTGGCGCCGCTCGGTGATGTCACGGACAAGGCCCAGCACGGCCGGCCGGCCCCGGTACTGCAGGCGGCTGGCGTGCAGCTCGACCCACATGCGCTGCGGCTCACCCTGGCGCAGGAACTGCAGCTCGTAGTGGCCTTCCGGCTCAGAACCGTCGCCAACCCGCTGATCAAACCGTGCGGTCCAGAGGGCCAAAAACTCGGGCGCCACCACTTGGGCAAAACCCAGCCCGACCAGACCGTCGGCGTGCAGCCCCAGCATTCGGGGCAGGGCCGGATTGGAAAAAACAAACCCGTGGTCCTGCGCTACGAACATGCCGTCGGACATCGCTTCGAGCAAGGCCCGGTGGTGGGCCTCTCGTTCACGCATCGCGGTGTCGGCCTGGTTGCGTTCGGTGATGTTGCGTGAGATGCCAAACAGGCCGATCACCTGGCCTGCTGCATCGCGCAGCGGCCCCTTGGTGACCAAGAACACCGAGCGGCCCGCGACGGTCTCGAGCGTCTCCTCCTCGCTGATGACCCGGCTCTCGGCCATGACCTGGGCATCGAGCCTGCGGATTTCATCGACCTCGTCGGGCGAAAAGAGCATGCTGGCGTCATGCCCGATGACCTCCGCAGCGGGCCGGCCCACCAGCCGGCTGGCCTCGGGGTTGAACAGCACGTACCGGCCGGCCAGGTCTTTGGCGTAGATCGCATCGGTGGCGCTCTCGGCCACCGCCTGCACCAGCGCCAGACCGCGGCCTCGTTCACGCTGCAGGGCCTGCTGGTGTCGCAGCCGCTGCAGCATGCGCCGGTCGCGCCACTGCAGTGCACTGGCCAAGGCGATCACCATGGCCATGACCGCTGCGCCGATGATCCAGACCGCGTCATGCCACCAGGCCGACACGATCTCGCTGCGGTCAATCTTGGCCACCAGCGCCCAGTCAGTGCCCGGTACCGCATGCACCACACCCAGCACCTGCGTGCCGCGAAAGTCCAGACCGGTCAGCGGCTGGCCAAAAGGGAGTTCGCCGCGCAAGGCCCGGGCGGCCAGCGGATTGGGGCTGGAAAAGGACACGGGGGCGGTGCTGCCCAGCCCGCCGACCCGGTCGCCCGCGCGGTAGACCAGCCGCGTGACCGCACTGCGGCTCGCCACCGGCCAGGCCTGCAGGTTCGGTACCAGGAAATCCTGCAGATCGGCGCGCAACACCATGGCCCCGGTTGGCGGGCGACCCGTCTCCGCCAGTGGCGCCACCACATCAAACCAGGCGCTGTTGCGGCCCAGGGCGGGGTCGTCAGTCGGGTAGAGGGCGGCGTGCTGGACAAGGCCGGTGGCGATGGCCAGCCGGGCGGCGTTGCGCAGGGCAGCCGAGAGCGGCGCCGCAACGCCAGCATCAGCCGGCAGCAGCTCGGCCCGGGCATCGAGCACCAGCACCGCGGCATTGCCATAGGCCGCGTGCAGCTTGCTGGCGTGGTCGAGCAGCTGCGCCCGTGCGGCGCCATCACCGGCCTGAGCGCGGCGGGACCGGTTGGCCAGCTGCGCGTTGCTGCGCACCGTCTCGGCCTGCCGCAAATGCCCGTCCAGCCAGCGCTGCAGTTGCTGGGACTGCAACTCGGCGATGGCTTGCAACTGGCGGCCCTGGTGATCCAGGTGGTCGCGGTAGTTCAGCAGCAAGGCCAGATCGCTGAGCAACAACGTGATCACTGCGATCGCGACCAGCAGCGCGCGCAGAGGCAGCGCGGCGCGCGGCGGCACATGCGACGGGCCGGCCTCGGGCGCCGGGCCGGCCAGCCAGCGGGCCAACGCGATGTTGCTCAAGCGGGTGCGCAAGGGCACGTTTGCTCTCCAGCGACCCTGACGCAGACCTGCCCAGACCACACCAGTGGCCGGGGTGAGCCTGCGGAAGTGCCATCGGCGGCCCGACTGATGGCGTGCCTGCGCAGTCGATTTACGCAGCGCACGAGTCTTGGGGCTGTTGCCGTCATGACCACCCTAAACCCGGGTTTATACCAAAGGCACAGCGCATCAAACGACTCAAGCGACCGGTGATTCAGGCGCTAATGCAGGGCTGGAGGGGCGGTGCGGCGGATCGGGACGGGCCGGTGTTTTGTGCCCAGTCCTTCGGTAGCCGCACGGCGCCTTCCGGCGCCTTGCGCGCGACCTCAGCCTGGTCGCTGGTATCGCGCCCAGTCCTTCGGTAGCCGCACGGCGCCTTCCGGCGCCTTGCGCGCGACCTCAGTATTCACCGCTGCCGGAGCTGCCGGGGGCCAGGTTGTCGAACTTGGTCAGCGGCTTGAGGAAGGTCAGCTTGGACACGCCGGTGGGACCATTGCGCTGCTTGGCGATGATGATCTCGGCAATGCCTGGCTCTTTGCTGTCCTTGTTGTAGTAGTCGTCGCGGTAGATGAACATGATCACGTCGGCGTCTTGCTCGATGGCGCCCGATTCGCGCAGGTCACTCATCATCGGCCGCTTGTCGGTGCGGGTCTCCACCGAGCGGTTGAGCTGCGACAGCGCAATCACCGGGCACTGCAGCTCTTTGGCCAGGGCCTTGAGGCCGCGCGAGATCTCGCTGATCTCGGTGGCGCGGTTTTCGCCGTCGCTTTTGCCGGTGCCGCTCATCAGCTGCAGGTAATCGACCACGATCAGGCCCAGCGTGCCGCCAAACTGCCGCGCCATGCGGCGCGAGCGGGCCCGCAACTCGGCCGGGTTGAGCGCCGGGCTCTCGTCGATGTAGAGCGGTGCCTTGCCCAGGCGCTCAGCCGCCTCGGTGAGCCGGGTCCATTCGTCATCACGCAGCTTGCCGGTGCGCAGGCCGGATTGGTCGATGCGGCCCAGCGAGCCGATCATGCGAAGCGCCAGTTGCGAGGCGCCCATTTCCATCGAAAACACCAGCACCGGCAGCTCTTCATTGACCGCCACCGCCTCGGCGATGTTGATCGCCAAAGCAGTCTTGCCCATCGACGGCCGTGCGGCCAGGATGATCAGGTCGCCTTTTTGCAGGCCGGCGGTCATGCGGTCGAGATCGAAGAAGCCGGTGCGCACGCCGGTCACCTCCTCGGCGCCGTTTTCGGCCAGCTCGGTGATGCGGTCGATCAGCTGTATCGTCAGCTTGTCCACACCGATGAAGCCCTGTTTGTTGCGCGAACCCTCCTCGCCGATCTTGAAGATCTTGCCCTCGGCCTCGTCCAGGATTTGCGAGACCTGGCGGCCCTGCGGGTTGAAGGCGTTGGTGGCGATCTCGTCAGACGCCGAGATCAGTTTGCGCAAGATTGCACGTTCGCGCACGATCTCGGCATAGCGCCGCAAGTTGGCCGCACTTGGCACACTTTGCGCCAAAGCGTTGAGGTAGGCCAGGCCGCCGCAGGCCTCGGCCTTGCCGGCGCTCTGCAGTTGTTCGAACACCGTGATCACGTCGGCTGGCTTGCTGCCGTTGATCAGCGCGGCAATCACGGTAAAGATCTCGCGGTGCTCGTAGCGGTAGAAGTCGCCCTCGCTGACGGCATCGCCGGCCCGGTCCCAGGCCATGTTGTCGATCAGCAGGCCACCCAGCACACTCTGCTCGGCCTCGACCGAATGCGGTGGCACCCGCAGGCGGGAGACCTCGTCGTCAGGCGTCGAGCTGGGTGCGGCAGATCTGAAAACAGCGGACATCGGGAGAGGGTCTCAACAAGGCAGGTGACCTGGAATCATACGGTCCAGGGCGCCATCGGCCTGTGGGCAAGTCTGTGGAAATTCGGGGGAAATCCGGCGTGATCCTGAGGACAAGTACCAGCGCAGGTAGTGCCGAGCCGGGCACAAAAAAAGCGGCCGAAGCCGCTTTTTTGGGGTAGCGCCGGAGCGCCGGGCCGAGATCAGGCCACTTCAGGCACAACCTTGACGGTGATGTCAACCACCACATCGGTGTGGGTGGCCACCGAGACCGGGTGCTCGCCCACGGTCTTGAGCGGGCCGGTCGGCAGGCGGACCTGCGACTTGGCCACCTCGAAGCCCAATTTCTTGAGGCCTTCGGCGATGTCGGCGTTGGTGACCGAGCCAAACAGCCGGCCGTCCACACCCGCTTTTTGGGCGATGGTGACGAGCTTGCCGTTGAGCTTCTCGCCCACGCCCTGGGCAGCGACGAGCTTGTCGTTGGCGATCTTTTCAAGATCGGCGCGACGGCCTTCAAACTCTTTGATCGCCGATTCGGTGGCGCGGCGGGCTTGCTTGGTGGGGATCAGAAAATTGCGGGCGTAACCCGCCTTGACGCTGACCACATCACCCAGGTTGCCCAGGTTCGAGACTTTTTCGAGCAGGATGATTTGCATGAAAAGGCTCCTCAGACGCGGTGCTGGTCGCTGTAGGGCACCAGCGCCAGGAAGCGCGCACGCTTGATGGCGGTGGTGAGCTGGCGCTGGTAGAAAGCGCGCGTGCCAGTCAGGCGGGCCGGCGTGATCTTGCCGGTCTCGCCGATGAAATCACGCAGCACGTCCACATCCTTGTAGTCGATTTCGACCACGTTGGCGACGGTGAAGCGGCAGAAACGCTTGCGCTTGAACAGCAGCGATTGCGTGTTGCGCTTGGGCTTGCGGTCTTTGGAAAACTTACCTTTACCTCTGGGCGGTGGCATGGTGAACCTCAATCTTTAAGTGGGTGCCAAAACAAGCTGTCTCGGCCAATCAATCGGATGTCGTTGGGAGCGCGGCGGCAGTGGCAAGCGCGCCAGGGGTCAGCTCGGTGATATGAAAAAACATGCCGCGTGCGTTGCGCCCCGAGGCCAGGAAGCCGGCAAACAAGCCGCTTTGTCCCAGCCTCAAGGCGCCCAGTGGCCGTGCGATCGCCCCGATGGCCAGCGCCCGGATCTCCAGCGAGACCTTGCGTGGCTGCCCGTCTTCCGTGAGCACCGACTCGTGTTGCAGTCGGCAGTCGATGGCCGCAAGACCGGCGGGGGTGTAGCGCACGGCGCCACGTTCAAGCAGTTGCGCCGACAGAACCAGGCGGTTCAGCGGCGCGTCAGCTTCAGGCGCTGCAGCAGTTTCTTCAATCAGGCGCTGGCCTCGGTCTGGTGCGAAGTCTTGCGGCTTTCTTCCCGCTCGACCGCCTTCATCATGATCGACGGGGTGGTCTCGGCCTTGGCCTTGGACACCGTCAGATGCCGCAGTACGGCGTCATTGAACTTGAAGCCGGTTTCGATTTCAGCCAGGCATTCCTTGCTGCATTCGATGTTCAGACACACGTAATGAGCCTTGGCCAGCTTCTGGATCTGGTAGGCCAGGGCGCGGCGGCCCCAGTCCTCGACCCGGTGCACCTTGCCCTCAGAGGCGGTGACGGTGGTTTTGATGCGCTCCAGCATGGCTGGAACCTGTTCGCTCTGATCCGGATGGATCAACAGCACGATCTCGTAATGACGCATGGACACTCCTTGTGGATTCCGCTTTGCGGAAGCTGCCCGACGGCGTCGCCGGAGAATTTCTTGCCGGAACCTACCGGCAGGTGATCTACAGCATCGGTGCAGCAAAGGTAAACCGACGATTATAGCGCGGACGGCGGCCCGGAGCGGTGGTGACTGCCAGGCACCGGGCCGGGCCGGCGCAAACGGTCCACCAGCGCCAGTTCGGCCTCGCCCGGCGGCGGCGTCAGCCAACTCACCAGCACCAGCACGGCACATCCGATCGGCACACCAAACACCCCGGCGGCCACCGGGTCGATGCCCCACCAGCGGTGGTCCAGCGTGGCCTCGCCCAGGTTGAACCAGGCCCGGGTGCTGGTCAGGTTGCTGGCCATGTACCCCAGGCACACTCCCGCACCGGCCAGCATGCCGGCGACTGCGCCATGGCGGTTGGCGCGGCGCCAGAAGATGCCGATCACCAGCGCCGGGAAAAACGTTGCCGCCGCCAGCGAAAAAGCCGCCGTCACAAACGGCAGGATGTCGGCCAGGCGCAGCGACGCCACCCAGGCCGCCAGCACGGCTGTGAGCAGCACCATCATCTTGCTCAGCATCACCCGCTTGATGGCCGAGGCGCTGGGCCGGAATACCCGGAAGATGAAGTCGTGCGACAGCGCATTCGAGATCGTCAGCAGCAGGCCGTCGGCGGTCGACAGCGCCGCCGCCAGACCGCCCGCCGCCACCAGGTAGGTGACCACCGCCGGCAGCCCGCCCAGCTCGGGAGCGGCCAGCACGATCATGTCGGCGCCCAGGCGCAACTCGGCAAACTGCAGGTAGCCGTCGCCGTTGATGTCTTGCACCGAGACCAATGACGCGTCGAGCTTGCTCCAGCGCCGGATCCAGTCGGGCAGGCTGCCAAACGAGGTGCCCACCAGCTCGGTGAAGACCTGGTACTTGACCATTACCGCCAGTGCCGGCGCGCTGACGTAGAGCAGCACGATGAACAGCAGCGACCAGCCGACCGAACTGCGCGCCGCCGCCACGGTGGTGGTGGTGTAGTAGCGGGTCAGCACATGTGGCATCGCTGCCGTGCCCAGCATCAGGCACAACACCAGCGCCAGAAAGTTGGCGCGGGCTGGGCCGGCGCCACCGTCGCCGCCGCCCTTGCTGCCCGTGCCCGTATCGCTGGAGCCCGCCCCGGCCTGAGTCTCGTTGCCGGCGTTTGGCGCCAAACTGGCCAAGGGTTGGGCCTGGGCACGCGCCTGCTCCTGGTCACGCTGGTAGCCGGCGCGCGCTTCGGCCTCGCTGCGCGGCATGCGCTCGAGCCGGCGCTCGGCCTGCTGGATGCGCGCCAGCGGGGCATTGTCGGCGCGCATCTGGGCGATCTCGCGCGCCAGGGATTCAGCGTCGCTGGCCATCGCGGCCGGCACGTCACGCAGCTTGCGCTGGGCATCGTCGGCGCGCTCGGTCAGCAAACGCCGCACTTCCAGCTCGGCCGGGTCCGCGAGCAGCTGGGCCTCACGCTGGGCCACCACGGCCAACTGCTCGCTGTAGGTGAATACCGGCAGCCAGGACCCGGTCTGGTGCAGGCTGAGCCACATCACCGGCACCGTGTAGGCGATGATCAGCACGATGTACTGGGCCAC
Organism: Betaproteobacteria bacterium; assembly: GCA_025358155.1. Classification (GTDB taxonomy): domain Bacteria; phylum Pseudomonadota; class Gammaproteobacteria; order Burkholderiales; family Burkholderiaceae_C; genus Pseudaquabacterium. The sequence continues at coordinate 19,525 of JANYKR010000151.1, forward strand.
CTGGGTCCAGGTGACGGCCCGCATGCCGCCCAAAAACGAGCACACCAGTACGCCGCCCAGGCCGACGAAGATGCCGATCTCGAAGCTGAAGCCGGTCAGGTGCGAGGTCACCAGCCCCACGCCGTAGACTTGCACCACGACGTAGACGAACGACACCAGCACGGTGGCGGCCACGCCGATCATGCGGGGCGCTCGCCCGCCGTAGCGGGCGCCTAAAAAGTCAGGGATGGTGAACTGGCCAAAACGCCGCAGGTAAGGTGCCAGCAGCACCGCCACCAGGCAGTAGCCCCCGGTCCAGCCGAGCACATAGGCCAGGCCGTCAAAGCCCTGCAGGTAGAGCACACCCGCCGTGCCGATGAACGAGGCCGCCGACATCCAATCAGCCGCTGTGGCCATGCCGTTGTAGATAGCCGGCACCCGCCGGCCGGCAACGTAGTACTCGAGCTCGTCGGTGGTGCGGCTCATCAGCCCGATGCCGGCGTACACCAACACGGTGGCGATCAAGAAACTGCCGCCAATCCAGCTGCGCGGCCAGCCACTGCGCTCGAGCAGCGCCAACGCAACGATGAACAGCACCACACCCAGCGTGAACAAGGCGTAGCGCCGATGCAGACGCATCGCAAACCGCCGTGAGACCTCGGCGCTGCGGGGTGACTGGCTGAACATGGCCAAGTGGCGTCAGCGGGTTGCCAGCCGCATCCAGGTTTCGACCACCGAGTCCGGGTTGAGCGAGATCGAGACGATGCCCTCGTCGGCCAGCCAGTCGGCAAAGTCGGGATGGTCGCTGGGGCCCTGGCCGCAGATGCCGATGTACTTGCCGGTGGCACGGCAGGCTGCGATGGCGCGGCTGATCAGGGCCTTGACAGCAGGGTCACGCTCGTCGAAATCGGCCGCCAGCAGCGGCATGCCCGAATCGCGGTCGAGCCCGAGCGTGAGCTGCGTCAGGTCGTTGGAGCCGATCGACATGCCGTCAAAATGCGCCAGGAACTGGTCGGCCAGGATCGCGTTGCTGGGCACCTCGCACATCATGATCAGGCGCAGGCCGTTTTGCCCACGCGCCAGGCCACGGTCGGCCAGCAGTTGCGCCACCCGCTCGGCCTGGCGTACGGTCCGAACAAACGGCACCATGATCTCGACGTTGGACAGGCCCATGTCGTTGCGTACCCGTTTCAGCGCCTCGCACTCCATCGCAAACGCATCGGCAAACTCGCCGCTGATGTAGCGCGAGGCGCCCCGGAAGCCCAGCATCGGGTTTTCTTCGTCCGGCTCGTAGCGTGAGCCGCCGATCAGCTTCTTGTACTCGTTGGACTTGAAGTCCGACAGCCGCACGATCACCGGCTTGGGCCAGAAGGCGGCGGCGATTGTTGCGATGCCCTCGACCAGCTTGTCGACGTAAAACGCACGCGGCGAGGCGTGGCCCCGGGCCACCGACTCGACCGCCTTTTTCAGGTCGGGGTCGATGTTGGGATAGTCGAGGATCGCCTTCGGGTGCACCCCGATGTTGGTGTTGATGATGAACTCCAGCCGCGCCAGGCCGACGCCGGAGTTGGGTATCTGCGCAAAATCAAACGCCAGCGACGGGTTGCCCACATTCATCATGATCTTGATCGGGCAGTACGGCAGCTCACCGCGCTTGACCTCGGTGACCTCGGTCTCGAGCAGGCCGTCGTAGACCACGCCGGTGTCGCCCTCGCTGCAGACCACGGTGACCAGCTGGCCGTCGGTCAGCTGCTCGGTGGCGTCACCACAGCCCACCACGGCCGGGATGCCCAACTCACGCGCGATGATCGCAGCATGGCAGGTGCGCCCGCCTCGGTTGGTGACGATGGCCGAGGCGCGTTTCATCACCGGCTCCCAGTTCGGGTCGGTCATGTCGGTGACCAGCACGTCGCCAGGCTGCACCCGGTCCATCTCGCTGATTTGCGAGACCAGCCGCACCGGACCGGTGCCGATCTTCTGGCCAATCGCGCGGCCCTCCACCAATGCCGCGCTCCTGCGTGTTGGCCCGCCCTTGAGCTTGAAGCGTTGCTCGACCTGGCCGACGGCCTGGCTTTTGACCGTCTCGGGCCGAGCCTGCAGGATGTAGAGCTTGCCGTCCTCGCCGTCCTTGCCCCACTCGATGTCCATCGCCCGGCCGTAGTGCTGCTCGATGATCAGCGCGTACTGGGCCAGCTCGGTGACGTCGGCATCGGTCAGCGAATAGCGGTTGCGCTGCTCGGGCGGGGTTTCGACGGTGCGCACCAACCGGCCGGTGGCCTGGCGCTCTTCGGTCGAGCTGAACTCCATGCGGATCAGCTTGCTGCCCAGGTTGCGCCGGATCACCGCCAACTTGCCGGCCTTGAGCGCGGGCTTGTGCACATAAAACTCATCCGGGTTGACGGCGCCCTGCACCACCGTCTCGCCCAGGCCGTAACTGGAGGTGATGAACACCACGTCCTCGAAGCCCGACTCGGTGTCGATCGTGAAGATCACCCCGGCCGCGCCCAGGTCCGAGCGCACCATGCGCTGCACACCGGCCGACAAGGCCACATCGGCATGGGCAAAGCCCTTGTGCACCCGGTAGCTGATGGCGCGGTCGTTGTAGAGCGAAGCAAACACCTCCTTCATCTTGTGCAGCACATCGTCGATGCCGTGCACGTTGAGAAAGGTCTCCTGCTGGCCGGCAAACGAGGCGTCGGGCAGGTCCTCGGCGGTGGCCGACGAGCGCACTGCAAAGCTGGCGCCGGGATGGTCGGCTGTCAGCGCGGCAAACGAGGCCCGCACCGCAGCCTCAAAGTCGGGCGGAAACGGCGCGTCGATCACCCATTGACGGATCTCGGCGCCAGCCACGGCCAGCGCGTTGACGTCGTCGGTGTCGAGCGCAGCCAGGCGGGCAAAGATCCTGTCGGTCAGACCGCCATAGGCCAGAAATTGCCGAAACGCCAGCGCGGTGGTGGCAAAACCGCCCGGCACCCGCACGCCGGAAGCGGCAAGCTGGCTGATCATCTCGCCGAGGCTGGCGTTTTTGCCGCCAACCACCTCGACGTCGGTCATTCTCAGGTGCTCAAACGGGATCGCCAGGGCGGTGGCCGCCAGGAGGGTCGATGACATGGAAAAGCTCCGGTAGGGTGGGGAATCGGTGCTGCCGGGCGCGCGGTGGCCCAGACGCGGCGCCTCCCGGGCTCATCCGCTCGTGCGCTTGACTCATCAAGTGGGCTGCAGGAGGGGGCCATCGGGTGGGGACGTGGGGCGGCGGCGCATCTGGTCGGTGTGCTGGTGCGGGATTCTACGGATGATGCCCCTATGATTCCTGGCCCTGCACCCAACTTCGTGCCGCAAACGGACCTTCAAATGCCCAACCGCAGCGTGTTCTTTGTTTCGGACGGCACCGGTATCACGGCCGAGACCTTTGGCAACTCGATCCTGGCGCAGTTTTCAGCCAAGCCGCGCCATGTGCGTCGGCCCTTCATCGACACGGTCGAAAAAGCGCTGGTGGTGGTGCGAGAGATCAACCAAGTGGCCGACGCCGAGGGCCGCAAGCCGATCGTCTTCATCACCCTGGTCAACGACGATGTGCGACACATCCTGACCAGTGCTGACTGCCGCGGGCTGGTGCTCGACATGTTCAAGGCCTTTGTCGAGCCGCTGGAGATCGAGTTTGCGGTCAAGAGCAACCACCGGGTCGGCCGGTTCTCGGACGCGGCCAAGAGCAGCGAGTACAACGAGCGCATCGAGGCGATCAATTTTTCACTCGCGCATGACGATGGGCAGTCGGCCCGCAACCTCGCCAGCGCCGATGTGATCCTGGTGGGCGTGAGCCGCAGTGGCAAGACCCCCACCTCGCTCTACCTGGCAATGCAGCACGGCATCAAGGCTGCCAACTACCCGCTGATCCCCGAGGATTTTGAGCGTCACAAGCTGCCCGCTTCGCTGGCGCCGTACATCGCCAAGTGTTTTGGCCTGACGATAGACCCGGTGCGGCTGGCCCAGATCCGCAACGAGCGCCGGCCCGACAGCAAGTACGCCGCGCTCGAGAATTGCCGCTACGAGGTGCGCGAGGCCGAGGCGATGATGCGGCGCAGCGGCGTTGCCTGGCTCAGTTCCACCCACAAGTCGATCGAGGAGATCGCCACCACCATCCTGCGCGACATCCGGCCGGACCGGCTGATTTATTGAGCGCGCCAGGGCGTGAGCGTCCAGCTCGCGGGCCGCAGGCGGCGCAGCCGTCTTGCTACAAAAACCCGATGGATATCCAGGGCACATACGCCACGATCACCGTGCCCACCAACAGCGCTGCCAGGTAGCCCACGATAGGCCGAATGCCTTCGTCCGGGTTGACCCGGCCGATGGCACAAGCAGCGTAGTAGCCCACGCCCAGCGGCGGCGCAAACAGGCCCAGGCCCATGGACAGGATCACCACCATCGCGTAGTGCACCTCGTGGATGCCGAGTGCCCGGGCAATCGGGAACAACAGCGGCCCGAACAACACGATGGCCGGGATGCCCTCCAGCACCGAGCCCAGCACGGTGAAAGCCAGGATGGACACCGCCATGAACACCGGCGCTCCACCCGGCATGCTCGCCATGGTCTGCGCCAGCAGCCTGGAAAACCCCGACTGCGTCAAACCCCAGGCCATCGCCGTGGCGCAGCCGATGATCAGCAGGATCGCGCCCGACAGCGACGCCGTCTCGACCAGCATCGGGCCGACCCGCCGCCAGTCGAACTGGCGGTAGACCAGCAGCCCGGCCAGCACCGAGTAGGCGATGCCGAGGGTCGAGACCTCGGTGGCGGTGGCCACGCCCTGGACCACTGCAGCACGGATTACAAAGGGCAGCGCCAGCGCCGGCAAGGCAATCACAAACAGTTTGAGCACCTCGGTGCGGGGTGCACGCTGGACATGGCTCAAGTCCTCGTGACGGTAGCGGCGCCAGACCACCGCGCACAACATCACCCCCAGCACCACCGCCGGCAGCAGACCGCCGGTGAACAGCGCGGCAATCGAGATGCCAGTGACCGAGCCGATGGTGATCAGCACCAGGCTAGGTGGCACGGTTTCAGTCTGCGCACCGGTGGCGGCCAGCAGGGCCACCAGATCGCCGGGCTTGGCGCCACGCGCCTTCATCTCCGGGAACAGTGCGGGCGCAATCGCCGCCATGTCGGCCGCCTTGGACCCGGAGATGCCCGAGACCAGGTACATCGCGCCGATCAGCACATACGACAGCCCGCCCTTGACGTGGCCCAGCAGCGATGCCAGAAAATTGATCATCGCACGCGCCATCGCCGTCATCTCGATCAGCAGGCCGAGAAACACAAACAGCGGCACCGCCAGCAAGATCAGGTGCGACATGCCCTCGTCCATGCGGCCGACCAACGCCAGCATCGGCGTTTGCGTCGTCAAGGCCAGGTAGCCGAAGGTGGCCAGGCCAAACGCAAACGCAATCGGGATGCCGGCAAACACGCAGCCGCCCGCAACACCCACAAAAAAGACCAGCAGGTTGAGCCGGCCCAGCGTGGCAAACAGCGGGGCGGCAAGCCAGAACCCCAGCACCAGCGCAGCCACGATCAGCACGGCCTGCAGCAGTCGGGCGCTTGGGCCCGCCCGCAACAAGCGCAACACCGCAAACACCGCCATCAGCACGATGCCCACCGGCAAGGCCGCTGCACGCCACAGGTTGGACAGCTCCAGCGCTGGCGTGGTGATGGCCCGCTCCTCGGCCGCGTACTCCCAGGCCGGGACCACCACCATCATCAAAAAGGCCAGACAGGCCATCGTCGCCACCGCCTCCAGCAGGGCGCGGCGCTGCGGGCCCGCGCTGCTGACCAGCGCCGTCATGCGCATGTGCTCGCCGCGCCGCAAGGCCACCACCGAGCCCAGCATCGCCAGCCACAAGAACAGGATGGACGCCAGCTCATCAGACCACAGCAGCGGGTTGTGCAGCAGGTAGCGCGACACCACGCCGGCAAGCAGTACAACGATGTCGGCCAGCACCAGCAGTGCGGCCGGCACCTCGACCAACCAGCCCAGCCCGCGGTCAAGCCGGGCCAGCACACCCGTGCCGGGAGCGGCGGCGTCCAGATCGACGCCGCCCGGGCTCACACCAGCTTCCCGGTGTACTTCTCCAGCACCGCCCAGGCTTCTTCACCAAACTTCTTGTGCCATTCGGCATAAAAGCCGGCGCCGCGCAGCTTGTTGCGGAACAGCTCGGCCTCGGTGTTGTTGAAGGCCATGCCCTTGGCCTTCAGGTCAGCCTGCAGGCTGTCGTTGAGTTTTTTGACATCGTCCCGCTGCTTCAGGCCGGCGGCGTTGATGTGCTTGGTGACGATGTCCTTCAGGTCCTGCGGCAGGCGGTCGAACGACTTCTTGTTGCCCAGAAACCAGAACCCGTCCCACATGTGGTTGGTGATGGAACAGAACTTCTGCACCTCGTTCAGTTTGGCGGTGGCGATGATGGCCAGCGGATTTTCTTGCGCGTCGGCCACCTTGGTCTGCAGGGCCGAATACACCTCGGCAAAGTTGATGGTCTGCGGCGATGCCTCGAAGGCCTTGAACATGCTCACCCAGAAAGGGCTGGGCGGGATGCGGATCTTCAGGCCCTTCAGGTCGTCGGGCGTGGTGATCGGCCTGGTGCTGGTGGTGATCTGGCGGTAGCCGTTATCCCAGATCTTCTCGAAAGCAAACAGACTTGATCCTGCCGCGATCTGCTTGCGCACGTGCGCGCCCAGGTCGCCGTCCACCGCACTCCAGACCTGGCCGTAGTCCTTGAACGCAAAGCCCACGCCGCTGATCTGGGCAGCCGGCACCAGTGTGCCCAGGATCAAGGGTGAGAGCGTGAAAAAGTCGAGCGCGCCCGAGCGCACCTGCGACAGCATGTCGGTGTCGTTGCCGAGCTGGTTGTTAGGGAAGACCTGAAAATCGATGCGGCCCTTGGACTCGGCGTTGATCGCCGCAGCCATCTCGTTGGCACGGGTGTTCATCGGGTGGGTCAGCGGCAGGTTGTTGCCGTACTTGATGCTGAACTCCGGCGCGGCGATGGCCGGGCGCAGAGACAGGGCAGGCAGCGCAACGGCGCCAGCGCTGGCGATGAGGTGGCGACGGGTGATGGACATGGTGGGGTCTCGGGTTGGGATTCGGGGCAAATCGGTACGGGTTTCAAAAGCAGGCTGTGGGGGGTGATTCTCTACGCCCGGTGAGGGCTCAGTCGGCTTGGACTGCCTGAACCTCGCCACGCGCGGTCAGCAAGCGCAAGACCTCCTGCTTGGTGATCTTGCCATAGCCCGACTTGGGCAGCTCGTCCCAGAAGAACACCCGCCGCGGCCAGCGGTAACGGGCCAGCCGGCCATCCAGAAAGGCCATCAGGCCGGCTTCATCCACCTGCGGCATTGGCGGTACTTGCGGGCGGGCGGCCGCGCTGCGGCGCACCACCACGGCCACGCCCACCTCGCCCCAGTGGCGGTCGGGCACACCCAGCACGGCCACCTCGGCCACCTCCGGGTGAGTCAGCAGCACCTCCTCGACTTCGAGCGGGTAGACATTGGAGCCGCCCGAGATGTACATGTCCGACTCGCGGCCCGTGATGTAGAGCAGGCCCCGTGCGTCGAGCCGGCCCAGGTCGCCGGTGTGGAACCAGCCGCCGCGCAGCGCCCGGGCCGTGGCCTCGGGGTTGTTGTGGTAACCCGCAAAAACCGCTGGGCCCCGGCAGCAGATCTCCCCCACCTCGCCACTGGCCACAGGCTGCCCGCCGGCGTCGAGCACCGCCACCTCCATGCCGGTGCGGGGTTTGCCGCAGCTGCCGATGTGGGCGTTGGCGCTGGCGTCGTCGGCGCAATGCATGTGCGGCGGCAGCACGGTGATGCAGCCGGTCACCTCGCCCAGGCCAAAGTACTGCACCAGTACCGGGCCGAGCTTTTGCAGGGCCAGGCGTTGGTCGGCACGGTACATCGGCGCGCCGGCGTAGACCATGTAGCGCAGGCTGGCATGGTTGTACTGGTCCACCGACGGATGCTCGACCAGCAGCTTGACGATGGTGGGTACGGTGAAGAGGTTGCTGACGCGGTGCCGCTCGACGAGTTGCCAGACGGTCTCTGGATCAAGCTTTTCGGACGGCAGCAGCACGGTTGCCGCACCGCGCGCCACATTGAGCAGCGCATGGATGCCGGCGCCGTGCGACAGCGGCGCCACCGCGATCGAGCAATCGCGCTCGTCGGTGCCGGGGATCAGGTCGGCGAGGTGGTTGGCGACGACAAAACCCATCTGGCCGTGGGTCAGCACCGCAGCCTTGGGCTTGCCAGTGGTGCCTGAGGTGTAGAAGAACCACAGCGGGCTGTCGTGCGCCACGCTGGCCTCGGCCGGCGCAGCGTCCCGGTGCTGGTGCAACAGCGCTTCGTAGCTCAGCTCAGCCGGCGGTGGGGCGTCGACGGTACCGGCCGTGGCGGCGGGTGGCGGGCCAATCCAGACCACCTGCCGCAGCGCTGAAGAGGCAGCGAGCACCGCCGCCGCATGCTCGGCAAACACCGGCTCGACCAGCATCACCACCGCGCCGCTGGATTCCCCCAGGTAGGCCACCTCGGCCGGCGACAGCCGAAAGTTGGTCGGCACCCAGACACAGCCCATGCGAAACGCCGCCCAGCCGCTCTCGAACATCGCCCGGTTGTTGCGCGACTGCAGCAGGATGCGGTCGCCTTTTTTCAGGCCCAGCGCCTGCAGCGCGGCCACCAGTGCATCCACCCGCGCATCGATCTCGGCCCAGGTCCAGCGCTGCTCGCCCTGGATCAGCCCGGTGTGCGCGGGCAACAGCCGGGCGGTGTGTCGCAGCAAGCACGCCAGGTTCATGACCTGGGCGGGGTGTACGGCAGCGCTCACGCGGTCTCCAGCACGCTCAGGTAGTTGGCCACCGCCGCGCCGCCCATGTTGAAGACCGCACCCACCCGGGCATGGGCAATCTGCATGGCGCCGGCCGTGCCCGACAATTGCATCGCGGCCATCACATGCTGCGACACCCCGGTGGCACCGATCGGGTGCCCCCTCGACTTGAGCCCACCCGACGGATTGACCGGCAAGCGACCGTCCTTGCAGGTGATGCCGTCCAGGATCACCCGGGCGCCCTGGCCGTGTGGCGCCAGGCCCATGGCCTCGTACTCCAGCAGCTCGGCGATGGTGAAGCAGTCGTGGGTCTCGACAAATTGCAGGTCATCCAGGCTGGCCCGGGCCTCGGCCAGACCGCGCGACCAGGCCAGCGCCGCGCCCTCGAACCGGGTCGGGTCGCGGCGTGACAGCGGCAGGTACTCGTTGACCTGGGTGCGCGAGCGCCAGCGCACCGCCGGCACCAACGCGCCGGGCAGGGGTTCCATAGCCAACACGAGTGCTGCCGCGCCGTCCGACACCAGCGAGCAATCAGAGCGTTTGAGCGGCCCGGCGACAAACGGATTCTTGTCGGACGGCTGGCGGCAAAAGTCAAAGCCCAGGTCGCGCCGCAGGTGGGCATAGGGGTTGTGCACGCCGTTGGCGTGGTTCTTGGCGGCGATGGCAGCCAGCGCATCACTCTGGTCGCCAAAGCGCTCGAAGTAACCCGCTGTGATCTGGCCGAACACGCCCGCAAAGCCGCCCGGCGTGTCGCCCTCCTCCTTGACGTAGGAGCACTTCAGCAGCACCTCGCCGATCTGGGCATTGGGCAAGGTGTTCATCTTCTCGAAGCCAACCACCAGCACGCGCTTGAGGCGGCCGCTGGCCAGCGCATCCAGCGCCCCCCAGATCGCAGCCGAGCCGGTGGCGCAGGCATTTTCGAGCCGTACCGAGGGCACGTGGCGCAACGCGGGGATGGCCACCGCGGCCAAGGCGCCGCTGAAATCCTGGCGCACAAAACCGCCGTTGAAGTGGCCGACAAACACGCCGTCGATGTCGTCGGGTGTCAGGCCGGCGCTGGCAATGGCCGGCAGGGCGGCGTCTCGGAACAGCTGTTCGGCGTCGATGTTGTCGAGCTTGCCAAAAGGGGTGTGGCCCCAACCGACGATGTGGGGAGTGGGCATGGCGGTCTCCAGGAGCTTGGGGTGGCGGGTCGGTGGCTTACAAATTTTAGGGCCGGCACAGGCACCCACGCCCGCCCTGGGGTGCGTGGACGGTGACGAGGGCACCGCGTCTTGCCGGCGCCCGCCGGGCCACCGAAGCCCGCGGCACCGACGTAAGATCACCCCCGATCATGCGCTCGAACCCGCCCCGCTTGCCCCGCCGCTTCAGCCTGTCCTGGCTGATGTGGCTGGCGTTGGCGTTGGCGCTGGTGCTGCCGCTGGCCCAGTCGGCAGCCCAATGGCACGGTTTGTCGCACTACGCGACCGAGGCCGGGGCCGCCGATCTGACACGCCAGACCGGCGGCCGGACAGACGGTCAGGCCGCAGGCCACGCCCTGGGCTGTGACCTGTGCCTGGCCGGCGCGGCGCTGGACTCTGGCAGCTTGCTCAGCACCCTGCCTGGCTTGCTGTTGCCAACGGTGCGCCACGTGGCTCCGCTGGCGGCGGGGCTCGGTGTTTGGCTGCCGCCGCTGGCTCGGGCCTACCTGAGCCGCGCGCCACCCGCTCCACGCTGACCGTTCGACCGCAACGCCCGGCCCCGCAAAACCTGCGAGGCTGGCGTCCGAAACGTTCTTGCCTGGAGCATCCCCATGCACAAGCCCTTGTTGGCGAGCCTTGCGCTCGCCCTCGTCACGCCCGTGGCGGCACGCGCCCAAGCGGCGCCCGCCACACCCGCCACACCCGCCGCATCCACCGAGCTCAACGCACTTCGTCAGGAAATCAACGCCCTGCGAGCCCGCTACGAAACACGCATGCAGGCGCTGGAACTGCGCCTTCAAGCCGCTGAAGCCGGCACGGCGACTTGGGCAAATTTGGCGGCCACGGCGACCGCCGCCGCACCAGCGCCCTCCCCGGCCAGCCCTGTCGCCGCCGCAACCGCCGCCGCAACCGCCACCGCCGCCGCCCCACCCCCTGCCAGTGCCAACGCCTTCAACCCGGCGATGTCGCTGATCCTGTCCGGGCTCTACCAGCACCGCAGCCGTGACCCCGCCGCCTACACGCTTGCCGGCTTTCCGCTGCCAGTGGGCACGGAAGCCGGCCCGGGCGGGCGCGGGTTCAGCCTGGCCGAGTCGGAGCTGGGATTTGCCGCCAGCATCGACCCGTGGTGGCGCGGCAGCGCCAACATCGCGCTGCATCCCGACAACACCGTTTCGGTCGAGGAGGCCTACATCGAAACCACCGCGCTCGGCAACGGCTTGTCGCTCAAGGCTGGCCGGTTTTTCTCGGGCATCGGCTACCTCAATGCCCAGCATGCCCACACCTGGGACTTTGTCGACAACCCGCTGGCCTACCAGGCCATGCTGGGCACCCAGTACGGCGACGACGGGCTGCAGCTGCGCTGGGTCGCCGCCACCGAGCAGTTCATCGAGCTGGGGGCTGAGATCGGTCGGGGCCGCAGCTTTCCGGGCGGCGACAACGCCCGCAACGGCGCCGGCATGGCGGCATTGACGGCGCATGCCGGCGGCGATCTGGGCGACAGCCAGAGCTGGCGCGCCGGCCTGTCCGTGCTGCGCGCTCGGGCCGAGACCCAAGCCCTCACCGGTCTTGATTCGGCGGGCCAGACGATTGACAGCAGCTTTTCAGGCACCACCCGGGTCTGGATCGCGGATGCGGTCTGGAAATGGGCGCCCAACGGCAACGCCACCCGCACCAACTTGAAGCTGCAGGGCGAATGGTTGCAAAGCACCCGCAGCGGCACTCTGGGCACGGCGGCCGTGCCGCTGGGCGGCCCCTACCGCGCGGTGCAATCGGGCGGTTACTTGCAGGGCGTCTACCAGTTCATGCCGGCCTGGCGGCTGGGCTTGCGCGCCGAGCGTTTGACTGGCGGCCAGACCGACTCGCTGTCCCAGCCCTACGCCAGCCCCGGCTACCGCCCCGGCAAGACCAGCCTGATGCTGGACTACAGCGCCAGCGAGTTTTCGCGGATTCGGCTGCAGTTTGCGCAAGACCGGTCGCGCCGGGACATCAGCGATGGCCAGATTTCGCTGCAGTACCAGATGAGCCTGGGCGCGCACGGCGCGCACCGCTACTGAACCCGCCCGGAGACCCCGAGATGAACACCGTGATGATCCTCAACAAGCTGTCTCACCTGCGGCATGGGCCTGGCAGGGTGGCCAGAGCTCTGCCGGCGCTGCTGCTGTCGGCGCTGGCGCTGTGCTCGCTGCCGGCGCAGGCTGCGCTGAATGTCTTGGCCTGCGAGCCCGAGTGGGCCGCGCTGGCGCAGGAGCTGGGCGGCAAACTGCTGACCGTATCGTCGGCCACCAACGCGCTGCAAGACCCGCACCAGATCCAGGCCAAACCCAGCCTGATCGCCCGCGCCCGCAGTGCCGACCTGGTGCTGTGCACGGGCGCCGAGCTGGAGGTCGGCTGGCTGCCAGTGCTGCTGCAGCAGTCGGGCAACGCCCGGGTGCAGGCGGGCCAGCCCGGCAACTTTGCCGCTGCCGATGGGGTGCGCAAGCTCGATGTGCCGGGCCAGCTGGACCGCGCACAGGGTGACGTGCACGCTGCCGGTAACCCGCACATCCAGACCGACCCCCGCAATATCGCGGTGGTGGCACAGGCGCTGGCGCTGCGGCTGGCGCAACTCGACCCGGCCCATGCCACCGAGTACGCCCAGCGCCAGGTCGACTTCAACCAGCGCTGGCAGCAGGCCATCAACCGCTGGACCGTACAAGCCGCGCCGCTGCGGGGCGTGGCCGTGGTGTCGCAGCACAAGGCCTTTGTCTACCTGTACGACTGGCTGGGGCTCAAGGAGGTGGCGGTGCTGGAGCCCAAACCCGGCGTCGAACCCACGGCCTCGCACCTGCAAAGCGTGTTGGCCACGCTCAAGCTCACGCCGGCCCGCATGGTCTTGTACAGCGCCTACCAGGACGCCAGGCCGTCGGAATGGTTGAGCAAAAACGCCGGCATCCCGGCCGTCAAGCTGGCCTTCACGGTGGGCGGTACCGACGGCGCCAAGGACTTGTTCGGCCTGTTCGACGACATGCTCGATCGGATGCTGGCGGCCGGAGCCCGGCGTTGAACTGGGCTGCACTCGACTGGGGCATCCTCGGCCCGGCGCTGATTGCCGGCCTGCTGGTGCTGGCGACCCATGTGCCGCTGGGCATGCAGGTGCTGGACCGGGGCATCGTGTTCATCGACCTGGCCATCGCCCAGATCGCCGGCCTGGGGGTGATTGCCGCGATCGCACTGGGCCTGCCCGAGGACGGTGCGGCGGTGCAGATCGCAGCGGTCTGCGCCGCGCTGCTGGGTGCGGTGCTGCTGACCTGGACCGAGCGCAAGGCGCCCGAGCAGCAAGAGGCGCTGATCGGCGTGATGTTCATCCTGGCGGCCTGCGCCGGCATCTTGCTGTTGGCCGGCAACCCGCACGGCGGCGAACACCTCAAAGAGCTGCTGGTCGGCCAGATACTGTGGGTCAACAGCAGCCAGCTGCTGTGGCTGGCCGGCAGCTCGGCGGTGCTGCTGCTGGTGCTGCTGTCGGGGGCGATGCAGCGCCTGGGCCGCTTCGGCTTTTACGCCGTGTTTGCGCTGGCGGTCACGGCCTCGGTGCAACGGGTGGGCGTGTACCTGGTGTTTTCCAGCCTCATCATCCCGGCGTTGGCCACACGCCACTGGCAAGGGCCGCGCCGTCAAGTGCTGGCCTATGCCCTGGGCGCTGCGGGTTATGCGCTCGGGCTGGCGCTGTCGGCGCTGTTCGACCTGCCCTCGGGCGCGGTGATCGTCTGGGCGCTGGCGCTGTGCGCGGTGGCGCTGCGGCTGCTGCAGCGGGGGCCAGGCCGGGCTGGATAAACTGGCGCTACCCCCTTCCACAACATCGGACCGCTCATGACCTCAGCCCCCTCCACCCTGCCCGCACCCAGCCCGGTTGCGGTGGTCACTGGCGGGGCTCGTGGCATCGGCCTCGCCGTGGCGCAGTGGTTTTTGGCGCACGACCACCGGGTTGCGCTGTGGGACATCGACGCCAGCACCTTGCAGCAGACCGAACAAACGCTCAACGATGCCGAGCGGGTGCTGGCCGTCGCCTGCGATGTGTCGCAGCCGGACCAGGTTCAGGCGGCGACAGCGGCCACAGTGGCGCGCTTTGGCCGCATCGATGCCTTGGTCAACAACGCCGGCGTGGCCGTGTTCAAGCCGATCCTGCAAACCAGCTTCGAGGACTGGCAGACGGTGCTGGGCACCAACCTGAACGGGCCTTTCTTGTGCACCCAGGCGATCGCGCCGGTGATGTGCCAGACCGGCGGCGGCGCCGTGGTCAACATCGCGTCGATCTCGGGCCTGCGCGCCAGCACGCTGCGGGTGGCCTACGGCACCAGCAAGGCCGCATTGATCCACCTGACCAAGCAGCAGGCCACCGAGCTGGGCACCGTGGGCATTCGCGTCAATTGCGTCGCGCCCGGGCCGGTGGACACCGAGATGGCCAAGCTGGTGCACAGCGTGGCGATTCGCTCCGACTACCACGACGTGATCCCGCTGGAGCGCTACGGCACCACCGACGAGATCGCCAACGCGGTGGGTTTTTTGTGCAGCCCGGCGGCCAGCTACATCAACGGCCAGTTGCTGGCGGTGGACGGTGGTTTTGACGCCGCCGGTGTCGGCCTGCCGACCTTGCGCAAGATGGCGGCTGCTGCACCCTGAGCCAGCGCTGCGCAGGCTCAGGCCCTGGGCCGGCCGGGGCCGGCCGTTACCGCGCCAGGCCGCGCCGCAGGGACTCGTACAGACACACCGCCGCGGCTGCGGCGACATTGAGCGACTCCTCACCGCCCGGCTGTGGGATGCGCAGCACCTGGGCGCAGCGGGCACGCAGTGCCGGGGCGATGCCCTGCCCTTCATGGCCCAAGACCCAGGCACAGGGCATCGGCAGGGCCACGTCGGGCAGCAAGGCGTCGGTGTCCAAGGCTGTGCCAACCAGGGGCACGCGCAGGGCAGCCAAGTCGTCCGGCTGCAGGCCTTCGATCAGCCGCAAGCCGAAGTGCGCGCCCATGCCGGCCCGCAAGACCTTGGGCGACCAGAGTGCTGCCGTGCCCTGCAGCGCCAGCACCTGGCCCACGCCGAAGGCCGCCGCACTGCGCAGGATGCTGCCGACGTTGCCGGCGTCTTGCACCCGGTCGAGCACCACGCTGGCTGCGTCGGGCAGCAGCGGCGGCGGCGCCGGCAAGGCCAGCACAAAACCCAGCCGGGCTGGCGACTCGAGCGCGCTGAAGCCGTCAAACATCGCGTCTGGCACCACCACAACCCGCGGCGCCCAGTCGGCCAGCGCCCGCAGCGCAGGCCGCGCAAATGCACTCTCGGCCAGCACCGCCTGGGCCGGCCGCCAGCCCTGCTGGCGAACTGCCGAGCACAGGTGCTCGCCCTCGATCCACAACTCGCCCAGTTTGCGGTAGGCCACAGGGTCGCGGGCCAGCTTGCGCAGCTTGACCAGCAGCGGGTTGTCGCGGGCGCTGAGGCTGATGAAGGCTTCGGTCATGGGCCCGCCGCGCTGCTGGCAGCGGCCGGGGCTGGCGGCATTGGCGGCAAGGCCAGCACCGCCCGCACCGGCGCGTAGCTGCGGCGATGCACCTCACAGGCACCAAACGCCCGCAGCGCTGCCAGGTGGGCTGCTGTCGGGTAACCCTTGTGCCGGGCAAAACCGTAGGCCGGGTAGCGCACATCCAGCGCCAGGCATTGGCGGTCGCGCCAGACCTTGGCCAGGATCGATGCGGCCGAGATCGCCGGCACCCGGGCGTCGCCCTTGACGATGGCCGCCGCCGGCATCTTCAGCAGAGGCAGCTGGTTGCCATCGACCAGCACCCGGTGCGGCACCAGGCGCAGGCCCTCGACCGCCCGGCGCATCGCCAGCAGGGTGGCTTGCAGGATGTTGAGTCGGTCGATCTCTTCGACACTGGCCTCGGCGATGCAACAGGCCAGAGCCTTGGCGCGGATTTCTTCGAACAGCTTTTCGCGCCGCTTTGGGCTGATCAGCTTGGAGTCGCCCAGGCCCCGGATCGGCTGCCGGTCGTCCAGGATCACCGCCGCCGCCACCACCGGGCCGGCCAGCGGGCCGCGCCCGGCCTCGTCCACCCCAGCCAGCAAACCGGGCGTGGCCCAGGGCAGGCCAAGCTCTTCAAGCAATCTGGAGGACTTGCGCAATGACATCGCTGGCCTTTTTTGCCGTGTTCTGGCGTAACACCTGGTGCAGGTCGGTGAAACGGCGTTGCAATGCGGCCACCCGCGCCGGGTCATCCAGCCAAGCCAGGCCTTCGCGCGCCAGCGCTTCGGGCGTGGCGGCATCCTGGATCAGCTCGGGCACCACAAAGTCTGTGCTGAGGATGTTGGGCAGGCCGAACCAGGGCTGGTAGCTCATGCGCTTCATGCGCTGCCAGTTCAGCCAGGCCAGGTGGTAGGTGATGACCATCGGCACCTTGAACAGTGCGGCCTCCAGAGTGGCCGTGCCGCTGGCGATCAGCGTGACATCGCAGGCCGCCAGCGCCTCGTGCGAGCGGCCGGCCAGCAGTTGCAGGCTCAGCCCCGGCGCGTGTTGCGCCAACATCGGCTCGACCAAGGACTGCAGCCCCGGCACCACGGGCATCACAAAGCGCAGACCGGGCCGCTGGCGCTGCATCAACATCGCGGCGGCCAGGATGCGCGGCGCGATGTGCGTGATCTCGCTGCGCCGGCTGCCGGGCAGCAAGGCCACCACGGTGACCGCCTCGCTCAAACCCAGGCCCGCCCGCGCGGCGGCACGTGGTGGCAGCAGCGGTATCGCATCGGCCAGCGGATGGCCGACAAAAGTGGCGGCAATGCCGTGTTGCTGCAGCAGCGCGGGCTCGAACGGGAACAGGCACAGCACATGGTCGGCCGCCCGCGCCAGCTTGGCCACCCGCTCGCGCCGCCAGGCCCAGATCGACGGACAGACAAAGTGCAGGGTCTTGATGCCGGCCTCGCGCAGCCGGGCCTCCAGCCCGAAGTTGAAATCGGGCGCATCGATACCGATGAAGCCGGCCGGCCGCTCAGTGATCAGGCGCTGCGCCAGCTTGCGCCGGATGCGCAGCAACTCGGGTAGCCTGCCGATGGCATCAACATAGCCAAAAACCGACAGCCGGTCATAGGGCCAGCCGCTCTCGAAGCCCTGGGCCGCCATCCTCGGGCCGCCGATGCCGGCGCTGTGCAGTGCCGGCCAGCGGGCCTTCAAACCCTGCAAGAGCAATCCACCCAGCAAGTCGCCCGAGGCCTCGCCAGCGACCAGGCCCAGCCGCAGCGGCTCTGCTGTCATGGCGGCCGCCGTCAGCGCACGATGCCGCGCTCGGCGCTGGCCAGAAAGTCCAGCAACAGCGCGAGATCAGCCTCGCTGCCGTCGAGCTGGCCGTGCATCGCCTCGATCTCGGCGATGCCGGCTGCCAGCGTCAGTCCTTGCCGGTACAGCGCGCGGTGCATCTGCTTGACCTGCGCGATGCGCTCGGGCGAAAACCCTCGCCGGCGCAAGCCTTCGGCATTGATGCCGGTGGCCGAGGCCGGGTTGCCGGCGGCCGTGACGTAGGGCGGCAGGTCTTGCGACAGCCGGGTCTGGAAGCCGGTCATGGCATGGGCGCCGACCCGCACAAACTGGTGCACACCCGACAAGCCGCCCAAAAAGGCCCAGTCACCGACATGCACATGGCCGCCGAGCTGGGTGGCGTTGGCGATGATGGTGTGGCTGCCGATGCGGCAGTCGTGCGCCACGTGCACATAGGCCATGATCCAGTTGTCATCCCCCAGCGCAGTGAGGCCGCCGTCCTGAACCGTGCCGGTGTTGACGGTGACGAACTCACGCAGGGTGTTGCCGTCGCCGATCACCAGGCGCGTCGGCTCACCGGCGTACTTCTTGTCCTGCGGCGCAGCGCCGACCGAGGCGAACTGGAAGATCCGGTTGTCGCGGCCGATCGTGGTGTGGCCCTCGACCACGCAGTGCGCACCGATGCTGCTGCCCTCGCCTATGCGCACATTGGCGCCGATCACCGCGTAGGGCCCGACCGTGACATCAGCGGCCAGTTCAGCCCCGGTATCGACCAAGGCGGTGGCGTGGATCTGGGTCATGGCCTCAACTCACCCGGCGCATGGTGCACATCAGCTCGGCCTCCACCGCCGTCTGGCCGGCGACGCTGGCGCGAGTCTTGTATTTGTAGATGCCGGCCTTGGCGCGCTCGAGGCTGGCTTCGAGAATCAGCTGGTCGCCCGGCTCGACCACCCGCTTGAAACGCGCACCGTCGATGCCCAGAAAGTAGACCACGGTGTTTTCATCCGGTGGCTCGCCCAAGGACTCAAAGGACAGCAGCGCTGCCGCCTGGGCCAGCGCTTCGAGCATCAACACACCCGGCATCACCGGCCGTTGCGGAAAATGGCCGACAAAAAACGGCTCGTTGATCGTGACGTTCTTGAGCGCCTTGATGCGCTTGTGCGGCTCGAACTCCAGCACCCGGTCCACCAGCAAAAACGGGTAGCGGTGCGGCAAAAGCTTGAGGATGCGGTGGATGTCGAAGGGCTGCGTCGGCACCCTGCTGGCCGCCGCCGGTACGGTTTGAGGCGCTGGGGCAAGGGCGACGGTGGGGGTGCCGGCCGGGGTGCCAGCGGGGAAAGTCGCAGAGTCGGAGGCAGTCATGGCTATTTTTTCTCCAGCGCGCGCAAACGGTCGCGCAGGGCGTGCAGTTGGCGCAGCGTCGCGGCGTTCTTTTCCCAGGATGCATTGTCATCGAAGGGAAACAAGCCGCTGTATTGGCCGGGTTTGAGGATGGAGCGGGTGATCACCGTGGCAGCGGTGATGTGCACATGGTCGACCAACTGCAAATGGCCCAGAATGATGGCACCGCCACCAGCGGTGCAGTAGCGCCCGATGCGGGCCGAACCGGCGATGCCGACGCAGCCGGCCATCGCGCTGTGGGCCCCGATGTGCACGTTGTGGCCGACCTGGATCAGGTTGTCAAGCTTGACGCCCTGGTCGATCAGGGTGTCGTCGAGCGCACCCCGGTCGATGCAGGTATTGGCACCGATCTCG
Source organism: Betaproteobacteria bacterium (assembly GCA_025358155.1). GTDB lineage: Bacteria > Pseudomonadota > Gammaproteobacteria > Burkholderiales > Burkholderiaceae_C > Pseudaquabacterium. Next base: position 38,570 of record JANYKR010000151.1, read on the forward strand.
ACGTCATCGGCGATACGCACCGCGCCGAGTTGCTCGATCTTGACCCACTGCGGGCCGTCCGCCAGCAACTCGGCTGCAAAGCCAAAGCCATCGGCACCGATCACCACGCCCGAGTGCAGCACCGCGCGCGCGCCGAGGCGGCAAGCCTCGCCCAGCGTCACCCGGGCAGCGAGCCGGCTGTGCTCGCCGATGGTGGCATCGGCGCCGACATGGCCGTGGCTGCCGATCACCACGCCTGGCCCGATTTGGGCGCCAGCGCCGATGTAGGCCAAAGCGCCCACCGAAGCGCTGGCGTGGATGCGGGCACCGGGCTCGACCACAGCGCTGGGGTGCACCCCCAACACCGCCGGGCGGCGGTTGCGGGCGGCCCACCACTGGGTCAGCCGTGCAAAGTAGAGGTAGGGGTTGTCTGTCACCAGCGCCGCACCCCGGCCGAGTGCAGCCTCGCGCTGGGCCGGCGCGACGATGACGCAAGCAGCAGCGGATGCCGCCAGCTGTGCGCTGTAGCGCGGGTTGGACAAAAAGCTCAGGCTGCCGGAGTCAGCCGATTCGAGCGGGGCGAGACGGTGGATGACACGGGCCTCGACCTGTGCCATATCGGCACCGGAGCCCGCGCACAACTCACCCCCCAGGGCCGAGACGATCTCGGCCAGCCGCACCGGGGACGGCACGGCGCCAGGCCTCTTACTTGCCCGCCGGGGCGGCGTTGAGGGCCTTGATCACCTTCTCGGTGATGTCGACCTTGGCACTGGCAAACACCACGTCTTGCAGGATCAGGTCGTACTTTTCGCCTTCGAAGATCGACTTGATGACCTTGTTGGCGCGCTCGACGATGCCGGCGGTTTCTTCGTTGCGGCGCTGGTTCAGGTCTTCTTGAAACTCACGGCGCTTGCGCTGCAGGTCGCGGTCTTGCTCGACCAGATCGCGCTGGCGCCGGCCCCGTTCACTCTCGGGCAGGGTGGGTGCGTCTTTTTCGAGCTTGTCGGCAGCGGCCTTGAGCTTGGCGGCCTGGTCGTTCAGATCCTTGTCGCGCTTGCTGAAATCGGCTTCCATGCGGGCCAGCGCGGTCTTGGCCGGGGTGGCCTCGCGCAGCACACGCTCGCTGTTGACGTAGCCGATTTTCAGCTCTTGGGCCTGGGCCGGCGCCACCGCCGTGGTGGCCAAGACCGCCGCCACACCAGCCACGCTGCTGGCCGCAACCAGCGCCTTCAATGTCTTCTTGATCATCAAAACGCAGTCCCGATCTGGAATTGGAAACGTTGAATTCTATCCGTGGGCTGCTTGCGCAACGGCGTGCCCCAGCTCAGCTTGAGCGGGCCCACCGGCGATACCCAGGACAGACCCGCACCCGCCGACGAGCGCATGCTCGCCCCGGTGATCTTCTCGCCATCGCGCCAGACGTTGCCGGCGTCGGCAAACAGAAAAATCCGCAGCGATTTGTCGTTACCCGTGCCCGGCACCGGCAGATAAAGCTCGGCGTTGAGGTTGATCTTCTTGGCGCCTCCGACATAGGCGCCGGTGGGGTCGATCACGCCCAGCGAGTTTTGTTCGAACACCCGTACCGAGCCCAAGCCACCGCCGTAGAAGTTCTTGAACACCGGATAAGGCCGGCCGCCCTGGCCTTGGCCCCAGCCCAACTCGCCGTTGAGGCCGAGGGTGATCTTCTGCCAGACCGGAAAGAACTGCTGGTACTGCAGGTTGGTGCGGATGTAGCGCACGTCGCCGCCCACACTCCACTCCACGTTGGCCCGCTGGTAGCGGCCAGCGCTGGGCGTGAGTGCGCTGTCGCGCTGGTCACGCGCCCAACCCAGGGTCAACGGCACCGCGGTCGAGATCGGGCCGTAGCGGAAGCGGTAGTCGAAATACTGGTTCGGGATGCCGGCCGCCGCGCCGATGTTGGTCTGCTCGACACCCAGCCCGAAAAACACCGTGTCGTATTCGGAGAACGGCACGCCAAAACGCACCGCAGCGCCGGGGTTGGTGATCTGGTACTGGTCGCCCAGGCTGTTGAACGGCCGCGAGGTGCGGTAGTACAGGTCAAGTGCGCGCGAGATACCGTCAACCGTGAAGTAGGGGTCAACCGTGGAGAACACCAGGCTGCGGGCAAACTTGCTGGTGTTGACCTCGAAGCCCAGGTAGTTGCCCGAGCCGAACACGTTGTCCTGCTTGATGGCTGCCGACAGCGCCAGCTTGTCGGCACTTGAAAAACTCAGCCCCAGCGACAAGTTGCCGGTCGGCTTCTCGGTCACGCTGACCGCCAGATCGACCTGGTCGGCAGTGCCGGCCACCTCGTTGGTCTCGACGTTGACATCCTTGAAGTAGCCCAGCCGGTCAATCCGCTCGCGAGACAACTTGATGCGCTCACCGTCGTACCAGCTCGATTCGAGTTGCCGGAACTCGCGCCGCACCACTTCGTCCTTGGTGCGGGTATTGCCGGCCACGTCGATACGCCGCACATACACCCGACGCAGCGGCTCGGCCGCCAGTACCAGGGCCACCTGACCATTGACACGGTCGATCTCGGTGCGGGCATCGACCCGCGCAAAGGCATAGCCGAAAGTGCCGAAGCGGTCGGTGAAGGCCTTGGTGGTGGCGGTCACCGTGGCCGCGCGGTAGGGCTCGCCCGCCCGCACGCCGATCAGCTGCTTGAATTCGTCTTCTTTGCCCAGGTAGTCGCCCGCCAGCCGAACCGCCGTCACGGTGTAGGGCTGTCCCTCCTTGATGGTCAGGGTGAGGCTGATGTCTTGCTTGTCGGGCGAAATCGTGACCTGCGCGGTCTCGATATTGAACTCCAGATAGCCGCGGTTCAGGTAGTAGGCGCGGATAGTGTCGAGGTCGGCATTGAGCTTGGCACGCGAGTAACGGTCGTTCTTGGTGTACCAGGTCAGCCAGCCGCTGGTCGTCAGGTCCATCAGACCAATGAGCGTGCTCTCCGGGAACACCTTGGCGCCGACGATGCGGATCTCGCGGATGCGGGCCGCATCGCCCTCGGTCATGGTGAAGCTGACGTTGACGCGGTTGCGCTCGGTCGGGGTGATGGTGGTCACGACCTCGGCACCGTAGAGACTGCGCGACAGGTACTGGCGCTTGACCTCTTGCTCGGCGCGGTCTACCAGGGCCTTGTCGAAGGGCATGCCCTCACCGATACCGGCGTCCTTGAGCGACTTGATCAGGGTGTCCTTGTCGAACTCTTTGAGGCCGACAAAGCTGACGGTTTCGATCACCGGACGTTCTTCGACCAGCACCACCGCGATGCGGCCGTCGATCTCGATGCGCACGTCCTTGAACAGGCCGGTGGCAAACAGCGCGCGCAAGCCGGCGGCGGCCTTTTCGTCGGTGTAGCTGTCGCCAACGCGGAACGGCAGCGCGGCGAACACCGTGCCAGGGTCGGTCCGTTGCAGGCCTTCGACCCGGATGTCCTGCAACACAAAGGGTTCAATGGCCTGCGCCGAGGGGGCGACTGATGCGGCCAGTACGGCGACCAAGGTCACCACGGCCGAGGCAGGGCGGAACAATCGAGAGGTGGAGAAAGGCATCAAGGCAATCAGTGCAGGCCCAGCAGGCGGGCAACGTCGTTGAAGAGGGCCACCGACATCATCAGCAGCAAGACTGCGATGCCGCCGCGCTGCAAGCGCGCGAGCCAGAGATCAGAGACCGGGCGGCCGGTTAAACCCTCAAAAAGATAATACATCAGGTGCCCGCCGTCGAGCATGGGCAGCGGCAGCAGGTTCAGCACCCCCAGGCTGATGCTGACCAGCGCCAGAAAGCCGAGGTAGTACGCCAGCCCTTGCTGCACCGATTGGCCGGCCACGTCGGCGATGGTCAAGGGCCCGCTGAGGTTGCGCAGCGAGGCCTGGCCAATCAGCATGCGTCCCATCATGCGCAGGGTCAGTGCCGTCACCTCCCAGGTGCGCGACAGGCCCTTGCGCAAGCCGTCCAACGGGCCGAGTTGGACCCGCACCAGCGTCGCCGGTGCACCGATGAAGGCATCGATGCGGCCGACGGTCCCACCGCCCACTGCTGCGCTGGTGTTCGGGCCGGCGGTGGGGTTCGAGGTCGAGCCGGTGGTGGAGCCGGTGGCGCCCGTAGGGCGTTCGCCACCACGCTCGCCACCCCGCTCGCCATCCCGCACCACCCGCGGCGTGAGGTTGATCTCGATGAGCTGGCCGGCGCGTTGCACCTGCCATTGCATGGTCTGGGCCACTCCGCCCTGCACCGCGCCCCGGATGCGCTCGCGCAGGGCCTGGGCGTCGCTCACGGCCTGACCATCCACCCGCAGCACCCGGTCACCGCTGCGCAGTCCGGCCGCAGCGGCCGGCCCGCCCACCTTGACCTCGCCCAACACCGGCTCACTGTAGGGCACGCCCATGCCAATGCGTTTCATCAACGCCGCATCCAGCTCCGGCGCACCCAGTTCGTCGAGGCCCAGCCGCACTTGGCGGCTGCCTCGGCCCTCGGCGTCGCTGAGCTGCAGCTGCAGCGGCTCGGCCCGCATCAGATGCTGGGTGACCTGCCAACGCAGGTCATTGATCGAGCTGACCGGCAACCACTGGCCATCGGCATCCTGCCAGGACCGCACCCAGTCGCCCGAGCGCATGCCCGACCGCTCGGCCAGGCTGCCCGGCGTTGGCGCGCTCAACACCGCCTTGGGCTCGTCCACGCCGATCCAGTGCGATGCCGCGTACAGCAGCACCGCCAGCAGCAGGTTGGCCAGCGGACCCGCGGCAACGATGGCGCTGCGCTGCCACAAAGGCTTGCGGTTGAAGGCCTGACCCCGTTCGGCCACCGGCACCGGCGACTCTCGTTCATCGAGCATGCGCACGTAACCGCCCAGCGGCAGTGCCGACAGCACAAACTCGGTGTGGCCGGGCGACTTCTGGTGGCGCCAGATCACCCGACCGAAGCCGATCGAGAAGCGCAGCACCTTGACACCACAGGCCACTGCCACCCGGTAATGACCGTACTCGTGCACCACGATCAGCACGCCCAGGGTCAGCAAAAACGCCAATACGGTGATGATCATCGCGCAAGCTCCCGGGCCAAGGATTGGGCAAGTGTGCGCGCCCGGCCGTCAAGCGCGAGCAGGTCATCCAGGCTGGCGGCATCAGCCGGGCTGGGTACCAGCGCAGCCACCGATTCGGCGTTGACGCGGTGGATGTCGGTAAAGCGCAGCCGCCCGGTCAGGAATGCCGCCACGCCGACCTCGTTGGCGGCATTGAGCACCGTGGTGCTGCCCTCGGGGCCACGCAGCGCGGCAAACGCCAGACCCAGGCCTGGAAACCGCTGCCCGTCGGTCGGCTCGAAGGTCAGCGGCTGGGTGGTCAAGAAGTCCAGCGCAGCAGCGCCCGAGGCCACCCGATCAGGCCAGGCCAGGCCCACACTGATCGGCACTTTCATGTCGGGTGTACCGAGTTGCGCCAGCACCGAGTTGTCGCGGCACACCACCATCGAGTGGATGATGCTTTGCGGGTGCAGCACCACCCGGATCTGCTCGGGCGCCAGGTCAAACAGCCAGCGCGCCTCGATCACTTCGAGCGCCTTGTTCATCATCGTGGCCGAATCAACCGAAATCTTGCGGCCCATCACCCAGTTGGGATGGGCACAGGCCTGGTCGGGCGTCACGCTGTGCAGCGTGGCCGGGTCACGGCTGCGGAACGGCCCGCCCGAGGCGGTCAGCACGATGTGGTCGATGCGTGCGGCCCAGGTGTTGCGGTCCTCAGGCAGGCACTGGAAAATCGCCGAATGCTCGCTGTCGATCGGCAGCAGCAGCGCCCCACCGTCTTGCACCGCCTGCATGAACAAGCGGCCACCCACCACCAGCGCCTCCTTGTTGGCCAGCATCAAGCGCTTGCCGGCGCGCGCAGCGGCAATGCAGGGCGGCAGGCCGGCGGCACCGACGATGGCCGCCATCACGCTGTCCACCTCGGGGTGCGCCGCCATCTCACACAGGGCTTTTGCGCCGTACAACACCTCAGTGCGCAAGCCGGCGCCGGCCAGCTCGGTGGCCAGCGCCTTGGCCTGCAGCACGCTGGCCACCACCGCGAAGCGCGGCTTCCAGCGCAAGCACAGCGCGGCAAGCTCAAGCACGCGGTGCTCGGCGGTGAGCGCAAACACCTCGTAACGATCCGGGTGCAGGGCTATCACGTCGAGTGTGCTGGTGCCGACCGAGCCGGTCGCACCCAGCAGACACACGCGTTGCACCCTGTCGAAGGCTTTCTTGGCTGTCATATCGGATCGGACGTTACAGGCTGATCAGCGCCAGCGAAGCTGGCAGCACCGGCAGCAGCGCATCCAAGCGGTCGAGCACACCGCCGTGGCCTGGCAGCAAACCACTGGAGTCCTTGACCCCGGCGGCGCGCTTGACCAGCGACTCAAACAGATCACCCATCACGCTGAGCGCGGTCAGGAGCAGGGCCGAAAGCATCAGACCCAACCATCCCAGCCGCTGGCGCAGCAGCAGGAACAAGCTGGGCGAGTCAAAACTGTAGTGGGTGTCGAACCACAGCCAGCCCAGCGCCAGCAGCAGCACTCCGGCCACGCCGCCGTACACCCCCGCCCAGCTCTTGCCAGGACTGATGCTGGGCGCAAGCTTGCGTTTGCCAAAAGCCCGCCCGCTGAAATAGGCACAAATGTCGGCCGCCCAGACCACGCACATCACCGACAGCAAAAAATTGATGCCGATGACGCGCGCTTGCGCCATGGCCAACCAGGCCAGCCACAGCCCCGCAAGGCCCAGCGCCCAGCGCAGCCCTGGCGCCAGTGGCGACCAGCCAGCCGGCCCCAGCCGCAGCGCCCAGCCACCGCCCAGCAACCACAGCGCCAGGGCCAGCCACCACAGGCCGGCACCTTGCCCTACCTGGGTCAGCGCACTGAGCTGGGTCAGGCTTAGCGCACAAAGCGCTGCCAGCAGAGCGCCTGAGCCCAAGGCCAAGCCCGGCGATGCCACACCGACCAGGCGGGCCCATTCCCAACCCGCCGCGCTGATCATCACCAGGGTCAACAGCGCAAACGGCAGGGAGCTGTCGGCAAACAGCGCCGGCAAAAGCAGCGCCATCAACAGCAGGGCAGTGATCACACGCTGGCGAAGCATGGTGCCGCTCAGCCGCCGCCGGCGCCAGCTGGGGCCGCCGTGACCGCACCAAACCGCCGCTCGCGACCGGCGTAGTCAGCCAGTGCTGCGTCCAGCGCCTGGACATCAAAGTCAGGCCAGAGACACTCGGTGAACACCAGCTCGGCGTAAGCCACCTGCCAGAGCAGGAAGTTGCTGATGCGCACCTCGCCGCCGGTGCGGATGAACAGGTCGGGGTCCGGCGCATGGCGCATCGCCATGTAGCCCGACAGCGCCTGCTCGGTGATCTGGTCGGCGGTCAGGCCCGCCGCGACGGCCTGCTTGCAGGCCTGCACCACATCCCAGCGGCCACCGTAATTGAAGGCCACCGACAAGGTGATGCGGGTGTTGTGCTGGGTTGCGGTCTCGGCCTCAAGCCAGGCCGCCCTCAGCCGGTCGGACACCGCATTGCGGTCGCCCACGATGACGATGCGCACACCGTCGCGGGCCAGCTTGGCCAGGTACTTGGTCACCGCCACCAACACCAGGCCCATCAGGCCGGACACCTCGTCCTCAGGCCGCTTCCAGTTTTCGGACGAAAACGCAAACACGGTGAGGTACTCAACGCCCCGGTCAGCGCAGGCATTGATCACCCGGACCAGCGCATCCACCCCAGCCTTGTGGCCAAAAAAACGCGGCAGGTAGCGCTTCTTGGCCCAACGACCATTGCCGTCCATCACGATGGCCACGTGACGCGGCACCGCCAAGTTGCAGTTCATGTCAGCAGACAAGCGCAGCATTCAATGCGGTCACCCGGCTCAAACCGCCATGATCTCGGCTTCTTTGCCATGCACCAGCTTATCGACTTCGGCCACCACCCGGTCGGTGAGCTTTTGCACCTCGTCCTGGGCGCGGCGCTCGTCGTCTTCGGTCACAGCCTTGTCCTTGAGCAGTTTCTTGAGTTGCTCGTTGGCCTCGCGGCGCAGGTTGCGCACCGCCACCTTGCAGTCTTCACCGGCATGGCGCACCACCTTGCTCAGGTCGCGTCGGCGCTCTTCAGTCAGGGCCGGCATCGGCACCCGGATCAAATCGCCCTGTGAGGCAGGGTTCAAGCCCAGATCGCTCTCGCGGATGGCTTTTTCGATCTTGGACGCCAAGCCCTTCTCCCAGGGCTGCACGCTGATCGTGCGGGCATCCAGCAGCGACACGTTGGCCACTTGGCTGATCGACACCATCGAACCGTAGTAGTCCACATGTACTGAATCAAGGATGCCCGGATGGGCCCGACCGGTGCGGATCTTCTGGATTTCGCCCTTGAAAGCCTCGATCGACTTGAGCATCTTGGTCTCGGCGGTGTGCTTGGTATCGGCAATGGTCATGGCGCTTCTCGTCGGATGGTTCGGCGGCTGGTGCGGCGGCTCGGATGGTGGTTTGGGTGGCGGACCGTGTGACGGTCAGGGTGGCAGTCAGCGCGGTTCAGCGGCCTGCCCAGGTCAGACGTGGACCAAGGTGCCTTCATCCTCACCCAGAACCACCCGCTTGAGCGCGCCGGCCTTGAAGATCGAAAACACCTTGATCGGCAACTTCTGGTCCCTGCACAGCGCAAACGCGGTGGCGTCCAGCACTTGCAGGTTCTTTGAAATCGCTTCGTCGAAGCTCACGCTGGTGTAGCGCGTGGCGGTCGGGTCTTTCTTGGGGTCGGCGGTGTAGACGCCGTCGACCTTGGTGGCCTTGAGCACGATCTGCGCGCCTATCTCGGCGCCGCGCAGCGCGGCGGCGGTATCGGTGGTGAAGAACGGGTTGCCGGTACCGGCAGCAAAGATCACTACCTTGCCCTCTTCGAGGTACTGCAAGGCCTTGGGCCGCACATAACTCTCGACCACCTGCTCGATGGCGATGGCCGACATCACGCGGGCGGTGAGTCCCTCGACCCGCATCGCGTCGGCCAGTGCCAGTGCGTTCATCACGGTGGCCAGCATGCCCATGTAGTCGGCGGTGGCGCGGTCCATGCCCACCGATCCGCCCGCCACGCCGCGAAAGATGTTGCCGCCGCCGATCACCACCGCCACCTCGACCCCCAGCGCCGTCACCTCCTGCACCTCGCGCACCATGCGCACGATGGTGGCGCGGTTGATGCCGTAGGCGTCGTCGCCCATCAAGGCTTCGCCCGATAGCTTGAGAAGAATGCGCTTGTAAGCGGCCATGCAAAAGCTCCTTGGGGGGACCCCGGCGGCAGGGCCTGAGTTTAAGCGGCGCGGGCGGGTGGGCCGCCTGCGCCTTGAAGGGGCGGCAGGCAGCGAGCGATCAGCCCATGGCCTGCCTTGCGGGTTCGGCGTTGCGGGAATCAGCGCAGCCGGGTGTCGGCGGCGCTGCTCCCGGCTGCCGCTCGGACGGGCTCAGCCGCCCTTGGCAGCGGCGACCTGTGCGGCCACCTCGGCGGCAAAGTCGTCCACCTTCTTCTCGATGCCCTCGCCCACAACGTACATCGTGAAGCCAGCCACCACGGTGTTGGCGGCCTTGAGCATCTGCTCGACGGTCTGCTTGTCGTTCTTGACGAAGGCCTGGTTGAACAGCGAGACCTCCTTCAGGTACTTCTGCACCGAGCCCTCGACGCGCTTGGCGACGATCTCTGGCGACTGCACCGGCTTGCCGGCGGCCACCGCAGTGGCAGCGTCCTCCGATGCTTTTTCAGCGGCAATGCGGCGCTCTTTCTCGACCAGTTCAGCCGGCACGTCGGCCGATGACACCGACACCGGCTTCATCGCGGCCACGTGCATCGCCACGTCCTTGCCGGCGACATCGTCACCGGTGAACTCGACCACCACGCCGATACGCGTACCGTGCAGGTAGGTGGCCAGCTTGTGGTCACCCGCAAAACGCTTGAAGCGGCGGATCGCCACGTTTTCGCCGATCTTGCCGATCAAGCCCTTGCGCACGTCCTCGACCGTCGGGCCGAAGCTCTCCTGCGCCAGCGGCAGCGCCGACAGCGCCCCCACATCGGCCGGGTTGCTGGTGGCGACGAGCGCGGCGCAGTGCTTGGTGAAGGCCAGGAACGAGTCGTTCTTCGAGACAAAGTCGGTCTCGCAATTGATCTCGATCATCGCGCCAGTATTGCCGGTGACCGAGATGGCGATGACGCCCTCGGCGGTGATCCGCGAGGCAGCCTTGCCAGCCTTGTTGCCCAGCTTGACGCGCAAGATTTCTTCAGCCCGGCCCATGTCGCCATCGGCCTCGGTGAGCGCCTTCTTGCATTCCATCATCGGCGCGTCGGTCTTGGCGCGCAATTCGCCAACCATGCTTGCAGTGATTGCTGCCATGTTCTATCTCCAGTGCTGCGGGCGGCCCTGCGGGTCGCCCAAAAAATGGGGGAGGTTGCGGGCGGTATAGACCTTGTGAAAAAGGGGCTGTGAAGCCCCTTTTCAAGGCCTGCCCGGGCAAGGCCTCAAGCGCCTTCGCTGACCTCGACAAACTCGTCGGTGCCGGCCACTGCGGCCACCACTTCATTGACCGCGTTGGCACGGCCTTCGAGCACCGCGTCTGCCACGGCCTTGGCGTACAGCGCCACGGCCTTGGCCGAGTCGTCGTTGCCGGGGATGACGTAGTCGATGCCGATTGGCGAGTGGTTGGTATCGACCACGCCGATGATCGGGATGCCGAGCTTGATGGCCTCGGCCACCGCAATCTTGTGGTAGCCGACGTCGATCACGAACAGCGCGTCAGGCAGCGCGCTCATGTCCTGAATGCCGCCGATGTCCTTTTCGAGCTTGGCCAGTTCACGCTCGAACATCAGGCCCTCTTTCTTGGACAGCGAATCCAGGCCCGCTTCCTTGGTGACCTGCATTTCCTTGAGCTTTTTCAGCGAACCCTTGACCGTCTTGAAGTTGGTCAACATGCCGCCGAGCCAGCGCTGGTCGACAAAGGGCATGCCCGAGCGGTGTGCTTCCATGTTGATCACGTCGCGCGCCTGGCGCTTGGTGCCCACCATCAGGATGGTGCCGCGCTTGCCGCTGAGCTTGCGCACAAACTTCATTGCCTCCTCGAACTTGGGCAGCGTCTTCTCGAGGTTGATGATGTGGATCTTGTTGCGATGGCCGTAGATGTACGGGGCCATCTTGGGGTTCCAGAAGCGGGTTTGGTGTCCAAAATGGACGCCGGCTTCCAGCATTTCGCGCATGGTGACAGACATGGGTAACTCCGAAGGTTGGGTCTAGAATCCGGCGCGAATCGCTGCTGAAAACACTGAGCTGCAGCGGCCTGTGAACCTCCCAGACTGCTGCGAATTACCCCAAAACTGATCCAAACCAAGGGTCAGCCACGGGGTCTCAAGTATTTTTCAGATCAGCGACACCTCTCAACAGCCGGTTCGCGATTTGTTCATCCAGCAGCTAGCGAACCCCTATTGGCCCACATGGACATCCAGATAAACCCAAAGATTGTAGCAGCCGGGGCGTTCGAGTCAGGCGGCAAGACTGACCTGCACGACGCGGTGGTCGCAATCAACGCCGGCCAGGTCAGCGCCAGCAGCCTGTTGCACAACGCCATCGCAGCTGCCAGCAGCCCGGCTTGCGACGCGGTCTACCTGCGGCGATTCGATGACCAGGCGCTGGCCGTGGCCGCTGCGGTGGACGCCGCACGTGCGGTCGGCTTGCCACTGCCGCCCCTGGCCGGGCTGGCGGTGTCGATCAAGGACTTGTTCGACGTTGCCGGGCATCCGACCACGGCCGGCTCTCGGGCGATGGACGACGCCGCACCGGCCAGCGCCGACTGCCCCGCCGTGGCGCGGCTGCGCAGTGCCGGCGCCGCGCTCACCGGCCACACCAACCTGAGCGAATTTGCCTACTCGGGCGTGGGCATCAACCCGCATTTCGGCACCCCGGTCAATCCGACCACGCTCGCGCACAACCCGACGCCCCGCATCCCCGGAGGCAGCACCTCGGGCGGCGCGGTGTCGGTGGCCACGGGCGCGGCCTGGGCCGCGCTGGGCTCGGACACCGGCGGCTCGATCCGCATCCCGGCAGCGCTGCAGGGCCTGGTCGGCTTCAAGAACACCCAGCGCCTGACCCCGCTGGCGGGTGCCATCCCGTTGTCGAGCACGCTCGACACGGCCTGCGCCATCACCCGCAGCGTGCGTGACGCGGTGCTGGTACACGGCCTGCTGGCAGCCCGCCTGCCCCGCCCGCTGGCGCGCCCGCTGCAGGCGCTGCGGCTGGCAGTGCCGCAAACGGTGATGCTTGATGGCCTGGACAGCGATGTGGCTCGCGCGTTCGAAGACACACTAGACGCGCTGCGGGCCGCCGGCGCACGCATCGAAGAACTGCCGCTCGCGCAGTTGTCCGATCTGGCCGGTTTGCAGGCCCAGGCCGGCTTCGCTGCCGCCGAAAGCTGGGCCTGGCACCGCGCCCGTCTGGGCCTGCGAGAAGCCGACTACGACCCGCGGGTGGCTCAGCGCATCCGCCGCGGCGAGGTCATGACCGCCGCCGACTACATCGACTTGTTGCATGCGCGGCGCGCCTGGATCGCCTGTATCGAGGCCGAGGTCCAAGGTTTTGATGCCCTGCTCTCGCCCACCGTGCCGATGGTGGCGCCGGCCCTGGCCCCGCTGCTGGCCAGTGACCAGCGCTTTTTTGCGATCAATGCGCTGCTGCTGCGCAATGCGTCCACCATCAACATGCTGGACGGATGCGCTCTGTCGCTGCCTTGTCAGGCCGCTGGCCAGATGCCCGTCGGCCTGATGGTCTGGGGCCCGGCGATGCATGACGACAGCGTGCTGGGTGTTTCCCTGACGATCGAAGCGGCACTGGCGGCTTGCGCCGCTACCGCCATCCGCCCGGCCCGCCGCGCCACAGGCCGGAGCGCCTGAGGGTGCGGGTGGCGGTGATCGGCGCCGGCATCGTCGGCGTCACGACAGCCTTTGAGCTCGCCAGCGATGGCCACCAGGTTACGGTGTTCGAGCGCCGTGCCAGCGTGGCCGAGGAGACCAGCTTTGCCAACGCCGGGGTGGTGGCACCAGGCTATGTCACGCCCTGGGCTACGCCGGGCATGCCGGCCAAGGTATTGCGCAACCTGCTGTCGCGCCACGCGCCGGTGCGGCTGGTGCGGCCCATGGCGCCCGGCCAACTCGGCTGGATCTGGCGCTGGTGGCGCGCCTGCCGGGCGCCGGTCTACGCGGCCAACCGCGCCCGGCTGTACCGGCTGGCGCGCTACAGCCAGCAGCGGCTGGCCCTGCTGGGGCGCAGCCTGCAGCTCGAACATGAACAGGCGCGCGGCTACCTGGTGCTGCTGCGGAGCGCCCGCGACCTGACGGCGGCTCGCGGCAGCCTGAAATTGCTGGCCGAGCTGGGCATCAACTTTCATTTGATCGACGGTGCCCGCGCCCGCACGATCGAGCGCGGCCTCAACCCGGACACCGCCTTGCATGCCGCCGTGCACCTGCCCGACGACGAGGTCGGCAACTGCCGCCAGTTTGCCCACCTGCTGCGGGCCGAGGCTCAGCAGCGCGGCGCAGTGTTCCGATTCGGTCGCAGCGTTCACCACCTCGACGCTGGCCCGCAAGCCACGGTCTGGCACCAGGCCCTGGGCAGCACCGAGGCGCCGACGTCAGCAGCGTTCGACGCGGTCGTGGTCTGTGCGGCGCTGGGCTCGCGCAACTTGCTCACGCCGCTCGGCCTGCGCCTGCCGCTGGTGGCGGTGCACGGCTACTCGATCACCGCGCCGCTGCGCCTTGTTGAATCTCATCCCGACCTGGGCCCGGCCTCGGCCGTGATGGATGAAAAGTACAAGGTGGCAATCAGCCGCCTGGGCCAACGGGTGCGGGTGGCCGGCAGTGCCGAGCTGGGAGGCGACCTGGCGCAACACAACGCGGCAGCCCTGCACACCCTGCACAAGGTGCTGGACGACTGGTACCCCGGTTGTGCCCAGCAAGGCCAAATCCAGGCCTGGAAAGGCGCCCGGCCCATGCTGCCCGATGGCCCGCCAGTGCTGGGCGCCAGCGGCGCGCCGGGTATCTGGCTCAACCTGGGCCATGGATCGAGCGGTTGGGCGCTGGCTTGCGGCTCGGCCCGGGTGGTGGCCGACCAACTGGCGGGGCGGGCACCGGCAATCGATGTCGAAGGGCTGGACGTGGCACGGTTGGCCCGCCGCTGAGGCGATCAAGCTCAGGCGCGAAAAGCCCCATTGCGCCAGCCCGTCCACTGGTGCAACAAAACCGGCGCCGCCACCGCCGCACCGATCAGCGTACTGATCAGGCCCGGCACCACCATCAGCACCGCACCCAGGCCGCACAGCAGCTGCTCCCAGCGCCGCATTTCCACCAGCAAGAACTTGGACAGCGCCGCCGTCAGCAAGCTGATGCCCAGAATGCAGCCGATGAAGGTCACGCTGAAGTCATACCAGGTAAAGCCCTTGGCCACCAGCACGCCGCAGGCAAACACCGCCAGCTTGGCGCCCTCGTGCTGCAGACCACCAAAAACCAGCCCGCCCAGCACCGCATGCAGACCCACCAACAAAGCCAAGTTGGCCGGCCGGTTGCCAAGCGCCCGGGTGCTGAGCCCGACGATGGCGCAAGAGCTGATGCCGCAGAAGGCCGCCAGGTAAGGCGTGCGGCCGCTGACCAGCACGAAGATCACCAGCGCCAGCGGGATCAGCGTGGGCCAGCGCTCGCGCAGAGACTGGCGCAATTTGGGCATCTCGGCCTCGTTCAGGCCCCGCAGGCCATAGCGCTTGGCCTCGAAATGCACTTGCATGAACACGCCGAAAAATGCATGAACGCCGGGACCGTGGCCGCGACGATGATGGTCTGGTAAGGCACTGCCAGAAACTCGATCATCAAAAAAGCCGCTGCGCCCAGCACCGGGGTGTGATCTGCCCGCCGGTGCTGGACGCCGCCTCCACCGCCGCCGCAAGCTCACGCCGGTAGCCGACTCGGATCATCGCGGGGATGGTGAGCGAGCCCACCGTCACCGCATTGGCCACCGACGAGCCCGACAACATGCCGAACAGCGCCGAGCCGAACACGCTGACCTTGGCCGGCCCGCCGGCGTAGCGTCCGGCGATGCTCGACGCCACGTCGAGAAACAGCTGGCCCAGCCCGATGCGGGTGGCCATCACGCCAAACAGCACGAAGTGAAAGACATAGGTCGCCACCACGCCCACCGCAATGCCGTAGACGCCCTGGCTGGTCAGGTACTGGTGGTTGACCAACTGGACCCAGCTGGCGCCGGCGTGCTGCAGCAGGCCGGGGACTATCGGCCCAGCCAGCGCATAGGCCATGAAAGCAATCGCGATGATCGGCAGCGGCCAGCCCATGCTGCGGCGGGTGGCCTCCAGCAGCGCTGCGATCAGCACCGTGCCCATCGCCACATCCAGCGTGCCCGGGTTGCCGACACGGAAGGCCAGGTCATCGAAGATCCACGGGATGTAGAGCACCGAGGCGGCCACCGCCCCGGCCAGCAACCCATCAAACCAAGGTACCCCGCCCGGCGCCGCCCAACCCGGGCGCAGCGGCTGCGTCAACAACGCCTGTCGGTGCGGGAACACCAGAAAAATCAGCCCCAGCACAAAAGCCAGGTGCACACCGCGGTGGGTCACCTCTTGCAGCAGGCCGAATCCGGCGGTGTAGTAGTGAAACGCCGAGAGCAGCACCAGCAAGCCGCCAACCAGCGCCACCGCCGGCTGCACCAGCGGCCTGAAGCGCATCTCGGGGTCGAACTTTTCCTCCAGCGCCTGCAGGTCGCGCTCACTGGGCAAGGTCGCAGGCAAGGCGGTGGGCATCAACAGTGAATCCTGGGCGGGCAAAAAACACAGGGCAGACGGGCTGCCCCGCGCAGGTCAAGCGCAGACGGTGCCGGCAAGGCCGCCCGCCCGGCACCCTACTTCAGCAGCCCGGCTTCCTTGTAGAACCTCTCAGCCCCCGGATGCAGCGGGATGCCGGCACCCTTGATGGCGTTTTCCTTGGTGATGAACTTGCCCTTGGCATGGCCGGCGCCCATCGCCTTCTGGCCGGCCTCGGCAAAAAGCGCCTTGGTGATCTCGTAGACCGTGTTGGCATCGGCCTTGTCACTGGTCACCCACTGCGCGCCCACCGACAGGGTCTTGACCGCGCCTATGCCCTTGTAGGTGGCAGCGGCGATCAGATCGAGCGAGAAGAAACCGTCACTTTTGCGGATGGCATCGGCCTGCGGGCCGTCGATGGCGATCAGATCGATACCGGCGCCCGCCGATGCCAACTCGGCGATGGCACCGGCCGGCGAGCCGCCAGTGAAGAAGAAGGCGTCGCTCGACCCGTCCTTCAACTTGTCACCGGCCTGGTCCGGCTTGATGTACTCGGGCTTGATGTCGGACTCCTTGATGCCGTAGGTTGCCAGGATGGTGCGGGCGTTGATCAGCGTGCCCGAGCCGGGCTCGTCCAGCGCCACCCGCTTGCCTTTGAGGTCGGCCACGGACTTAATGCCGGTACCTTTGCGCGCCACGATGTGCACGCTCTCGGGGTACAGGTTGGCGATCAAGCGCAGGCCGGTGATGGCGGGCTTGCCTTCGAACACGCCCTTGCCGGTGTAGGCCCAGCTCGCCACATCGGCCTGGCTGAAGCCCGACTCCAGCGCGCCGCCGGCGATGCCGGTGACATTGGCCAGCGAGCCGTTGCTGGCCTGGGCCGTGACGACGATCTTGCCGGGCTGCGACACCGCGTTGGCGATCATGCCGCCGACCGGGTAGTAGGTGCCCGCAGTGCCGCCGGCGCCGATGCGGAAAAACTGCCGGGCCTGCGCAGCGCCGGACGCCAGCGCGGCGGCAACCGCCGCACCGGCAACGAGTTGCTTGAACCTGGTTTGAGCTCCAGTCGGGTCGGGCAGCACCCAAGTGGCGCCCCAGAAGATGAGTAAAGCACAATGCATGCGCAGGATCCCTACGGCTATCCCGGGACCGGAGAAACCATGACACAGGCCGGCCCCTTGACACCGCGGCTCGCTACGGGCGCCGGACCGCAAGCGGTGCTGCCCTCAGCGCGCGAATGGCCGCTGTTTGACGCTGCCGCCAGCCGACAGATCGAACAATCGGCTTTGGCGGCAAGCCCGCCCCATGCGCTGATGGCCGCCGCTGGCCTGGGCGTGGCCCGGCTTGTGCTGGCGGTTGCACCGCAAGCCCGCAGGGTCCAGGTCTGGGCCGGACCCGGCAACAACGGCGGCGACGGCCTGGTGGCCGCGCGCCACCTGCACCAGGCCGGGCTGGAGGTTGCAGTCAACTTGCTCGGTGATGTGCGTAACGGACCGGCCGACGCCCAACACGCGCTGGCCCAGGCCCGGCAGGCGGGAGTCCGAATCCTCTGCGGTCTCGAGCGACCTTGGGCCGACGACCGGCCGGCCAACGCACTGATAGACGCGCTGCTGGGCCTGGGTTCCCGCCGCACGCCCGAGGGCGACATCGCCGCAGCGGTGCTGCGCCTGCAGCGCCCCGGTGTGCCGGTGCTGGCGGTGGATTTGCCCACCGGCCTGTGCGGCGACACCGGCCGGCTGCTCGGTGACACGGCAGTGGTGGCCACCCACACCCTGTCGCTGCTGACCCTCAAGCCCGGCCTGTTCACCGCGATGGGCCGCAGCTTTGCCGGTCGGGTCTGGTTCGACAGCCTGGCGGTGGACACCGGCGCTGTTGCCGCCAGCGCTCACTTGTCCGGGCCCCAAACCTTGCGCAAGCTGCTGCCCTGCCGCAACCCTGCCCAGCACAAGGGCAACTTTGGCGATGTGCTGGTGCTGGGTGGCGCAGCCGGCATGGGCGGTGCAGCGCAGCTGGCGGCCAGTGCGGCCTTGACGGCTGGCGCCGGGCGGGTCTACCTGGCCAGGCTGGACGGCGACACCGCCCCCAGCGCAGCCCGGCCCGAGTTGATGCCACGCAGCTTGGATGAAGCGCTGGCGCCTGATTTTCTGGCCCGCTGCACGGTGGTATGCGGCTGCGGCGGTGGCACAGCCGTGCAGGCCGTGCTGCCCGGGGTGATGGCCAACGCGGCGCGGCTGGTGCTGGATGCCGATGCGCTCAATGCGCTGGCCGCCGATGCGGGCCTGCGCCAGGCCATGCAGGCGCGCAGCACGGCCGGAGCGCCCACAGTCCTGACCCCCCATCCGCTGGAAGCCGCCAGGCTGCTGGGCATCACGGCCGCTGCAGTCCAGGCCCAGCGCCAGCACTTCGCCCAAAGCCTCGCGGATCAATACGGCGCCAGCGTCGTGCTCAAGGGGTCGGGCACGGTCATCGCCGCACCCGGGCGAACAGCGGTGGTCAATCCCACCGGCAACGCCCGGCTGGGCAGTGCCGGCACCGGAGATGTGCTGGCGGGCTGGTTGGGCGGGCTGTGGTCGCAGGCGGGCGGCCAACAGGGCTTCGAGGCCGCTGCCGCCAGCGTCTGGCTGCACGGTCAGGCTGCTGAGCTGGCAGATGCCCGAACCCTGCGCCTGCCGCTGCGCGCCGCCGACCTGATCGAAGCGATGGCGGCTGCGCTGCCGGTGGGCGACTGAACCCGGTCAGCGCTTGGTCCGCGCCTTTGCAGGCTGGGCCGCCCGCCCCTGCTTGCTGGCGGGCGAGCCCCGTGCGGCCACCGCCTTGGCGCGCCCGGCCTTGGCTGCCCGGTCGCGGGTTTGCACGGCTTTCAACTCGTCGCTGGGCGAACCGCCTGCGGTCGACTTGGATTTGCTGCTGCGCACCACCAGCGCATCGGTCTCGCCTTCACGCACCAGGCGGAAGTCAATCTTGCGGCCGTCCAGATCGACCCGGCTGACCTGCACCCGCACCCGCGAACCCACGCCGTAACGCACGCCACTGCGCTCGCCGCGCAGGTCCTGGCGCGCCTCGTCGAAGCGGAAGTACTCACCCCCCAGTTCGGTGATGTGCACCAGGCCCTCGACATACAACTCGTCGAGCGTGATGAACAGGCCGAAGCTGGTGACTGCGGTGACCGTGCCGGCGTATTCCTCACCCAGGTGGTCGCGCATGAAACGGCATTTGAGCCAGGCCTCGACATCGCGTGAGGCTTCGTCGGCGCGGCGCTCGTTGGCACTGCAGTGCGCGCCAGCGGCCAGCCAGAGGCCCGCGTCCTGGGCACTGGCCGGTGCTTTGGCTGCAGCTTTGCCCAGCTTGCGCACCGGCGTGGGCGCCGGCAGCGCGGCGGCGGTGTGCTCCACCGCGCTGCCAGTGAGCAGGTAGCGCTTGCCCAGCAACAAGGCCTTGATGACCCGGTGCACCAACAAGTCGGGGTAGCGCCGGATCGGGCTGGTGAAGTGGGCATAGGCCTCGTAGGCCAGACCAAAGTGGCCGGCATTGCCCGAGGTGTAGACCGCCTGCTGCATCGAGCGCAGCAGCATCGAGTGGATCTGCGGTGCATCGACCCGGTCCTTGGTCGCCAGAGAGATCGCCTGCAACTCGGACGGCTTGGGATCGTCGCTCAAGCTGAAGCCCAAGCCCAGCGAGCGCAGGTAGTTTTGCAGTGTCAGCCGCTTCTCGGGCGTCGGGCCCTCATGCACCCGGAACAGCGCCGGGTGCTTGTGGCTCTCGATGAACTCTGCGGCGCAGACGTTGGCCGCCAGCATTGCTTCTTCGATCAGCCGGTGCGCCTCGGTGCGGGTGCGGGGCACGATCTTCTCGATGCGGCCGTTGTCGTCGCAGACGATCTGGGTCTCGGTGGTCTCGAAGTCGATCGCACCCCGCAGGCCGCGGTTCTTCAGCAGTGCACGGTAGACCTCGTGCAAATGGATCAGGTCAGGCACCAGATCTGCCCGGCGCTGGGCCTCGACACCCCGGGTATTGCCCAGGATGTTGGCCACCTCGGTATAGGTCAGCCTGGCGTGCGAACGGATCACCGCCGGGTAGAACTGGTAGGCGCTGATGACGCCAGCCGCATCGACCAGCATGTCGCACACCATGCTCAGCCGCTCTTCATCGGGGTTGAGCGAGCACAGGCCGTTGCTGATCTTCTCGGGCAGCATCGGGATCACCCGGCGCGGAAAGTACACCGAGGTGGCGCGCTCGTAGGCATCGTCGTCCAGCGGGTCGCCCGGCTTGACATAGTGGCTGACGTCGGCAATCGCCACGATCAGGCGCCAGCCCTCAAACGCCGCCTTGCCGCGGCCCCTCTTGACCAGCGGCTCGCAGTAGACCGCGTCGTCGAAGTCACGCGCGTCCTCGCCGTCGATGGTGACCAGCGGCACGTCGGTCAGGTCGATACGGTTGCGCTTGTCAGTGGCACGCACCCGGTCGGGCAAGGCGGCGGCCTGGGCCAGTGCCTCGGTCGAAAACCGGTGCGGCACCTCGTACTTGCGCACCGCGATCTCGATCTCCATGCCGGGATCGTCGATCTCGCCCAGCACCTCGGTGATGCGGCCGACCGGCTGCGAGAACATTGATGGCGGCTCGGTGAGCTCGATCGCCACTACCTGGCCTACCGCTGCACTGGCGGTGGCGTTCTTGGGGATCAGGATGTCCTGGCCGAATCGCCGGTCTTCAGGCGCCACCAGCCAGATGCCGTTTTCGTGCAGCAGGCGGCCGATGATCGGCGATTTGCGGCGCTCGACGATGTCGATCACGCGGCCTTCGGGCCGGCCCTTGCGGTCAGCCCGCACGATGCGCACCCGGATGCGGTCGCGGTGCAGCACCGAACGCATTTCTTGCGCCGAGAGGTAGATGTCGGGCTCGTTGTCGTCGCGGCGCACAAAGCCGTGGCCGTCGCGGTGGCCGAGAACGGTGCCTTCGACTTCGCTCACCAGCGCTGCGCCCAGGGCGGGCGGGCTTGAAATCTGGCTTTTTATGATGCTATACTCCTGTTTGCAGTAGCCAGCCCAGATGGCGGAATTGGTAGACGCACTAGTTTCAGGTACTAGCGCTTAGCGGCGTGGAGGTTCGAGTCCTCTTCTGGGCACCAAGATATTCAAGGCCAGCATGAAAATGCTGGCCTTTTGTTTTGGCCGCTCGCTGTGTGAAATGAGTAGAAACGTCAGGGCACGGGCCGGCGCAGGCACCGGCGCCCCGCACAATCTGGCAAAAGTCCCGGGCTGCAACGGCTGCCAGTGGCGGCGCCTCCAGCACCGTGCAGCGCGGTCCGGTCAAACCGAGAACTTCTTCGCCAGGCCCTCGGGCCTGAGGTTGTCGTAATCCTCGAACGGCTGGTGAATCCAGGGGCTGGTAGGCAGCATCTCGACAAAATAGTCGGGCGTATAGCTCGACACGCCTTTGACCCAGATCACTGCGCTGCGCAGGTCGCTGATCGACGGCACGCCGCGCAGGCGCTCGACCACGGCCTTGAGCGTGACGCCCGAGTCTGACAAGTCATCCACCAGCAGCACCCGGCCCGCCAGTTCACCCTTGGGCATGGTGATGTACTTGGCCAGGTCAAGCCGACCCTGGATGGTGCCCGCATCGGCCCGGTAGGAACTGGTCGACATGATCGCCAGCGGCTTGTCAAACACCCTTGAGAGCACATCGCCCGGCCGCATGCCGCCACGCGCCAGGCACAGGATCTGGTCGAACTCCCAGCCCGTATGCGCCACCTTGAGCGCCAGGCGCTCGATCAGCATGTGGTACTCGTCCCAGCTCACATACAGGTGCTTGCCGTCGTCGGTCAACATGGTGGGTTTCCTTGATTTCAGGGCAATGGGATCGAGCCTGGCGCAGCTTGCGGCACGGTCCAGACTCAGTGGTTGTAGGGGTGACGCAGCAAGATGGTGTGGACCCGGTCGGGGCCGGTCGAGACCATGTCGATCGGCACACCGATCAAGGCCTGTACCCGCTCCAGGTAGGCGCGGGCGTTGGCAGGCAGCTTGTCCCACTCGGTGATGCCAAAGCTGCTGTCGGTCCAGCCCGGGAAAGTCTCGAACACCGGTTCGCAAGCGGCGATGTCGTCTGCATCCAGCGGCAGGATGTCGATGTCGGCGCCGTGCAGCTTGTAGCCGACGCAGATCTTGATCTCGGGCAGTTGGTCCAGCACGTCGAGCTTGGTGATGCACAGGCCTGAGATACCGTTGATGATCATCGAGCGCTTGAGCGCTGCGGCGTCCAGCCAGCCGCAGCGGCGGGCCCGGCCCGTGACCGTGCCGCGCTCCTGGCCAACGGTGGACAAATGGTGGCCCACGGTGCCTGCGGCGTTGATGTCGAGTTCAGTCGGGAACGGCCCGCTGCCGACCCGGGTGGTGTAGGCCTTGGTGATGCCCAGGATGTAGTGCAGCATGCCCGGCCCGACACCGGCACCGGCCGCCGCGTTGCCGGCCACGCAGTTGCTGGAGGTGACAAACGGGTAGGTGCCGTGGTCGATGTCGAGCAGCGTGCCCTGCGCACCCTCGAACAAGATGTTGGCACCGGCGCGGCTGGCCTTGTGGATGCGGTAACCCACGTCGGCCATCATCGGTTTGAGTTGCTCGGCAGCAACCATCGCCGCATCGAAGATCGGCTGGAAGGCCAGCACCTCGCCTTTGAGGTAGCCCGCAAGCGCAAAGTTGTGCAAGGCCAGCAACTCTTGCAGTTTGGCGGCAAAGCGTTCGGGGTGCTTCAGGTCTTGCACCCGCAGTGCACGCCGGGCCACCTTGTCCTCGTAGGCCGGGCCGATGCCCTTGCCGGTGGTGCCGATCTTGCCGACACCGCTGGTCTCGCGCAGCGCCTCGCGGGCCTTGTCCACCGCGACGTGAAAGGGCAGGATCAGCGGGCAAGACTCGCTGATGAACAAGCGCGAGCGCACCTCGACACCGATCGCCTCCAGCCGCTCGATCTCGGCCAGCAGATGGCTGGGGTCAACCACCACGCCGTTGCCGATGTAACACGGCACGCCGTCGCGCATGATGCCCGAGGGGATCAATTGCAGCGCCGTTTTCACGCCCTTGATCACCAGTGTGTGGCCGGCGTTGTGGCCGCCCTGGAAGCGCACCACACCCTGGGCATGGTCGGTCAGCCAGTCCACCACCTTGCCCTTGCCCTCGTCCCCCCACTGGGTACCGACGACCACCACATTGCGCCCGGTTTGTGGCGGGACGCTCGGCAGCTTGCCTTGTTGCATGTTCAAAATATCCAATGAAAGAGGTTAGGCGGCGCGGGTGACCAGCGCCGGTTGCCGAGTCTCAGAGTGCACGCAGCACCCAGTGATCGCCGGAGGCCACCAACTCGCGGTCGCAATCGTATTCTTCGCCTTCGTGATCGTGGCCGGGCAGGATGCAGACCACGGTTTCGCCCAGCTCCCGCAGCCGGCGAATCGACTGGCGCAGCGCTGCGTCTTCGCTCCAGGCCGCACGCACCGCGCTGCGGCGTGGCTCCGGGGCCACGCAGCCGGCCAGGATCTTCAGGTCGGTAGAAAACCCGACCGCAGGCCGGTTGCGGCCAAACTCCGCACCGACTTCATCGTAGCGGCCACCGCGCAGCACAGCGTCGGCCGCCCCCGGCGCGTACACCGCGAAGCGCGCGCCCGAGTAATACGCATAACCGCCCATGTCGGCCAGATCAAAACCGACCCGAACGCCGGGATGGACACGCGCCACGTGTTGCGCCAGCCAGGCCAGGTCATCCAACGCTGCTCCGATCAGCGGGTGGGTCGGCAGCCGCTCGCGGGCCTCGTCCAGCACCGCCAGATCGCCGTACAGCGTCGGCAGCGCCAGCAGGCCCGCCCGGGCACCGGCCGGAAAGCCCTGCGACAGCTGGTCCAGCGTTGCCACGTCCTTGGCCGCCAAGGCAGCCACCAACTCCGCCAGCGCATCCGGCGCCAGGGGCACACCGTCCAGCGTGCCCCGCAAGATGCGGGCGTCGGCCAGATCGAGCACCAGATTCTGCAGGCCGGCAGCGCGCAGGCTGTCGAGCGCCAGGTCCTGGACTTCGAGGTCGGCCTCCAGCCCGGCGTGGCCATAAATCTCGGCGCCAAACTGCAGGGGTTCGCGGGTGGACTGGGGCGACTGTGGCCGGGTGTGCAACACCGGCCCGCAGTAGCACAAGCGGGTCACACCCTGGCGGTTGAGCAGGTGCGCGTCGATGCGGGCTACCTGCGGCGTGCTGTCGGCGCGAATGCCGAGCGAGCGCCCGCTCAACTGATCCACCAACTTGAAAGTGCGCAGATCAAGTGCCCGACCGGTGCCGGTCAACAGCGACTCCAGGTGCTCGAGCAAGGGCGGCATCACCTGCTCAAAGCCGTAGCTGCCCGCCATCGTCAACAGCCCGCGCCGCAGACCCTCAAGGCGCCGCGCTTCCGCCGGCAAGACATCGGCAATGTGCTCGGGCAGCAGCCAGGCAGAGGACATGGAAAACCCGAGGGAATTAAAAATGAGATTGTACCGGCGGCCGTTTTTGCCGCTTTGGTGAGGGCAGCCAGCCGGGGCCGGCTCGGGTCGGCGCGGCGGGCAGATCGACCCGGCCCAGCGCAGCGGCCCGGACATGGCCCAAGCTCAATGCCAGATTGCGAGCAGCAGCATGCCGGCGAGCATGCAGGACAGGCCGAGAAAACGGATCTGACCGTCGCTCATGCGCACCGCGCGCTCAAACACCTGGCGCCACATCGTCGGGCTCAAAAAAGGCAGCAAGCCCTCGAACACCAGCATCAGCGCCAGCGCGCCCAGCACCCAGTCGAGCATGGTCGGCGCCCGGCTCAGCGCTTGAGCGCCGGAGCCGCAGGTGCTGCCGCACCACCAATGCCACCGGTGCCGCGCATGGCCTTGAAGAATTCACTGCTGGGGTCGACCACCATCACGTCGCTCTTGCTGCGAAAACTGGCGCGATAGGCCTCCAGGCTGCGGTAGAACTGGGCAAAAGCCGGGTCACGGCCGAAGGCATCGGCATACAGCGCAGAAGCCTTGGCGTCGCCTTCACCCTTGAGCTTTTGCGCATCGCGGTAGGCCTCGGCGATGATCACCTCACGCTGCTTGTCGGCGTCAGCGCGGATCTTCTCGCCCTCGGCCGAGCCCTGCGAGCGCAGCTCGTTGGCCACCTGTTTACGCTCGGACTCCATGCGGCGGTAGACCGAATCGGTGATGTCGGCGACAAAGTCAACCCGCTTGATGCGCACATCGACAATCTCGATACCAAAAGCCTTGGCCTCGTCGTTGAGCCGGGCGCGTACATCGTTCATCACCTTGTCACGCTCGGCGGCGAGCACACCGCGCACCGTGCGTTTGGTGATTTCTTCATTGAAGGCGGCTTGCACCACCGGGCTCAAGCGGCTCTCGAGGTTGCGCAAATCGGTGCCGTTGTTGCGGATGAACTGGCGCGGCTCGGAGATGCGCCATTTCACCAGCCAGTCGATCACCAGACTCTTTTTCTCGGCGGTGAAGATGGGGCGGGTCTCGGGGCTGTCGAGCGTCTGCACCCGCTTGTCCAGAAACACGACGTTCTGGAACGGCGGCGGCAGCTTGAACTTGAGGCCGGGCTCGTTGATCACTTCCTTGATCTCACCCAGGGCATACACCACGGCCAACTGGCGTTGATCGACCACAAACAGGGTCGAGGCCAGCAGCATCAGCGCCAGCAAGGCGCCGGCCACGATCAATCCGATTCGGTTCATGTTGTTCTGGCTGGGTTGGGTCAGCGACCGTCGCGGTCGCGGCTGCGGCCACCGTCACGCGAGCGGGCATCGGCACCGGCGGCGCCGGCAGCACCGGCATCGGTCGGCAGCGCGGCCGAGGGTGCGGCCTGCGGCACCACCTGCACCGTGCCACTGGCAGCGCCTTGCTGCATCAGCTTGTCCAGGGGCAGGTAGAGCAGGTTGCTGCCACTGCGGCTGTCGACCATCACTTTGCTGACACTGGAATAGACCTGCTGCATCGCGTCGATGTACATCCGGTCGCGGGTGACGGCGGGCGCCTTCTGGTACTCGGTCAGCACCGAGCGGAACCGCTGTGCATCACCGTCGGCCTGTGCCACCACCCGCTGGCTGTAGCCGTCGGACTCTTCGCGCAGGCGGGCGGCCGTGCCCCGCGCCTTGGGGATCACGTCGCTGGCGTAGGCCTGGCCTTCGTTCTTGAAGCGGTCTCGGTCGGCGCCGGCCTTGACCGCGTCGTTGAAGGCCGCCGTCACCTGGTCCGGCACGGCCACGTTTTGCACGTTGACGTTGACGATCAGGATGCCGGCCTTGAGGCGGTCGAGCTGGTTCTGGATCGACTTGACCAGATCGGACGCGATGGCATCACGCGCCTCGTACAGCACCGAGTCGACCTTGCTCTTGCCGACGATCTCGCGCACCGCCGACTCACTGGCCTGCTCGACCGCCTTGTCCGGATCGCGGTTCTCGAACAAAAAGTTCTTGGCATCCTTGAGCCGGTACTGCACCGTGAAGCGGATGTCGATGATGTTCTCGTCCTGCGTCAACATCGACGAGTCGCGCAGGCCGGTGGTCTGGGCCACTGCGGAGCGGCCAATCTCGGCCGAGCGCAACTGCGTCACCGACACCGTCTCATGGGCCTGAAACGGGTACGGCAGGCGCCACTGGAAGCCGGCGTCCGCCGTTGAGCTGTAGCGCCCGAAAGTGGTGACGATCGACTGCTGGCCTTCTTGCACGATAAAAAATCCACTGCCGGCCCAGACCACCAACACCACAAAACCGATCAGGCCGATGCCGATGCCGGCACTCTTCATGTCGGGCTGGAACGACGGCCCGCCGTTGCCCGGGTCTTGCGGCGGCGGCTTGCCATTGCCACCCCCACCCTTGCCATTGAACAAACCGCTCAGCTTGCGGTTGAAGTCACGCCACAACTCGTCCAGGTCGGGCGGCCCGTCGTTGCGGCCGTTGGCCATCCGCGTGGGGCCGCCGGCCTGGCGCGTCAGTGCTGAGCGCAAGCTGCCTGCCAGCAGGCGCCCTGCGGCAAGCGCCAGGGCTGAGCGCCTGGCGCCGAAGGGCACAGCGCCCAATGGCGCAGTGACAGCGTCGGTGGTTTGATTGGGGTGCATGTTCATGGGTGGGTCGATGGTATCGCCGCGCTGTCGGGCCCGTCCTGCGACAGGTTTTGCGATGGGGCCTCAGCGGTGTTCTCGTCGGTCGCTGTATCAGGCTTGCCGGCACTTGGGGGCTGCCCTGGCGGATTCAAGCCTTCAGCGGATGCGGCGCGGGCGATCAGGGCCCGCAAGACATCCAGCCCGGTGCCGTCCCGTGCGCTGACAAAAACCCGGGGCAACGCTGCGCCAGCCTGGCCTTCCACCCAATCGTGCAACTCGCGCGGCAAGGCTTCGAGCCGGTCGAGCTTGTTGAAGACCAGGATCTGCGGCACCGAGTCTGCCTCGATCTCGCGCAAGACACGCTCGACTTCCTCGCGCTGCGCTTGCAGCACCGGGCTTGACGCGTCGATCACGTGCAGCAGCAAGTCGGCATCGGTGGCCTCTTGCAGCGTGGCCTCGAAAGCCTCGACCAGCTTGTGCGGCAGATCGCGGATGAAGCCCACCGTGTCGGACAAGGACACCGTGCCGCCCAGCGCTTCGAGGTAGAGCGAGCGGGTGGTGGTGTCGAGCGTGGCAAACAACTGGTCGGCCGCAAAGGCCTTGGCTTTGACCAGCGCATTGAACAAGCTGCTCTTGCCGGCGTTGGTGTAGCCGACCAGCGAGACCCTGAAGCTGCCACCGCTGCGCCGCTTCTCGCGCTGGGTGCCACGCTGGCGCTTGACCTTGGCGAGCCGGGCCTTGAGCGATTTGACTCGCTCGCCGATCATGCGTTTGTCGAGTTCGATCTGCGCCTCGCCCGGGCCGCCGCGCTGGCCGGCACCGCCGGTCTGGCGTTCCAGGTGGCTCCAGCGCCGCACCAAACGGCTCGAAAGGTACTGCAATCGGGCCAGTTCGACCTGCAGCTTGCCCTCATGGCTCTGTGCACGCTGGGCAAAGATCT
Organism: Betaproteobacteria bacterium; assembly: GCA_025358155.1. GTDB lineage: Bacteria > Pseudomonadota > Gammaproteobacteria > Burkholderiales > Burkholderiaceae_C > Pseudaquabacterium. Next base: position 66,421 of record JANYKR010000151.1, read on the forward strand.
CGAGGATCAGCGCAGTGCGGTCGGCCACGGCCACGCCGAGGTGACGCTCCAGATTGCGCTGCTGGGCCGGCGACAAGGCCTGATCAAAGATCACGCACTCAGCGCCATGCATCTGCACCAGGGTCTTGATCTCATCCGCCTTGCCGCTGCCCACAAACAAGGCCGGATCGGGCGCCTTGCGCTTGGCGGTCACCCGTTCTACCGGCACATCGCCTGCGCTTTCGGCCAGCAAGGCCAGTTCGTCGAGTGTGGGGTCGAAAAAGAGGCCCCGGCCAAAGTCAACGCCCACGAGAACGACCCGCGCCGGGCCCTCGCGGGTGGCAGCCGGATCACCTCGCTGTTCGGACTTCAAGGGTGTTGCGCTGGTGGCAGGCTTCTCGGGTGCTGGGTTCAAGCCACATCGGCCGGCTCGGCGGCATGGAAGTTGACCGGGCGGCCGGGCACGACGGTGGAGATCGCGTGCTTGTAGACCATCTGGGTGACCGTGTTGCGCAGCAGCACGACGTACTGGTCAAACGACTCGATATGACCCTGCAACTTGATGCCGTTGACCAGGTAGATCGAGACCGGAACATGCTCCTTGCGCAGCAGGTTCAGGAAGGGGTCTTGAAGGAGTTGCCCTTTGTTGCTCACGATATGACTCCGTGTTTAAAAGTTGGAATGTGATGACAGTATCACATCAGGGAAAGCACGTAGCTGCTGGAAAAAAGAGCGTTCAAACCGCTCAAGGCCCGGTCTGACCTAGGCTTCGTCAAAAGGGTTCCGCCCGGACTTGAATTGAATTCGCAAAGGCGTACCCACCAGCTTGAAGTGCTCACGCACCCGGCCTTCCAGAAAGCGTTTGTAGGCCTCGGTCACATGCTCGAGCCCGTTGCCGTGGATCACCACGATCGGCGGGTTCATGCCGCCCTGGTGGGCGTAGCGAAGCTTGGGCCGGAAGGCACCGCTGCGCTTGGGCGCCTGGTGCTGCACCGCCTCTTGCAGCAAGCGGGTCAGCACCGGCGTGGCCATCTTGCGGATGGCCGAGGCGTGGGCATCGGCGATGGCTTTCCAGACCGGCGCCAGGCCCTGGCGCTTGATTGCGGAGATGTGCAGCACCGAGGCAAACTTCAAAAACGGCAGGCGCTGCTCGATCGAGCGCTCGAGCATCTCGCGCTGGTAGCTGTCGACCGCATCCCATTTGTTGACCGCGATCACCACCGCCCGGCCGGCCTCCAGGATGTAGCCGGCGATGTGGGCGTCCTGGTCGCTCACGCCTTGGGTCGCGTCGATCAGCAGCAGCACGACATTGGCGTCCGAGATCGCCTGCAGCGTCTTGACCACCGAGAACTTCTCGATCGCCTCGAACACCTTCCCCTTGCGGCGCAGGCCTGCGGTGTCGATCAGTTCGAACTGCTGGCCGGCACGCTCAAACGGCACGCTGATGGCGTCGCGGGTGGTACCGGGCTGGTCGAATGCCACCAGGCGCTCCTCGCCCAGCCAGGTGTTGATCAGCGTGCTCTTGCCGACGTTGGGCCGGCCGGCCACTGCCAGGCGGATCGGTTTGTCTTCGCCTGATGCTGCTTCGGGCTCGGGCTCGGCAAAGTCGGCCAGCGCGGCGTCGATCAGGCTGCGGATGCCCTGGCCGTGCGAGGCCGAGATCGGGTGCGGCTCGCCCATGCCGAGCTCATGAAACTCGGCCAGCAGCGGCGACTCGCTCATGCCCTCGGCCTTGTTGACACACAGCAGCACCCGCTTGTTGGCGCTGCGCAAGTAGCGCGCGATGTCATGGTCCTGGCCCGACACACCCATGCGGGCATCGACGACAAAGATCACCGCGTCGGCCTCGGCCACCGCAGCCTTGGTCTGGCGCGCCATCATCGCGACGATGCCGGTGGGCTTTTCAGGCTCAAAGCCACCGGTGTCGATGACGATGAACTCGAACGCGCCCTGCTTGGCGTCGCCGTAGTGGCGGTCGCGGGTCAGGCCGGAGAAGTCCGCGACGATGGCGTCGCGGCTCTTGGTGAGGCGGTTGAACAGTGTGGACTTGCCCACGTTGGGCCGCCCCACCAGGGCGATCACCGGTTTCATGTCGTGGGCCTCAGGTCAGCAAATCAGGAAAAAGCGGGGCAGCGAGTGCCCCGGGGATCACTCAGGCCGGAAGGCAAAAAGCCCGCCCTTGCGCGTGACCACCAGCGCCGTGCTGCCCGAGAGCACCGGCTGCGCGGCCACCGGCGAGCCGTCGGTGGGCAGGCGCAACAAGGTCTTGCCGTCTTCACGGGACAAGAAGTGGACTTGGCCTTCAAAGTCGCCCAGCATCACGGTCTTGCCGGTGGCCAAGGGCGCGCTCAAGCCCCGGTACAGCAGCCGGTCATGGGTCCAGGCCAACTCACCCGCGCCGGCGCGCCAGGCGCTGACCCGGTCGGTGGCATCGGCGCCGAATACCAGTTCGGCATCACCCCCCAACGCTTGCTGGCCGCCGGCATTGCGGCTCCAGCGCACGGTGGCACGCTCAGTGGCGTTGCCGGCGCCGCTCAAGGCGATGCAACCGACCGCCGTCTGGAAGGCTCGGGCGCACAGCGTATCGCCCGCCCGCAGCACCGGCCCGACCAGGTCGTTCAAGCGTTCGACCTCGTTGGTGCCACGCGGCGAGGTGAGGGCCGCCTCCCAGCGCACGCTGCCGGTGGTGGGGTCCAGGCCCACCATGACCGCGCCGATACCGGCCACCAGCGTGTTCTTGTAGGCCGCAAGCACGCTGGGCTGGGCCAGGGTCAGGGCCTCGCCGGCGCGTTGGAAGGTCCAAAGCCTGCGGCCATCGAGCGCATCAAAGGCATGCACCACCCGGTCGACACCGATCACAAACACCCGCTCACCGGCCACCAGCGGCGCGGTGCTGGTGCGTGAGCCCAGGCGGGTGCTCCAAAGCCTGGCGCCCTTGTCCAGCACCACCAACTCGTTATCGGTGGTGACCACCGCAGCAAAACGTCCGTCGCTGCCCACGCCCGCCGACAGCTTGGCGCCGGCCTGGCCGCGCCAGAGCTCGCGGCCACTTTGGGCCTCGAGCGCCAGCACGGTGCCGTCTGTACCGGCGACGACAAAGTTGCCGTCTCGCACCGCCACCGCCAGCGGGAACTGCACCGAAGCCAGGCTGGCGCTCCAGACCTGGCGGCCAGCGATCTGGGGCGTGAAGACCTCCAGCCCGGTGGGCTTGGGCTTGTCGGCGGCGCAACCGGCCAAAACAGCCAACGCGGCCAGCAGTCCCAGCACGGCCCAGCCCGCTACCCTGTGCCGCATCACGGTGCAACGCCTGCAGACACCGCCGGTGCCGGAGCGGCACCCAGCGCAGTGAGCTTGGCCTCGATCAGGCGGCGGTAGTCCAGTTTGTCGCTCATGGCCTTGTAGGCGGCCTGGTAGGCGCCACGGGCCTCGTCTTTTTTGCCCTGGGCCAGCAGCACGTCACCCCGGCGGTCGGCCACCAAGGCTGTGAACTCCTTGGCCGACGCGCCGTCCAGCGCCTTGAGCGCAGCATCAAACTGCTTGGCATCCAGCAACACGCCGGCCAGCCTGAGCCGGGCGATGCTGCGGTACTCGTCCTCGCTGGCATGCTCTGCCACCCAGCCGAGGCTGGCTTTGGCAGCGTCGGCCTGGCCTTTTTCGTACTGCAGCCGGGCCGCCAACAGCCCGCCTTGCTGGGCGTAGGCGGTACCACCAAAACGCTCTTTCAGATCGCCAAAAATCCTCCCTGCCTTGTCAGCGTCACCCGCGGCCGCAGCCTTGTCGAGCTCGTCAAACATCGCGCTGGCCTTGGTGGCCTGGTCGCGCTGGTACCAGCCCCAGGCGTTCCAGCCGGCAAAAGCCAACAAACAGGCGGTGATCACCCAGGTGATCAGGTTGCCGTACTGTTTCCAGAACGCCTTGAGGTCGTCGAGTTGCTCCTGCTCTTGCAGGTCGAGGGTATTGGCCATGGAACGCCTGTTATTGACGGAAGTCGTGCTGGTGGAGATGGAGGCGCAGATTATGCGTTGCGCAATTCGTGCGCCCAGTCGGCCACAGCCGCCAGCGGCCGCAGCACCTGGGCGGCGCCAGCGTCGCGCAACGGTTTGACCGCCACCATGCCCTGCGCCAACTCGTCACTGCCAAAGACCAGCGCAAACCGGGCGCCGCTGGCGTCGGCCTTCTTGAACTGGGATTTCATGCCGCCCAGGCCGGCGCTGCCACCGGCATGCATCAGCACCGCCAGGCCGACCTCGCGCAGCGCCTCCACTGCGGCGATGGTCAAGCTCAGCGCCTGGGCATCGGGCAGGATGGCGTAGGCATCTGGCGGGCGGGACGGCGCCTCGATGCCGCTTTGCAGCAGCAGGTCGAGCACCCGCTCCAGGCCCATGCCCCAGCCCACGCCAGGCGCCGGTTTGCCGCCGATCATCTCGACCAGGCCGTCGTAGCGGCCACCGCCGCACACCGTGCCCTGCGCGCCCAGCTTGGGGCTGATCCACTCGAACACGGTGTGGGTGTAGTAATCCATGCCGCGCACCAAGCGCGGGTTGACGGTGTAGGCCTGCCCGACGGCGTCCATGGCGGACTTGACGGCGTCGAAATGCCTGAGCGAGGCTTCGCCCAGAAATCCCATCAGCTGAGGCGCAGCATTCACCAAGTCTTGCATCGCCGGGTTCTTGGTGTCGAGGATGCGCAGCGGGTTGCTGTGCAGCCGGCGCCTTGCCTCGGCATCGAGTTGCTCGGCATGGGCCTCGAAGTGGGCGATCAAAGCGGCGCGGTGGGCGCGGCGCTCGTCGGGCACACCCAGGCTGTTGATCTCCAGGCGCACATCCGTCAGGCCCAGGTCGCGCCAGAGCGCTCGCGCCATCAGGATCACCTCGGCGTCGGCCTCAGGACCGCCAAAACCCAGCGCCTCGACCCCGACCTGGTGAAACTGCCGGTAGCGGCCCCGCTGCGGCCGCTCATGGCGGAACATAGCCCCGATGTAGAACAGCCGCTTGCCGCCGTCGTAGAGCATCGAATGCTCGATCGCTGCGCGCACCACGCCGGCGGTGTTCTCGGGCCGCAGTGTCAGCTTGTCGCCGTTCATCGAATCTTCGAAGGAGTACATCTCCTTCTCGACGATGTCGGTCACCTCGCCCAGGCCGCGCACAAACAGCGGCGTCGGCTCGACGATGGGGGTGCGGATGTTGAGGTAGCCGTAGCGCCGCATCAGCGCGCGCAGCTTGTGCTCCAGCCATTCCCAGCGTGCGGAGTCCGGCGGCAGGATGTCGTTCATGCCTTTGACGGCTACAAGTTTGTCGGCCATGGAGTCCGGACCAGGTTGTGTGTTGCGGGAAACCAAGCGGCCACCGCGGAACCGGCTCCGCCGGTCCGCTGGCGGCTTACCCCCTCGGCGGCAGCGCCGAAGGCGCTACGGCAGGGGCGTCTTGAATCTACGCTCGATGTAGCGCTCGACGATGCCGTGAAACTCTTGCGCGATGTTGTCACCGCGCAGCGTCATCGCCTTCTGGCCATCGATGAAGACCGGTGCGGCCGGCGCCTCGCCGGTGCCGGGCAGGCTGATGCCGATATCGGCGTGCTTGCTTTCACCCGGGCCGTTGACGATGCAGCCCATCACCGCGAGCTTGAGGTTCTCGACGCCGGGGTACTTTGCTTTCCAGACCGGCATCATCGCGCGCAGGTGGTCGTCGATCTGCTTGGCCAGCACCTGGAAGGTGGTGCTGGTGGTGCGGCCGCAGCCCGGGCAGGCGGTGACGCTGGGGTTGAAGTTGCGCAGGCCAAGTGCCTGCAAAATCTCGAGCGCCACCACCACCTCCTGGGTACGGGCCTCGCCGGGCTGGGGTGTCAGGCTGACGCGGATGGTGTCGCCAATGCCTTGCTGCAGCAGCTGACCAATGGCCACGGCAGACGCTACCGTGCCCTTGGTGCCCATGCCGGCCTCGGTCAGGCCCAGGTGCAGGGGGTAGTCGCAACGCGCGGCAAGCGCCTGGTAGACGGTGATCAGGTCTTGCACGCCGCTCACCTTGCAGCTGATGATGATCTGGTTGGCGCTCATGCCCAGCTCTTGCGCCCACGCGGCAGACTGCAATGCTGACTGCAGCAAGGCCTGGTACATCACCTGCTTGGCGTCCCAAGGCACGGCGCGCAGGGCGTTGTCGTCCATCATCTGGGCCAGCAGCTCCTGGTCCAGGCTGCCCCAGTTGACGCCGATGCGCACCGGTTTGTCGTGGCGGCAGGCGGCCTCGATCATCTGGGCAAACTGGCGGTCGCGCTTCTGGCCCTTGCCGACATTGCCCGGGTTGATGCGGTACTTGCTGAGCGCCGCAGCACAGTCCGGGTATTCGGTCAGCAGGGTGTGGCCGTTGTAGTGAAAGTCGCCCACCAGCGGCACGTCTATGCCCATGCGGTCGAGCTGTTCGCGGATTGCCGGCACCGCCCTGGCGGCCTCGGGCGTGTTGACGGTGATGCGCACCATCTCCGAGCCGGCAATCGCCAGCTCCTTGACCTGGATCGCGGTGCCGATCACGTCCACCGTGTCGGTGTTGGTCATCGACTGCACCCGCACCGGCGCGTCGCCGCCGACCGTGACGACCCGACTGCCCCAGACCACGCGGGCCTGGCGCGAGCGGCGGGCGGCTGGCAGCGCGGGGGTGATCAGTTGCAGGTCGTCGGGGGTGTCGGTGGCCATGGTGGGTCGGGGTGTCGGCTCGGGGTCAAGGCAGGGTGACGTTGGCGATGTTGTCGCGAGTGGCCGTGCTCAGGTCGACCCGGTGGCCGCGAAAGCTCAGCTCGGTGCCGCTGACGTTGCCTATTTTGAGCCGCAACGGCGGCGTGACGGTCATTTCCACCGTCTCACCGGCCGGCAGCAAGCGTGCCATCAAGGTCTGACCCGTGCCATCTACCGCTTGAACCCAGGTCGGCTGCAAGGCGCGCAGCAGCACGGCGTCGCCATTGGCGTTGACATTGGCGTTGACATTGGCGTTTGCGTTTGGGTTTGCGTTTGGGTTTGGGTTTGGGTTTGCGTCACCCACCAGCGCGCCGCTGATTGCTCCCGGCAGTTCGGTGCGCGGGGTCGCTGCGGCGCCCAGGGTCGGGGCGGCGTTGGTGCCCAACTCGCCAGGGCTTGCAGTCTTTGGCGCCAACCCCGGGCCCGACGCAGCGCCTGCAGCCGGCGCTGCGCCGGCGTCTGCCCCAGCCGGCTGGCCAGCCGCCGCGCCGCCCGGCGGCATCACCTGCAGCGTGGCAGCGCTGCCCGGCAGGGCCAGATCGCGCACCACCGTCGCCGGTACCAGCACAAAGGCGGCAGCAGCGATCAGCAGCAACGCCACCAACCACAGCACCGGATGACGCCAAGGCGCCCAATCGCCCGGCACCACCCGGCCCGGCCGCTCGCGGTAGGGCATGTTGAGCCCGCCGTCGACCCGGCCCAGCGCATCGGGCGGCGCGCCGGGCATCTGCGCCAGCACCGGCGTCGGGTCGATCTTGAGCATCCGGCAGACGGTCTGGGCCAGCGCCCGACTGAAAGCAATGTCGAGCAACTCGTGGTAGCGGCCCGATTCGAGCGACTCCAGCTTGGCCGGCGAGACCTTGATGGCGGCCGCCAGAGCGGCAATGTGCAGACCTTGCTGCTGGCGTGCGGCACGCAGCATCGCGCCGGCCACACCGTTGCGCGCCGGGTCGCTGGCAGGGTCAGGCGCCGCTGCAGCGGGCTTGGGGCCGGGAGGCGGGGGGCCGGCGACAGGATCAGTCATCAAATCGACCACGCTCGAACAGCGCCGCCTCGGGGGATTGGGGGAATCGTTCGCGCAGGCGGGTGCCGAACTGGCGTTTGGCCGACTCGCTGCCGAGCTTGTGCTCGATGCGCGCAGCCAACCACAGCGTCTGGGCGTTGGAGGCGCCCGGCGCGTCGTTGACCCGGCCAATGTAAAACCGCGCCCGTTCGTAGTCTTGGCGCTGGACCAGCACCTCGGCCAGGTTGATGCCGGTGTTGGGGTTGCCGGGCTCGAGCTCGTAGGCCCGCATCAGCGCGGCCTCGGCTTCGGGCAGTTGGCGGTTGAGGCCAAAACACACCCCGCGCGCCAAATGCGTGCGGGCGGCATCCCGGTACTGCGGCACCGCCAGAGCGACCGCAAACTGCGCCTGGGCCAGCGCAAATTTGCCACGCTGGCAAAAAAACCAGGCTTGGTTGTGCAAGGTGGCGCCGTCTTGCGGGTTGATTTGCAGTGCTCGGGCAAAGCTGTCCTCGGCCAGGCTGTCCTGGCCCATCGCGGCATAGATCAGGGCACGCAGGTTGTAGGCCTCGGCCAGATTGGGGTTGGCCACCAGGGCCAGCTTGACCTCGTCGAGCGCGGTCTCGGTCTGGCCTTGACCAAAATAGGCGCTGGCCAACTCCAGTCGGGTGCGGGACCGACGGTCTGCGTCGGTCTGGTCAGAGGCGGTGGCGATGGCACGCGGCTGGTCGGGCGGCAAGGCAGCCGTGCCGGCACAAGCGCTCAGCGTGGCCAGCACGGTTGCAGCTGCCAGCGCCCGAACCGGCGCCAGCACAGCAGTGCGCACACCCTGCAAGCGGCCTCGGCTCATGCCGCGCCCGGTGGCAACGCCGCGATGCGGATCACCGGCCGGGTCAGGCGGGCCTGCACCCGGGTGCGGTCTTGCACCTCACCGGCGAGCTGGCCGCAGGCGGCATCGATGTCGTCGCCCCGGGTCTTGCGAATGGTCGTCACGATGCCCGCCTCCTGCAGCAGTTTGGCAAATGCCAGCACCCGGTCACGCGGCGCACAACGCAGGCCCGAAGCCGGAAAGGGGTTGAATGGGATCAGATTGAACTTGCACGGCAGCCGCAGCGCAGCGCTCCGGCCGTTCACCAGCGCGATCAGCTCACGCGCCTGGTCGGGGCTGTCGTTGACGCCATCGAGCATGCAGTACTCGAAGGTGATGAAGTCTCGCGGCGCCACCGAAAGGTACGACCGGCAGGCCGTCAGCAACTCGGCCAGCGGGTATTTGCGGTTCAGTGGCACCAGCTGATCGCGCAGCGCGTCGTCGGGCGCATGCAGCGACACCGCCAGCGCCACCGGGCAGTCGGCCTGCAGGCGCTCGATCATCGGCACCACCCCCGAGGTGGACACCGTGACCCGGCGCCGCGACAGGCCGTAAGCGTGGTCGTCCAGCATCACCCGCAGCGCCGGCAGCAGCGCGGCGTAGTTCTGCAAGGGCTCGCCCATGCCCATCATCACGACATTGCTGATGATGCGCTCACTGGCCGGCAGCACCCGGCGACAGCGCAGTTGATGCTCGGCAAACCAGAGCTGGGCAATGATCTCGCCGGTGCTCAGGTTGCGCGAAAAGCCCTGGTGGCCGGTCGAGCAAAAACGGCAACCCACGGCGCAACCGGCTTGCGACGACACACACAGCGTGCCCCGGTCGGACTCGGGAATGTAGACCGTCTCCACCGCATCGCCGCCGCCCACATCGAACAACCATTTGATGGTGCCGTCGGTCGAAACCTGCTCGCTGATGACTTTGAGCGGCTGCACCACGGCGCGGCCGGTCAACTTGTCGCGCAGCGACTTGGCCAGGTCGGACATGCGGGCGAAATCAGCTTCGCCCTTCCGGTGGATCCAGCGGAACAACTGCACCGCACGGAAGCGCTTTTCGCCCAGCTCAGCGCACCAGCCGGCGAGCGCATCGAGGTCAAAGTCGAGCAGGTTGACAGCAGTCACTTGTCGGCGAGCCGGGTCAGTGCCGCTGCAGGCTGGCAGCCGCCGATCAGCGGCTGTAGACGTTCATGCCGGCGAAGAAAAACGCCACTTCGGCAGCGGCGGTCTCGGCAGCGTCCGAGCCGTGCACGGCATTGGCGTCGATCGAGTCGGCAAAGTCAGCGCGGATGGTGCCCTTCTCGGCCTTTTTCGGATCGGTGGCGCCCATCAGGTCGCGGTGCTTGGCGATGGCGTTGTCGCCTTCGAGCGCCTGGATCACCACCGGTCCGGAGATCATGAAGCTGACCAGGTCATTGAAAAAGGGCCGGGCCTTGTGCACCGCGTAAAACGCCTCGGCCTCGCCGCGCGACAAGTGGGTCATCTTCGAGGCGATGATCTTCAGGCCGGCGCCTTCAAAGCGGGCGTAAATCTGTCCGATGACGTTTTTGGCGACAGCGTCGGGCTTGATGATCGAGAGCGTGCGTTCAATGGCCATGGTCTTCTCCGTGAATCTTCTGCGTAAAGGTTAACCCGGCATTCTAGCGCGGGCAGGCTGCAAAGCCTTGAAGCCAGCCGGGGCAAGCCACCGCAGCGGGGTCGGGCCCGACTCGGGGCTTGACCCTGACGGGGGGCCAGGCCAGATCAGGCGAGCGCGTCGAAAGTCAACGACCGCCGCCACCGCTGCGGCGACCACCACCGCCACCGCCGCCGCCACCGCCGCGTCGTCCGCCACCACCGGTGCCGCCGCTGTTGCCACCGCCACCGCCGCCGCCACCGCCGCCGCCACCGTTGCCCTGAAACTTGCGCACAAAGGCGTCTGCGCCGATGTAGCCGAGCGAGGTTTTCATCGGGTCGGGTTGGCCGCCCGCAGCGCCACCTCCGCCCTTGCGGCCGCCGGCACCTCCCCCACCGCTACCGCCGCCCCCGCCAAAGCCCCGCGGCTTCTGCACAAAGCGCTTGTCGTAGGTCTGCTCCAGCGGGTTCGGGATCGGGCCGTCTTCGGGGATGTCGCGGCGCGGCTGCCGGGCCTCGCGGATCGCCCGCTTGTCAAAGGTTTGCATCAGCGGGTTGGGGATGGCTGCAAAATTGACGTGATCATGGTCGTCGTCATGCTCGACCGGCCGGTCGGTCAGACGGTCGATCGGCCGGTCATTTAGACGATCCACCCGCTGCTCCGGGTTGCGCTCGCGCCGCTCATTGCCACGGCCGGCGGGGCGATCCGCACGGCCCTCAGGCTGGCGCTCAGGTCGCTCGCCCCGCTGGGCTGGCGGGCCGTTGCGGCGGTTGTTGTTGCCGCGACCCGGGCCCTGCCCCTGAGCGTCGCGCGGCGCCGTACCGGTCGTTGCGCCCTGCCCTTCGGGGCGCGGCGGACGCGGTACCGGGGCGGACCCGGGCTGGGCACGGTCAGGGGCGGCCAGGCGGCGCACCTCGCGCACCTCGGCTTCATTCAGGTCAACAAACAGGCCCCGCCGCAGGCCACGCGGCAACACCACACAGCCATAGCGGATGCGGATCAAGCGGCTGACACCCAGGCCGACCTTGTCAAACAGCTTGCGCACCTCGCGGTTGCGGCCTTCGGTGATCACAACCCGGTACCAGCGGTTGACGCCCTCACCGCCACCGTCCTCGATGGACTTGAAGCACGCACGCTGGCCCTCGATGTCCACGCCGTCGATCAGGCGCTTTTTGGCATCCGCCTCCAGCGTGCCCAGCACACGCACGGCGTACTCGCGCTCGACGCCAAAGCGAGGGTGCATCAGCTGATTCGCCAGCTCACCCGAGTTGGTGAACAGCAGCAGGCCTTCGGTGTTGATGTCGAGCCGACCGACCGACTGCCATTTGCCATGCTGCAGGCGGGGCAGCCGGCGGAACACGGTGGGCCGGTTCTGCGGATCATCGTGCGTGACGACCTCGCCGACCGGCTTGTGGTAGGCAATGACACGCGGCGGCGGCGGTGCGATGCGCACCTTGACCAGCTTGCCGGCGACCACGATCTTGACGCCAAACGAGATGCGCTGACCGGTGTGGGCGGGCTGGCCGTTGACCAGCACCTGGCCCTCGGCAATCAACTCCTCCATGTCTCGGCGCGAACCGATAC
>JANYKR010000153.1 GCA_025358155.1 Betaproteobacteria bacterium
GGCCACCAGGCCATCAGGGCATACGACAGCAGCGCATAGGCCATCAGGGCCGCAGCAGCGGCCACCACGCGCCAGTTGGGCATGGGGCTATTTTTTGCGGTGCTGGGCCACGTGCCTGGCCATGCTGCGCAGTGACTGGAAGATCTGGTGGTTGTTCTCATCGTCTGAGCGCAGCTCGAATCCGTAGCGGTGCGAGACCTCGAGCGCCACTTCCAGGATGTCGATCGAGTCCAGCCCCAAGCCCTCGCCGAACAGCGGTGCCTCGGGGTCGATCTCGGCCGCTGGCGTGTCCAGGTTCAGCGCTTGCACAAACAACTCGGCCAACTCACGTTCCAGCGCGGGCAAGTCGACGGTTCCAGCAGGGACGGGGATGGACGGCAACTCGGACACAGCACTTCCTCTGGCATACCGCAGCCTGTGGCCACAGCAAAACGATCAATTCTAAACGTCGCTGAATCGGGGGAGACCTGCGGGCGTGAGCCATCGACCGGGCCTCTGGCACCAGATTTTAGCTGGCGCAGACAGCCTCAGCGAGGCTGTCTGCGCCAGTGACTGGGTGGCGGTCCGCGCTGCAGCCTGTGGGCCCGCACCGGCTACCGGTGTTGTCCGACACGCAGTCCCGCAGTGCGCTGACGACTCTCGGCTGCGTTGCTGACTAGCATGGATATTTCGAGGCGCTGCGCCACCGCACTCCGTGAAGCACTGCCCCTGCCACCCGCCCCGGCTTGCCGCCCGTCGCTCTGTTCGTCCCCGTCCCGTCCCGCTGCGCCACCCCCCCCGAGGTCCTCACCATGAATCCAGCACACCACACCATGCAGGACTTGTTTGCCCAGCTGGGTTTGCCAGACGACGACGCATCGATCGAGGCTTTCACCGAGCAGCACCGGCCCCTGCCGATGAATATCCGAATCTACGACGCGCCGTTCTGGTCGGTCTCGCAGGCCGCGTTGATTCGGGAGAAGTTGAACGAAGACGCCGACTGGTCGGTGCTGATCGACACCCTCAACGTCCAGTTGCGTGACCACCCGGCGGGGGGTCAGCAGGTCGCGAACCCGTCCACGGCGGCGGTCATGGCCGATCCGGCAGTTGCGGCGGCCGTGGCGGCCGCCGTGGCCAGGCTGTCCTGATCGCCATGACGCCGAACCGCGAACCCGCGCCGGTGCCAACGCCAGAGGATGGAGTGCTCACATGCCGTTGATCCAACGCAAGGTGAGCCGGCAGGGTCTGGCTGACAGTCGGGGCATCAGGAGAGCCGATTGCACCCCTCACGCACCCCCTGTCACTCGTCAGCCGACTCGCATGGAACATCCTGTCCTCGCCCCGCTGGGTTCATCTGTTGCGCCCGACCGTTTTTCGGCCGTGCGGTCGTACGATTTTTCGGGTGCAAACCGCAGCCGAATGCTGGGGTTCCCGGTCGTGCTTGATGCCGGCTTGTGGTTGACCTTGCTGGGCGGGGCTGCACTCGACGATGACGAAGTGCAGGCGCTGTGCGCGGTAGCGCAGACACGCCAGATCGCCGCAGGGCAGAGCGTGTTCGGCCGTGACACCCCTGCCGGCACGCTGGTCGCGTTGCGCAGCGGCGAAGTGGCGCTGGGGTTCCGCACGGCGGAGGGCAGTTTCCGCACCGAGCGCATCGTGCGCGGCCCGGCCTGGCTTGACCTGAGTTCTGCATGGCTGGCCGGCACCCATGCGATGGACGCCCAGGCGTTGGGCCCGGTGAACGTGATCGACCTGCCGTGTGAAGCGCTGGCCGACCGCCTGGCACAGCTGCCCGGTCTGGCGCAGCGTCTGATACACGGCCTGGCCCGCGAGGTGCAGGCACTGGCGGTCAATACCCACGAGCTGATGCACAAGGATGCGCCGGCCCGGTTGGCCCAGTGGTTGCACCAGCGCTGCGAGCCGGTGGCGGGTGCCGAGGGTCAGGCCATCGTCCGGCTGCATGAGCGCAAGCGCGATGTGGCCTCGCAACTGGCGATCACGCCCGAGACCTTGTCCCGGCTGATGCGCAGCTTCAGCCGCAAGGGCGTGATCGAGGTCAGCGGCTACAACCTGCGGGTGCTCGACCCGGCGGCGCTGGAACTGCTGGGTCGGGCCTGAGCCTGCGCTTTTGCCGCTGACTGGCAGCTGGCCGCCACCTGCAGCAACTGCGCCACCACGGCCAGCGCGATCAGCTCCGGCTGCTTGCCGGGGATGCCTGGCACGCCGATCGGGCAGGTCAGCCGGGTCAATGCGTCGGCCGCCACGCCGCGCTGGGCTAGGCGAGCGAGGAACCTCGCTCGTTTGGTGGCCGACCCGATCAGGCCGAAAAAGCCGAAGTCGCCGCGCCGCAGCACCGCCTCGGTGATGCGCAGGTCCAGCTCGTGGCTGTGGGTCAGCACCAGGCAGAACGCGCCGGGCAGCGCCTGCTGCACCTCGGCTTCGACACCGTCCACGCACAGCCGCGTGATGTGTGGCGCGGACGGCGTGGCCGGAAACTCGGCCTCGCGCTCGTCGATCCACGACACCCGGCATGGCACGGTGTCCAGCAGGTGGACGATGGCACGACCGACATGGCCGGCGCCGTAGAGCTGCAGGTCAAACAGGGATGCCTCGGCCGGCCAGTCGGCCAGGGCTGCGGCGTCCAGCGCCGCGGTTCGCAGCGTCAGGGCGCCGCCGCAGCATTGGCCCAGCGTGGGGCCCAGTGCGATGGCCTGGTCGTCGGGCTCCGCGCCTGCACCCGCGTCCAGCAGCGCCCGGGCGCGCTGTATCGCCTGCAACTCCAGGTGGCCGCCGCCGATGGTGCCGGCCACCGCATCGGCCGCCACCAGCATGCGGGTGCCGGCGCCACGGGGCACTGAGCCCCGGGCCGCCAGCACCTGCACCAGCATCGCCGGTCGGCCGGTGTCCAGCCAGGCCAGCGCGGTGAGCCGGTCGGCGTCGATCATGGGCCGCGGCCGGCGGGGCTGACCCCGGTTGCGCCGGCGACCAGGCGCACCGCGTCGATCGCATCCAGCACTGCCTCGGGCGTGGCTGGGGCGCGCAGCGGCGGGCAGGTCTGGTGGCCGCCCACTGCCGAGACCGCATCGCGGATCGCCAGCAACACCGAAAACGGCAGCAGCAGCGGCGGCTCGCCCACCGCCTTGCTGCGGTGGATGGTGTCGGCGGGGTTGGCCTGGCCGTACAGCCGCACGTCAAAGTGGGCCGGGCAGTCGTTGGCGGTCGGGATCTTGTAGGTGCTGGGCGCGTGGGTCATCAGCTTGCCGGCGTTTTTTGAGCCGTCCAGCGGCTGCCAGTACAGCGCTTCGCTGGTCAGCCAGCCCATGCCCTGGATGAACGCACCCTCGACCTGGCCGATGTCGATGGCCGGGTTGAGCGAAGCGCCCACATCGTGCAGCACGTCGGCGCGCAGCAGCTTGTGCTCGCCGGTCAGGGTGTCCACCACCACCTCGCTGCAGGCTGCGCCGTAGGCAAAGTAGTGGAACGGCCGGCCCTTCAGCGTCGCCCGGTCCCAGTGCAGGCCGGGCGTGGCGTAAAAGCCGTCGCTCCAGAGCTGCACCCGGGCTTGGTAGGCCTGCATCACGAGCGCGTCGAAACCCAGGGTCAGCGCGCCGGCACTGACCTGGCCGTTCTCGAACCGCAGCGTGGCGGCATCCACGCCGTGCTGGCTGGCAAAAAACGCCGCCAGGCGCTCGCGGATCTGGCGCGCCGCATCCTGCGCCGCCTTGCCGTTCAGGTCGGCGCCGGTGGACGCGGCGGTGGCCGAGGTGTTGGCCACCTTGTGGGTGTCGGTGGCTGTCACCCGCACCCGCTCGAAGGCCACGCCCAGCTCATGGGCCACCACCTGCGCCACCTTGGTGTTGAGGCCCTGGCCCATCTCGCATCCGCCGTGGTTGACCAGCACCGAGCCATCGGCATAGACATGCACCAGCGCGCCGGCCTGGTTGAAGTGCGCCACGTTGAACGAGATGCCGAACTTGACGGGCGTCAGCGCCAGCCCGCGTTTGAGCACCGGGCTGCGGGCGTTGTAGGCGTTGATCGCTGCCCGCCGGGCGGTGTAGTCGGCCTGGGCTTCGAGCTGGCCGACCAGCGCGCTGATGATGTTGTCCTCGACCACCTGCTCGTAGGGCGTGACGTTGTTGGACGTGGTGCCGTAGAAGTTGGCGCGCCGCACCGCCAGCGCATCCAGCCCCAGCCGTCGAGCCACGCTGTCGAGAATCATCTCGATCGCCAGCGCACCTTGCGGCCCGCCAAAACCGCGAAAAGCGGTGTTGCTCTGGGTGTTGGTGCGGGCGCAAAAGCCCTGCATCGCCACGTCGGGCAACCAGTAGGCGTTGTCGAAGTGGCACAGCGCACGCGTCATGACGGGTGGCGACAGGTCGGCCGAGTGGCCGGCGTTGGCCACCATTTGCACGGTCACCCCGAGGATGCGGCCCTGCCCGTCATGGCCCACGTCCCACCCGTACTCGAAGCCGTGGCGCCGGCCGGTGATCAGCATGTCGTCGTCGCGGTCGGGCCGCAGCTTGACCGGCCGCTGCAAGCGCTGCGCCGCCAGCGCAGCAACGCAGGCAAACAGCGCGCTCTGGCTCTCCTTGCCACCAAAACCGCCGCCCATGCGCCGGCAGCTCACCTGCACCCGGTGCGAGGCCAGCTGCAGCGCATGCGCCACCAGGTGTTGCATCTCGCTGGGATGCTGGGTGCTGCAGTGCACCAGCAGGCCGCCGTCTTCTTGCGGGATGGCGTAGCTGATCTGGCCCTCCAGGTAGAACTGCTCCTGGCCGCCGAGTGAAAAACCGCCTTGGAAGCGGTGCGGTGCGGCGGCCAGCGCGGCCTCGGCGTCGCCGCGCGCCAGCTGCACAGGCGGCACCACGTACTGCTCGCGGGCGTGGGCATCGAGTGCGCTGAGCACTGCGGGCAGAGGTTCGAGCTGGATCGCTTTTGGGGCCAGTGCGGCGGCGCGGCGGGCGGCGTCGCGGCTGGTGGCGATCACCGCAAACACCGGCTGGCCGACGTGGCGCAGCTCGCCCTCGGCCAGGATCGGGTCGTCGTGCACGATCGGCCCGCAGTCGTTGGTGCCGGGCAGGTCGGCTGCGGTGTAGACCGCCACCACGCCGGGCTGGGCGCGCAGCAGGGCCAGGTCGATGGCCAACAGCCTGCCATGCGCCACCGGTGACAGACCGAGCGCGGCATGCAGCGTGCCGGCGATCTCGGGCAGGTCGTCGATGTAGGGTGCGGCGCCGGCCACGTGCAGGTGGGCCGATTCATGCGGGCGGCTGATGCCGACCTGGGCGCCTGCCTGGATGTTGGGTTGGATGGCGGTCTCGGCGGCGCCCAAGGCTTCGCGGGGGGCGTTCATGACAGGCTCCAGACCGAGGTTTCAGCCGCCGGCATGGGCGCGTCCGGCCGGGTCTCCAGCCACAAGCGCAGCAGCAGGTTGCGGGCGGCCCGGCGGCGGTAGTCGGCGGACGCGCGCACGTCCGACAAAGGCTGGAAGTCGCGGTCCAGCGCTGCCATGGCGGCCTGCACCGTGGGCTCGGTCCAGGGCTGGCCCAGCACGGCGGCCTCGGCGCCTGCAGCGCGTTTGACGGTACCGGCCAGGCCGCCAAAGGCAAACCGCGCCGCCTGAACGGTGTTGCCCGCAAGCTGCAACCACAGGCCGGCCGACAAACCCGAGATGTCGCAGTCGAAGCGCTTGCTCAGTTTGTAGACCCGCAGCTGGTCGGCCGGCTGGGGCAGGGGCACCCGAAGCGATTCGACAAACTCGCCGGGCTGGAGCTGGTTTTTCATGTAGTCCAGGTAGAAATCCTGCAGCAAGAGCGTGCGTTGCGCCTCGCCCCGGCGCAGCACGATGCGAGCCCCCAGCGCCATCAGCACCGGCGCGCCGTCGCCGATCGGCGAGCCGTTGGCGATGTTGCCGCCCAGCGTGCCCGCCTCGCGGATCGGCAGCGACGCAAAACGCAGCCCCATCTGGCGTGCGGCAGGCCAGAGCGCGGCCAGTGCGGTCCAGGCTGCGTCGAGCGACGCGCCAGCGCCGATCTCCAGCCAGTCGCCTTCGGCGGTTCCGGTGAGTGTGGTGGTGATCGTCTTGAGCTCGGCCACCTCGCCCAGGTAGATCAACTCGCCCAGCTCGCGAAACTGCTTGTTGACCCACAGCCCGATGTCGGTACTGCCGGCCAGCAAGCGGGCCTCGGGCCTGGCCAGCCGCAAGGCCGCCAGGTCAGCCAGCGTGCGCGGCGCGTGCAAGGGCGTGGCGGCGGCGTAGTGCAGCGGCGGGTCGGCCCGCATGGCCAGCAGCGCTGCGCGCATGGCGGGGCTGTCCAGCATTGGCCTGGGCAGGTCAAACATCTGTTGGCCGGCGTCCAGGATCGGTCGGTAGCCGGTGCAGCGGCACAGGTTGCCTGACAGGTCGTCGGCGAGTTGCTGGCGCGAGGCTGTTGTGCCGGCCGCGCCGTGGCGGTCCAGCGTAGCGGCCAGCGACACCACAAAGCCCGGTGTGCAAAAACCGCACTGCGAGCCGTGGCAGGCCACCATCGCTTGCTGCGCCGGATGCTGGCCGCCCAGGTCTTCAACCGTCAACAACGCCTTGCCGTCGAGCGTGGGCAAAAACTGGATGCAGCTGTTGATCGGCTTGAAGCGCACCGAGCCCTCGGTCTGCAACTCACCCACCAGCACGGTGCAGGCGCCGCAGTCGCCTTCGTTGCAGCCCTCCTTGGTGCCGCTGCAGCGGGCATGCTCGCGCAGCCAACTGAGCACCGAGGTGGTCGATTCCAACCCTTGCACCGAGACGGTCTCGCCCCGGTGAAAAAAGCGGATGGGCCGGGCGACTTCGACCGGGGCTGGGCTGGATTGGGGTGCCTGGGACATACCCGTAAGGTAGCCGCTGCACGGCGCAGTGCTATACATTTTGAGACATATCCGCTATCGGGTTGGGCGTATCACAGTGGCTTCGGCATTCGACAAGATCGAGCTCTCACTCATCCGGGCCTTTCACACCGTGATCACCGAGCGCAGTGTTTCGCGCGCCGCCCTGAAGCTGCGCACCACCCAGCCTGCACTGTCAGGCCAGTTGAAGCGCCTGCGTACCCTGATCGGTGACCCGCTGCTGGTGCGCGCCGGCAACGGCATGGCGCCCACCACCGTGGCGCTGGGCCTGCTGCCGGCGGCAGCCCAGGTGTTGCAAGGAGCGCAGGCGCTGTTTGGCGGCCATGCCGCGGCCCAGGGTTTTGCACCGGCGCTGGCGACCCAGCACTTCCGCATTGCCGCCAGCGACTACCTCGACCCGCTCTTTTTGCCCGAGCTGGTGGCCCGGATGCGCAACCAAGCGCCGGGCGTCACGCTGGACCTGCTGCCGCTGACCCGCGACTACGACTACCGGGGCCATCTGGCCCGGGGCGAGGTGGACCTGGTGGTGGGCAACTGGCTGTCGCCGCCAGCCGAGTTGCATCTGGGCCGACTGGTCAGCGACGAGATCGTCTGCTTGGTGGGCCTGGACCACCTCGCGCTGCGCAACCCGCGCCAGTGGACAGCCGAGCGCTACCTGGCCTGCGAGCACATCGCGCCCACGCCGTTGCATGCGGGCGGCGTGGGCGTGGTCGACGAGTTGTTGCAGGCGCAGGGCAACCAACGCCGCATCGTGGTGCGCAGTGCGCATTTCGGCCTGGCGCCGGCGATGGTGGCGCGCTCGTCTTTGGTGCTGAGCACCGGCCGGCAGTTTTGCAGCCGCTACATCGGCAGTCTGCCGGTGCGCATCGTGCCCTGTCCGATGGCGTTTCCGACGCTGACCTACTACCAGCTCTGGCATGAGCTGACCCATGCCTCGAACGCAGTGCGTTGGCTGCGTGAGCAGGTGCGCGACGTGGCACGCGAGTTGGCGGGGGGCCGGGCATGAGCGCTGCCATGCCGGTCAAAGCGGCCATCCTGGCTGATTTGCTCGACTTCACCGGCGACCCCGGCCAGAGCGACCGCCACAGCCCAGCGGTGCGCTGGCGGCCGGCACACTGGCTGCTGATCGACGCCGTCGGCCGCATCGCCGCAGTGCAGCCCGAGCCCCCCGGCGACGACTGGTTGAAGCTCGACCACAGCGGCCGCTTGCTGCTGCCAGGCTTCATCGACACCCATGTGCACAGCCCGCAGATCGATGTGATCGCGTCCTGGGGCACCGAGTTGCTCGACTGGCTCAACACCTACACCTTCCCGGCCGAGGCGCGCCATGCCGATCCGGTGTTTGCCCAGGCCGCAGCCGACCTGTTTCTGGACGCGCTGCTGGCGCACGGCAGCACGGCAGCGGTGGTGTTCCCCACCGTGCACCCGACCAGCGCCGATGCGCTGTTCGCCGCCGCCCAGCAGCGGGGCATGCGCGTGATCGCCGGCAAGGTGCTGATGGACCGCCACGCGCCCGACAACCTGCGCGACGACGTGGCGCAGGCCCGCATCGATTGCACCGCCCTGATCGAGCGCTGGCACGGTCGGGGGCGGCTGGCCTATGCGGTGACACCGCGTTTTGCCGCCACCAGCAGCCCCGAGCAACTGGCGATGGCGGGCCAGCTGTTGGCCGACCACCCGGGGCTGTACCTGCAGACCCATGTGGCCGAAAACCGCGCCGAGGTGGCCTGGATCGCCGAGCTGTTTCCCGAGGCCCGCAGCTACCTTGATGTCTACGCCCGGCACGGCCTGCTCAGCGAGCGGGCGGTGCTGGCCCACGGCATCTGGCTCGACGACACCGACCGGGCGCTGCTGCACGACAGCGGCGCGCAGATTGCGTTCTGCCCCTCGTCGAACCTGTTTCTGGGCAGCGGGCTGTTCGGCTGGCAGCAGGCGGCCGCTGCGGGGGTCAACGTCAGCCTGGCGTCGGACGTGGGCGGTGGCACCTCCTTGTCGATGTTGCGCACCCTGGCCGACGGCTACAAGGTGCAGGCGCTGGCCGGCAACCGGCTCACCGCCTGGGCCTTGCTGCATGCCGCCACCCGGGGCGCGGCGCAGGCCTTGCGGCTGGGCAGCGAGATCGGCAGGCTGGAGCCCGGCCTGATGGCCGACCTCTGCATCTGGGACCGGGCCGTGGGCGCGGTGGCACAACGCCGCGACAGCCTGGCCCACGGTTTGCATGAACGCCTGTTTGCCTGGCTCACGCTGGGCGACGAGCGCAACCTGGTCGAGGCCTGGGTCGGCGGCGTCTGCCGCAGCCGGCGGCCCGCCGCGGTGGCCCGCAGTGATGGCCTGACCTGATGCCCTGACCCGCTGCACTCAAAACAACGAGGACCCCATGCTCAGACTCGAATTGGCCGGAATCAGCAAGCAGTACCCGGCGGTGCGCGCGAACGACCGTGTGTCGCTCTGCGTCAAGCCCGGCCAGATCCATGCCGTGCTGGGTGAAAACGGTGCCGGCAAGAGCACCCTGATGAAGATCATCTACGGTGCGGTGCGGCCCGACGAGGGCAGCATCTACTGGAACGGCCGCGAGGTGAAGATCGCCAATCCGCAGGTTGCGCGCGGCTTGGGCATCGCGATGGTGTTCCAGCACTTCTCGCTGTTCGACACCTTGACGGCGGCTGAGAACGTCTGGCTCGGGCTCGACAAGTCAATGACGCTGGCCGAGGTGACGGCCCGCATCCGCGTCGTCTCGGGTGAGTACGGCCTGGAGCTTGACCCGCTGCGCCCGGTGCACACCTTGTCGGTCGGTGAGCGCCAACGGGTCGAGATCGTGCGCGCGCTGCTGACCAAGCCCCAGTTGCTGATCCTGGACGAGCCGACCTCGGTGCTGACGCCGCAGGCGGTTGAAAAGTTGTTCGTCACGCTGCGCCAGTTGGCGGCCGAGGGCTGCGCCATCCTCTACATCAGCCACAAGCTCGACGAGATCAGAGCGCTGTGCCACCACTGCACCGTGTTGCGCGGCGGCAAGGTGACCGGCGAGGTGGACCCGACCCTGGAGTCCAATACCAGCCTGTCCAGGCTGATGATCGGCAGCGAGCCGCCCGAGCTGGCGCACCGCCCGGCCCAGCCCGGCGCGGTGGCGCTGGCGGTGCGGGGTTTGTCACTGGCCAAGCTCAACCCGTTTGGCATGACCCTGACCGATTTGGCGCTGGAGGTGCGCGCCGGCGAGATCGTCGGCGTGGCCGGTGTGTCGGGCAACGGCCAGCAAGAGCTGATGGCCGCGCTCTCAGGCGAAGACACCCGCGCCCCGCCCGGCTCGATACGCTTGTTTGGCCAGGACATCGCCGCTGCCTCGCCGCGCAAGCGCCGCCACGGCGGCCTGCACTTTGTGCCCGAGGAGCGCCTGGGCCGAGGCGCCGTGCCGACCCTGAGCCTGGCGATGAACACCTTGCTGACCCGTACCGAGGCGGTCTCTCGCAGTGGCTGGATCGACACCGACGCCGTGCGCCGGCTGGCGGAGGACCTGATCAAACGCTACGGCGTCAAGGCCGGCGGCCCGGGCGCGGTGGCCAAGAGCTTGTCGGGCGGCAATTTGCAAAAGTTCATCGTCGGCCGCGAGATCGATGCCAGGCCCAAGCTGCTGATCGTTTCACAGCCCACCTGGGGCGTGGACGTGGGCGCGGCGGCGCAGATTCGCGGCGCACTGCTCAAGTTGCGAGACGAGGGCTGCGCACTGCTGGTGGTCAGCGAGGAGCTCGACGAATTGTTCGAGATCAGCGACCGGCTGCTGGTCATCGCCCAGGGGCGGCTGTCGCCTAGCGTGCCGGTGGACCAGGCCTCGGTGGCGATGATCGGCGAGTGGATGTCGGGGCTGTGGCCGGAGAACCGACCCCCACCCGGGGTGCCCGGCGGGCCTGCCGCTGTCAGCCAGAACACGGAGGCGCACCATGCTGCGACTTGAAGCCCGACCCGCGCCGTCCCGGTTTTTTGCCTGGGCCTCGCCGGTGCTTTCGCTGTTGATCACCATCGCGGTGGCGACTCTGCTGTTCATCCTGCTCGGCAAAGACCCGGTGCGCAGCCTCACGGTGTTTCTGATCGAGCCGTTTCACGGCCTGCGCTCGATCACCGAACTGGGCCTCAAGGCCACGCCGCTAATCCTGTGCTCGCTGGGGCTGGCGCTGTGTTTCCGCAGCAACGTCTGGAACATCGGCGCCGAGGGCCAGTACCTGGCGGGCGCGATGCTGGCGGGTGGGCTGGCACTGTGGGTGACCGATGCCAACCTGGGCCTCAACCGCTGGGTGTTTTTGCCGCTGGCGATCATCGCTGGCGCGCTGGGCGGTGCGGCCTGGGCGTCGATCGTGGCGCTGCTGCGCGACCGCTTCAACGCCAACGAGATCCTGGTCAGCCTGATGCTGGTCTACGTGGCCAACCTGCTGCTGAACTGGCTGGTGTTCGGCCCCTGGAAAGACCCCAAGGGCTTCAACTTTCCGCAAAGCGTGAGCTTTGCCGACGGTGCGGCAATCCCGCGCATCATCGCCGGCATGCGGCTGAACTGGGGTTTTGCGGTGGCGCTGCTGGCGGCAGTGGGCATGTGGCTGTTCATGTCGCGCTTCTACCTGGGCTTTGCGTTGCAGGTGGGTGGCCTGGCGCCGGCGGCGGCGCGCTACGCCGGGTTTTCAACCCGGTCGGCGCTCTGGACCTCGTTGCTGACCTCGGGTGCGCTGGCCGGTGTGGCGGGGGCTTTTGAGGTGGCCGGGCCGATGGGCCAGCTCACGCCGTATGTCTCCAACAACTACGGCTTCACCGCGATCATCGTGGCCTTTGTCGGCCGGCTGCATCCGCTGGGCTGTGTGTTCGGCAGCGTGCTGCTGTCGATGTTTTTGATCGGCGGTGAGCTGGCGCAGTCACGGGTCGGCCTGCCGTCCGCGCTCAGCGGCGTGTTCCAGGGCGTGTTGCTGTTTTCGCTGCTGGCCTGCGACACCTTGATCCACTACCGGCTACGCTGGTTAGACGCGGGGCGGACCGAGCGCCGGGCCGCCCCAAGCCGGCCCGCCATCCCCTTGGGGGATCGGTCGGCGTACTCGACGAACGAGGGGTCGAAATGACCGAGACCGCACTGCTGATTGCCGCCATGCTGGCCTCGGGCACGCCGCTGGCGATTGCCGGCCTGGGCCTGTTGATCAACGAGAAAGTGGGCGTGCTCAACCTCGGTGCCGAGGGCATGCTGCTGGTGGGTGCGGTCACCGGCTTTGCGGTGTCGTTCCATACCGGCAGCACGGTATTGGCCATGCTGGCAGGGGCGGGTGCGGCGGCGCTGCTGGCGGCCATCTTCGGCTGGCTGGTGATCTGGATCAACGCCAACCAGTACGCCACCGGCTTGGCGGTCAGCCTTTTTGGTGGCGGTTTTTCGGCCTTTGTCGGTGTGCCCTACGTCGGCCAGAAGCTGGGCGCGCCGGTCAGCCATGCGATACCGCTGCTGGGTGACATCCCGTTTTTCGGCCCGGCGCTGTTCCGCCAGCATCCAATGGTCTACCTCAGCGTGATCGCGGTAGCGGTGGTGGCCTGGTTTTTCTACCGGACGCGCGCCGGACTGGTGTTGCGCGCGGTGGGCGAGTCGCCCGAGTCGGCGCATGCGCTGGGCTACAAGGTGCGCTTGCTGCGCTTGGCTGCGGTGCTGGCAGGCGGCGCGCTGTGCGGCGTGGCGGGTGCCTACCTGTCAACCGTCTACACCCCCTTGTGGGTCGAGGGCATGGTGGCCGGACGGGGCTGGATCGCGCTGGCGCTGACCGTGTTTGCCACCTGGCGACCGGCCCGGATCTTGCTGGGTGCTTATCTGTTCGGCGGCGTGACCATGTTGCAGTTGCACCTGCAAGGCCTGGGCGTGGAAGTACCCAGCCAATTCTTGAGCATGTTGCCGTATGTGGCTACCGTGGTGGTGCTGGTGCTGATCTCGCGCAACCCGATCTGGCTGCGGGCTAACATGCCAGCGTCGCTTGGCAAACCGTTTTTCCCCGGCGGATAGGTCGGGGGCTGGGGCCGTGTCACGGTGCCAGCCCGAACCTGTTCTAGAAGTCGCTCATGCATGAGCGTTGTGATATCAAAACCAAGTAGGAGTCCCGATGACTGTTCGAACCAAACGCCTGCTGCTCCAGTTGGCCGCCCTGGCCACCGTGAGCGGTGCTGCCCTGCTTGCCGGCTGTGGCAAGAAAGAAGACGCTGCGCCCGCCGCAGCCGCACCCGCCGCGTCTGCAGCGGTGGCCAAGGCCGAGCCGCTCAAGCTGGGCTTCATCTACGTCGGCCCGGTCGGCGACGCCGGCTGGACCTTTGCCCACGACACCGGGCGCAAGGCGATCGAGGCCAAGTTCGGCGACAAGATCAAGACCTCGTTTGTCGAGAAGGTACCTGAGGGCCCCGACGCCGAGCGGGTGATCCGTGACCTGGTGGCCCAGGGCAACAAGGTGATCTTCGCCACCAGCTTTGGCTATGGCGACGCGATGGAAAAGGTCGCCAAGGACCATCCAGAGGTCTACTTCGAGCACGCCACCGGCTTCAAGACCGCGCCCAACCTGCGGGTCTACGAAGGCCGCTTCTACGAGGACGCCTACCTCGCTGGCATCGTGGCCGGCAAGATGACCAAGAGCAACACGCTGGGCTTCGTGGGCTCGTTCCCGATCCCCGAGGTGATGCGCAACCTGAACGCCTACCTGCTGGGCGCACAGAGCGTCAACCCCAAGGCCAAGCTCAAGATCGTCTGGGTCAGCAGCTGGTTTGACCCGCCGAAGGAGACCGAAGCCGCCACCACGCTGCTCAACGGTGGCGCCGACGTGCTGCTGCAAAACACCGACTCGTCGGCCGTGCTGCAAGCGGCCGAAAAAGCCGGCAAGTACGCCTTTGGCTGGGACAGCGACATGAGCGCCTACGCGCCCAAGGCGCACCTGGGCTCGGCGGTGCTGAACTGGGCGCCGTACTACGAAAAAGTCGTCAACGACGTGTTGAACAAGACCTGGGTGACAGCCGACACCAAGTGGGGCACCAAGGAGGGCATGAACGACTTCGTCAAGATCTCCGACGCGGTGCCGGATGACGTCAAGAAGCTGGTCGAGACCACCAAGGCCGGCCTGAAGGACGGCACGGTCGCTGTGTTCAAGGGCCCGCTGTTGGACAACACCGGCAAGGAAGTGCTGGCCAAAGACGTGGTGTCCGACGACGCCTGGAACAGCAAGGTCAACTTCTTCCTGAAGGGTGTCGAGGGCAAGCCGCCCGCCAGCAAGTGATCGCTTGGGCCCGGGTCTCGACCCGGGCCGGCTGAGTGGCGAGCCGTTCGGGGGCACCTGACCGGCTCGTTTTCATGGTGCTGGGCGTGCAGCACCCGGCGGGCTGAAATCCAGGCCCAACAAGGACCGACATGATCGAGCACAGCTGCTGGCACCCGGTGGCCCAGGCCATGGACCTGGGTACCGCACCCTTGGGCGTGACCCTGCTGGGCCAGCGCCTGGTGCTGTGGCGCGGCGGTGACGGCGGCCACCTCCAGGCCTGGGACGACCGCTGCCCGCACCGCGGCGCCAGCCTGTCGCTGGGCTGTGTGCGGGCGGGGCCGGACGGCGCGCAACTGGAATGCGCCTACCACGGCTGGCGCTTTGGCGCCGGCGGCCAGGTCGTCAGCGTGCCGGCCTTGCCGGGCTTTGTGCCGCCCGCCGCGCACCGCGCCACAGCTTATGCGGTGGCCGAGTCCTACGGCCTGCTGTGGGTGTGTCTGCAGCCGGACGCCGACGCGGCTGCGCCTGCCGCCGCCATCCCCGCCATACCCGCCATCCCCGCTTTTGCTGCCGAGCTTGACGGCCGGCTGCGCAAAGTCAACTGCGGCCCGTACCTGGTCGCCACCAGCGCGCCGCGCATCGTCGAGAACTTTCTCGACATGGCGCACTTCGGCTTTGTGCATGAACACTGGCTCGGCAGCCGCGAGCACACCGCCATTGCCGACTACACCGTGGTGGCGACACCCACCGGCCTGCTGGCCACCGGCTGCAAAGCCTGGCAGCCCCGATCCAGCGTGCATGCCGAGGGCGGCGCCGATGTGGAGTACACCTACGAGGTCAACGCCCCGTACACGGCGATACTGACGAAGATCCCTGATGCCAGCAGCGTCGCGCTGCAAGACTTCCGCGAATCGATCGCGCTGTTCATCTGCCCGCTCACGCCCGAGACCAGCCAGGTCTGGTTCCGGCTGGCGATGAACGACTTCGACTCACCCGAAGCCAAGCTGCAGGCCTTCCAGCACACCATCTTCACCCAGGACCAGCCGGTGCTGGAGTCGCAGCGGCCGCGTTGCCTGCCGATCGGCGACAACGCACCGGTGCGCGAGCTGCACAGCGCCGCCGACCGCAGCGCCACCGCCTACCGCCGCTACCTGCGCGAGCGCGGCATCACTTTTGGAACCTGCTGACCATGATCCCACCCCCCACCGCCGACTTCAAAACCGTGCTCGACCGCATCCCCCGCAGCCGCCTGCCCGAGCTGCTGCGCAACGCGCCCAAGGCCGAGCTGCACATCCACATCGAGGGCTCGCTGGAGCCCGAGCTGATCTTCGCGCTGGCCCAGCGCAACGGCGTTCCGCTGGCCTACCCCAGCGTGGAGGCGCTGCGCGCGGCCTATGCCTTCAGCGACCTGCAAAGCTTTCTTGACATCTACTACGCCGGCGCCAGCGTGCTGCTGCAGGAGGACGACTTTCACGCGATGGCGATGGCCTACTTTGCACGGGCAGCGGCCGACCATGTGGTGCATGCCGAGCTGTTTTTTGACCCGCAAACCCACACCGACCGCGGCGTGCCGATGGCCCATGTGATCAACGGTCTGGCGCGGGCCTGCGCCGATGCGCGTAGCCAGCACGGCATCGACGCGTCGCTGATCCTGTGCTTCTTGCGTCATTTGTCTGAGGACGCCGCGCTCGCCACGCTGCAGGCCGCCCTGCCGTACCGCCAGCACTTCATCGGCGTCGGGCTGGACAGCAGCGAGCGGGGCCATCCGCCCGAGAAGTTTGCCCAGGTGTTTGCCCGCGCCCGTGCGCTCGGCCTGCACCGGGTGGCCCACGCCGGCGAAGAGGGGCCGCCGGCCTACATTGAGAGCGCGCTCGACGTGCTCAAGGTCGAACGCATCGACCACGGCGTGCGCTGCGTCGAGAGCCCGGCGCTGGTGGCCCGCTTGGCGGCGTCGCGCATGCCGCTCACCGTCTGCCCGCTGTCCAACGTCAAGCTCTGCGTCTACCCGACGATGGCCGATCACCAGCTGCCGGCACTGCTGGACGCCGGCCTGTGCGCCACCGTCAACAGCGACGACCCGGCCTACTTTGGCGGCTACCTGAATGACAACTTCATCGCCACCTTCGACGCTCTGCCGCAGTTGGGCCCGCGCCAGGCCTGGCAGCTGATGCACAACAGCTTCGAAGCCAGTTTTGCCTCAGCCGAGGCCAAGGCCGGCTGGATGACCGCGCTGGACCGGGCATTTGCCGAGGCCGCCCCAGCGCTGCCCTGAGATGAACCCCAACCGAGGAGAACCCCCATGGACCATGACGAACGTGCAGTGATCGAGCAGACCCTCCAGACCTACTTTGACGGGCTCTACGAAGGCGACGCCGACAAGCTCGCCAGCATCTTTCACGAGGCCGCCGCGCTGACCTTTGAGCAAGACGGCCGCGTCACTGTGCTGCCCCTGGCGCAGTGGCTGAAGGCGGTGCGCGAACGGCCGGCACCCCGAGCCCGGGATTTGGCGCGTGACGACGCGGTCTTGCTGATCGACCAGTCGGGCCCGACCACTGCCTTCGCCAAAGTGCGCTGCCAGATCCCGCCGCGCTACTTCACCGACTACCTCAGCTTGCTGAAGGTCGATGACCGCTGGCTCGTGGTGCAGAAGGTGTTTGCCACGGTGGTCAAGCCCTGAGCGGCACGGCCAGCGCCAGGCGGCTGGTGCGACCCGCCTCAGCGTCATCCGCCCTGCGCCTTGGCAAACCGCCCATCGCGCCAGGCGATGGCCTCGCGCATGCCGCGCTCGCGTGCAATGTCCATGAACGCTCGCTTGTCGGGTGAGCCGTGCGACTCGATCGTGTGGTCGATGTCGAGTGCCATCCGCAGTGCCGTCTGCAGGCCCTGGATGTCGTAGGTGCGGTTCAGCGCCTTCTTGGTTTCTGCGACCAGGTTCGGGTCCATCAGCGCGATGCCGCGCGCGGTGCGCAGCGCCTCGGTCAGATGCGTGCCCGGCGCGACGACCCGGCTGACCAGCCCCATTGCCAGCGCGTCGCGCGCCGGGATCCGGTCGTCGGCCGACAGGATGATCCGCTTGGCGTGCTTGGGGCTGGTCATCCAGGGCAACAGCATCGTGACGATGCCGGCGCCGAACTTCAGCTCGGGCTCGCCGAACACGGCGCTTTCGTCGGCAATCGTGATGTCGCAGGCCATCGCCAGCTCAAACGCGCCGGCCAGGCAGGCTCCGTGCACCGCAGCGATGGTGGGCTTGGGGCTGTTCCAGAAGCGCATCGTGGTGTCGAAGTCGAGATCGAGGATCTCGCGCCAGAGCGCCGCGCCTTCAGGGCGCTGGTCCATCTGGGCCTTCAGGTCGAACCCCGACGAGAAAGCGCGCCCAGCGCCACTGACAACGATCACGCGCACCTCGGCGTCGGCCTCGGCCAGGTCCATCGCCCGGTTGATTTCACCGAGCGAGGTCTTGTCGAGCGCGTTCAGGCGCTCGGGCCGGTTGAGCACCAGGTGCGCCACATGGTCGGACACGGTGAGGGTGATCAGCTCAAAGTTCATGCGGCGTCCTGTAGGTTTCAGTGGGGTTCAGTCGAGCATCGGCGCGATCAGCGCGGCGCTCAGCTGCTGCTTGAACTGCGTGCGGTCTGCCTTGCCGGTGCGCCCGAGCGGCAGCGCCTCAGCGGTGTAGAACGCGTCCGGTTGCTTGTAGCGCTCCAGGCGCGGTGCCAGATGTTTTTTCAGGTCGGCCAGCGCCAGCGTGGTACCGGCTCGCGGCACCAGCAGCAGGTGGATGCGCTGGCCCAGCAGGGCGTCGTCCACACCCACCGCCATGGCAGCGGCCACGTCCGGATGCGAGCCGATGGCCTGTTCGATCTCGGCCGGTGTCACCTTGTTGCCGGCGCGGCTGATGACATCCTTCTGCCGGCCCATCAGCTCGACCAGGTTGCCATCGGCACCCCCGCCACCGCCACCGCCACCGCCACCGCCACTGACAGCCCCGCCACTGACAGCCCCGCCACTGACAACGCGCCCGAGATCGCCGGTTCTAAACCAACCGTCGCAGTAGGCGGCCGCCGTGAGCTCGGGCTCGTCGAGGTAGCCCCGCATCAGGTACGGGCTGCGCAACTGCAGTTCGCCGTCAGCAGCGATCCGGTACTGGACTTGTGGCGACGGTCGGCCGATGCAGCCCGGGTGCGCGGCGTAGTCGGCCGGAAAGGCGAAGAAGTCGCAAGTGGCGGTCTCGGTCAGGCCGTAGATGTCGACCAGCTCGGTGGCGCTGAAGCGGTCGCGGATGACCCGACCCAGCGACGGGCCCAGCGCCTCGCCGCCGATCCAGATCTGGCGCAAGTGCGCAGCGTTGTTGACCCGTGCGATGGCGCTGTCGTGCCGGGTGTCAGAAAACAGCACCCGCATCATCGTCGGCACCAGGCCCACCCGGGTGATGCGCTGATCGACCAAGGTCCGCAAGAAGCTGTCGGGCTCGAACCGGCTGCACATCACCAGCGTGCCGCCTCTCAGCAGCGTCAACAGGCTGACCCACAGGCCGAAGCTGAAGTTGATGTTGAGCACCAGCAAGGTTCGATCCTCCTGGGCAAAGTGCAGCATCGAGTCGATCTGCTCGATCTTGCCGTGGAACGCGTCATGCGCCACCACCACGCCCTTGGGTGCGCCGGTCGAGCCGGAGGTGAAGACGACCAGCGCGGCATGCCGGAGCAAGGCGCGTCGGGCGGGCGCCTTGGCCGCAAGCGCGATCAGCGACTGGCTGGCGGGGCGATCGGCTGCGAGGTCTAGCGCCCACCGGGCCCGGGTCCGGCGCGCAAAGCCGGCACTGACCTCAACCGGCGTGGTGCGGTGGATCGGCACCGCGACAGCGCCGGACAGCCAGACGCCGAGGAGGGCGGCAATGTCCAAGGGCTGGTTCGAGACTTGCACATGCACCGGCTCGTCGGCCTCGATGCCTGCTGCCAGCAGCGCGGCGCAGACGGCACGGGCCTGCTCATCGATGTCGCGGTACTGGAGTTGTGAGGCGTCGCCAATGGCCGCGAGTTGCAGGGGTCTGGCGTGGCAGGCCTGGACCAATGCGTTGCTCAAAGCTCCGGACATCAATTTCCTTGCAGGTTTGCGCGGCTTCAAATCAGTATACGGACGCCTTGGCAGGCTGCTTGGCCGCTGCGGCCTCAGGGCCTGACCGTCGGCGTGTTGCGGCGCAGAAAATCCAGCAGCAGCGGGTTCACCGCTTGGGGCTGTTCTTGTTGCACCCAGTGCCCGGCGCCTTGGATCAGGTGGCAGCCCTGCAGCTGGCTGCAGGCGCCGGCCTGCATGGCTTCAAAATCACCCGGCTTCTGGTAGGGTCCCCAATCACTTTGGCCGGCGATGAACAGCGCCGGCACGTCGATGCTGCGGCCTGAGAACAGCTGCAGTTCGGGCGGAAAGCGGCCATCGGTGCGGCAGCGGTACCAGTTCAAGCCACCCTGAAAGCCGGTGCGCTGGTACTCGCTGCTGTAGACCGCCAGCTCCTCCTCGGGCAGCCAGCGGCAGGCGGCGATCTGCCCGGCGCTGGGCATCTGCGGCGCCACCGTGTCGGCCATGCCCTGGGCCAGGTCCATCAGGTAGTAGCTGGGCATCAGTGCGAGCTGATCGGCGCGCCAGCCCAGCAGCGCATGCGGCTGGTTGCCAGGCCAGTCGGCGCTTTTGTGGTGGTAGTAGGCGCGCAGCAAGGCATGCAGGCCTTGCGGGCTGTGCATCAGGTCGGCATTGGCCCCCCGCGTGCTGTAGTGCCACTGGTAGTGCTTGCGCGGACGCGGCAGGGCGGCGAGCTGGGCATGGATGTCGGGCGCCGGTGTGTTGCCCTGGACTTCGCGGCCCGCTGCGGCCGTCGCGGTGTTGAAGGGCAGGGCCGGGGGCCCACCAAAAGGCGCGCTCATCAGCACCACCGATCGGAACACATCGGGCCGCACCAGGGCGCACCAGGCGGCCACCGGCGAGCCAAAGTCATGCCCGACCACGGCGGCGACCTCGTGCAGGCCCAGTGCGGCCACCAGGGCCAGCGCATCGCGCACCAGATTCAGCATCCGGAAACTGCCCAGGTCGCCGTCGTAGTCGCCGTCCCAGCCGGTGCTGCGGCCATAGCCGCGTTGGTCGGGGGCGACGGCGTGGTAGCCCGCAGCGGCCAGCGCTGGCATCACCCGGCGCCAGCTGTACGCCAGCTCGGGGAACCCATGCAACAGCAGCACAACCGGCCGGCCGGGCGACCCGTGGCCGGCTTCGAGACAGTGCACCGTCATGCCGTTGATGTCGGGCAGGTAGCGGCTGCTCACGCCCGGTGGCAAGGGCAGTGGCGCCAGCGTGGCGGGT
This sequence comes from Betaproteobacteria bacterium, assembly GCA_025358155.1. Taxonomy (GTDB): domain Bacteria; phylum Pseudomonadota; class Gammaproteobacteria; order Burkholderiales; family Burkholderiaceae_C; genus Pseudaquabacterium. Next base: position 20,442 of record JANYKR010000153.1, read on the forward strand.
GTGACCAGGCTGGAGGCGGTCATCCTGAGCGGGCTTTCAAGTGGGCAGCGGGGCTGCGTCAGCGGGTGATGGTTCTGCCCTCGGCAGCCGGGCCCACCCGCAGCGGCGACCGTGTGAAACCTACCGTGCCCGCGCCGGTCTTGCCGTCAACCGTGAGCCTTGCTGCGGTCTGGTTCGGGTTGTGCATGCCGTAGGGCGCCGATTCGTCGGGTCAGAAAACCTCGAACAAGCCGGCCCCGCCCATGCCGCCGCCGATGCACATCGACACCACCACATGCTTGGCGCCGCGGCGTTTGCCCTCCATCAGCACATGGCCGGCCAGGCGGGCGCCGGTCATGCCGAAGGGGTGGCCGATGGCAATCGAGCCGCCGTTGACGTTGTAGATCGACGGGTCAATGCCGAGGGTGTCGCGGCTGTACAGGCACTGGCTGGCAAAGGCTTCGTTGAGCTCCCACAAATCGATGTCGCTCACCTTCAGTCCGTGGCGCTCCAGCAGGCGCGGGACGGCAAAGACCGGACCGATGCCCATCTCGTCGGGCTGGCAGCCGGCCACCGCCCAGCCCTTGAACGCGCCCAGCGGCTGCAGGCCTCGGCGCTCGGCCTCCCGGGCCTCCATCAGCACCAGGGCGGCGGCGCCGTCGGACAACTGGCTGGCGTTGCCGGCGGTGATGAACTTGTCGGGCCCGTTGATCGGTGCCAGCTTGGCCAGGCCGGCCAACGTGGTGTCGGCCCGGTTGCACTCGTCGCGGTCGACCACGGCATCCACCAAAGATTCTTCTTTGGTGAGCTTGTCGACCCGCTTCATGCGGGTGTTGACCTCGATGATCTCGTCCTTGAACTTGCCGGCGGACTGCGCAGCGGCCATGCGGCGCTGCGATTCGAGCGCGTATTCGTCCTGGACTTCGCGGCTGATCTTGTAGCGCTCGGCGACGATGTCGGCAGTCTCGATCATCGGCATCCAAAACGCGGGCAGCAGGTCGGTCAGCCGGCTGTCGCGCCCGCCGCCGCCGCCGCCCTGAAAGCTGATCGAGTCGACGCCGCAGCCGACCATGATGCTGGCGCCCTCTTCGACGATGTGGTGGGCCGCTGCGGCGATGGCGTTCAGCCCCGACGAGCAAGCCCGGTTCATCGTCATGCCTGAGGTGGTCACCGGCAGCCCGGCCAGCATGGCTGCGGCCCGTGCCACATTGCCCGAGGCGGCCACGCAACCGGCGATGACATCCTCGACCTCGGCTGGATCAACGCCCGAGCGCTGCACCGCATGCGCGATGGCATGGCCCAGGATGGTCATGTTGGGGGTGTTGTTGAAACCGCCGCGCCCGGCCTTGGCCAGGCCGGTGCGTGCATAGGAGACGATGACGGCTTGTCGCATGGGGATTGCCTCTCAAAGGGGTTCAGTGAAAACGTTGCGCGGCAGTGGCTACGGCTTCAGGCCCGGCCTCAGGCCTTGGCCAGGCCTGCCTTCACCAGCATCGGCCGCACGCTGTTGAAGTACTGCTCGGCAAAGGCTTTGTACTCGCTGGGGTTCTTCTTCCACGGCACCTGGATGTAGCGGTCCAGCAGTTGCTGCAGGCCCGGGTCCTTGCCGGCCTCTTCAAACGCGTCGTACAGGCTTTGCACGATGGCGGGTGGCAGGTCCTTCGGGCCCACCAGGCCGTAGGGGCTCTGGCCGATGGCGTTGATGCCTCGCTCCTTGAGGGTGGGCACGTTGGGGTACTTGGGCAGGCGTTGCTCGGTCACCATGGCCAGGATACGGCAGCGGCCATCGTCCACAAACGGGCCCCACTGCGAGGCGTCGGCCAAGAAGTTGATCTGCCCGGCCAGCAGGGCCTGCATCCACTCGGCACCGCCCTTGTAGGGGATGTGGGTGTAGCGTGCACCGATCAGCTGCTCGATCTCGATCATCATCAAATGGCCCGAGCCACCGATGCCGCTGGTGCCGTAGGTGTACTTCTCAGGTTCGGCCTTGCCGGCGGCAAACAGGTCGTCCACCGTCTTCCACGGCGAATCGGCACGCACCACCAGCGCAAAGGTGTACGAGGACAGACCGGTGATGAAGCTGAAATCCTTGATGGGGTGCCAGTTGACGGGTTGGTAATGCGGGTAGCGCAGGCTGTTGATGGTGTAGCAGGCCAGGCTGTGGCCGTCGGATTTGGTCGCCATCAGCGCTGCCGGGGCCAGCGTGCCGGCGGCGCCCGCCCGGGCTTCGACCAGCACCGGCTGGCCCAGGATGCGACCCACCCGCTCACCCATGAAGCGCAAGTGCATGTCGGTGATGCCACCCACCGCAAACGGGTTGTAGAGGGTGATCGGGCGCTCGGGCTTCCAGCGTGTGGCCGGGGTTTGGGCGGTGGCCAGGCCGGGCGCGGCCAGCAGGCTGGCCAGGCCGGCGCTGACGCTGCGGCGGCGGAGATCGATGGGTGGACTGCTCACAACGGGTACTCCAGCGGGTTTCGACGCTTGCCATCAAACCATCGGACCGACCGGCCCGCCATGCGGGTTCACCATCAATCCGGCCGGGGTGCGCCCGCTGTTTGCGCGCCTTGTCGCTCAGGCGTCAGGTCTTTGTGGGCGCCGTTTTCAGCCCTCGCTAGCGCAGCGTCACCCAGCGCAGCTCCACCGTGTCGTTGGGCCACATCGTCAGCTTGACCGGCTTGGCCATCGCCCAGTTGAGCTTGCGGCGGTACAGCGGCAGGTAAGGCAGGTCGTCGTTGACCATGCGCAAGGCCACGCCCACCCGGGCCCGGCGGCGGGTCAGATCGGGCTCGGTGCGCACCGCGTCGATCAGCACGTCGAGTGCCGGGTTGCTGTAGCGCCCGGCGTTGAAGGCGCCGCCACCCTGCGGGTCCCAGGTCCGGAACAGGCCGCTCAGCGTGCCCCAGGCCTCGGTGGTCGGGGTCCAGCCGTACTCGATGAAGCTGGCCGTGCCCTGGGTGATCTTGGGGAAGAACTGGTTGGTGGCCGAGCTGCGCAGCTGGGTGCGGATGCCGACCTGGGTCAGCATGGCGGTGGCGGCCTGGCACACGGCGTCGCGCCAGGCCACGTTGACGCAGTCCAGCGTCACGCCAAAGCCGTTGGGGTAGCCCGCCTCGGCCAGCAGCGCGCGCGCCTTGGCCGGGTCGTAGGGCGGGCGCTTGTCCAGCTCGGGCAGGTAGCCATCGACCATCGGCGAGATGAACGAGCCGGTGGGTGTGCCCTGGCCGCGCAGCACCTTTTGCACGATCAGGTCGATGTTGAGCGCATGGGCCACCGCCCGGCGTACCCGCAGGTCCTTGAAGGGGTTGCGGCCCTTGACATCGCTGTTGAGCAGCTCGTCGCGCGCCTGATCGAAGGTGAAGTACTGGGTGCCCAGGTCACCGGTGGTGGTGACGCTGAGCTTGGGGTCGGTCTTGAGTCGCTCCACGTCCTGAAACGGCGGGTCCAGCACCAGATCGACCTCGCCCGAGGCCAGCGCCGCCAGCCGGGTGGCATCGCTCTTGATGCTGAGAAAAGTGACCGCCTGGACCTGACCGTTCCTGGGGTCAGCCGCGCCCCACCAGCCGTCAAAGCGCTGCAGCTGCACCCGCACGTCGGGCTCGTACTTGATCAGCTTGAACGGCCCGGTGCCGTTGGCATTGCGCACCGCAAAGGTCTCTTGTTTGCCGTTGTAGTCTTGTGCCCGCTCCACGCCGTGTTGCACGCACCAGGCCTTGTTCATGATCGGCACGTAGAGCAGTTTGTCGGGCAGCACCGCGTCGGGCGCGTTGAGCTTGAAGTCCAGCGTCAGCCCATCGACCTTGCTGATTGCGGCGATGCCCTTGAGCGTGAAGCTGCGCTGCGAGGTGGGGCCCATCGCGCGCTCGATCGAGAACAGCACATCGTCGGCGGTGAGCACCGCGCCATCGTGAAACTTGACTCCCGGCCGCAGCTTGAAGCGCCAGGTCGTAGGGCTGGTGTTTTGCCAGCTCAGCGCCAGCGCGGGCTCGATCTTGAAGGCCTGGTCGCGGTTCACCAGCGAGTCGTAGACCTGGTGGACGACGCGGGTGTGGTAAAGCAAGGCCACCGCATGAGGGTCGAGGGTCTGGGGGTCGAAAGCGCTGGCGATGCGCAAGGCGGCTGCATTTGTCGCGGTGGCCGGCGCGGCGGGCGCACCGTGGGCCGCAGGCAGCAGGGCTGCTTGCAGCAGGCCAGCGAGCAGGCCACCCCATAGATGCGTGGCCAAGCGCTTGGCCAAACCGACTCTCAAGAATTTGGGCATCTCTCATCTCCAGGCGTTTCAGGCGAGCGGCTGGCCGGGCTGTGCTGCCTTGCCGGCCCCGCAGTGTGCCGCCAAGCGCAGCTGCGCGCCGCTGCTACGCTAGCAGCATGCTGCAAGCCGCCCTGTCTGCCTCACCGCTGAACCGTTGGCTGGGCTCCTGGGTGCAAGAGGTGGACGGCCGCAGCCTGCGCGCCGACGGCTACGCCGGCCTGCTGGGTGCGCTGCTAGTGCTGCCGCAAGCGATTGCCTTTGCCGCGTTGGCCGGCTTGCCCACCGCGATGGGTCTGGCAGCCGCAGTGCTGCCGTGTGCGGTGGCGGCGCTGGCAGGATCGAGCCGGCATGTGCTGTCGGGCCCGACCAATGCCACCGCGCTGGCGCTGGGCGCGATGCTGGTGCCGCTGGCCGCGGGCGATGCCAGCCTGCTGGTGCCGCTGGCGCTGGCCCTGTCGCTGCTGGTCGGTTTGATGCAGCTGGGCCTTGCGCTGGCCCGGCTCGGGGCGCTGGCCAATTTCATCTCGCCCTCGGTGATGCTGGGGTTCACCAGCGGCGCGGCGGGGCTGATCGCCTGGTATGCCCTGGCCGGCTTGATGGGTGCGGCCGGCCGGGTTTCGCCGCTGCAGGCGCTGGCGGCGGGTGTGTCGGTCTCGTCGTTGGCAGTCGGCGGCCTGACGTTGCTGGTGGCACTGGCGGGGCGGCGCTGGTGGCGCGGCGGGCCTCATTTGCTGCTGGCACTGGCGGTGGGCATGGCGGCCTGCTGGGGCGTGAGCCAGCTGGCTGCCGACCCGGGCTGGTCGGCCTGGACCGGGCCCGAGCCGCTGCGGCTGGGCAGCCCGCCCTCGGCCTGGCCGCAGTGGCGCTGGCCGCTGGCGGACGCCGCGCGGCTCTCGCCACTGTGGTCGCAATTGCTGCCGGCTGCGGCCGCGCTGACCATCATCGCGCTCGGCCAGGCGATGTCGATTGCCAAGGCGCTGGCGGCCCGCAGTGGCCAGCATCTCGACGCCAACCGCGAGTGCCTGGGCCAAGGGCTGGCCAACCTGTGCGCGGCGCTGAGCTCGGGTTTTGTGGTCTGCGGCTCGCTCAACCGCTCCCTGCCCAACCTGGAGTCGGGTGCCCGCACGCCGCTGGCCGGCGTGGCAGCGGCGCTGTGGCTGGTGGGCCTGGTGGCACTGGCCGGGCCGTTGCTGGCCTGGATTCCGCTGGCCGGGGTGGCCGCGCTGCTGTTGGTGGTGGCCTGGGCGTTGATCGATCAGGCCGGCTGGCGCCGGGCCTGGCGGCTCGACCGCAGCGAGCTGGGTGTGGCGCTGGTGACCGCGCTGGCCACGCTGGCGCTGCGGCTGGAGGTGGCGGTGCTGGCCGGGGTGGTGCTGTCGCTGGTGGTCTACCTCTACCGCATGGCCCGGCCGGCGCTGCGCACGATGGGTTTTGACAGCCAGGCGCCGGGCCGGCCTTTTGTGGTGATGGATGGGGTGCCCGTCAGCCCGACCCTGGTGGCCGGCGTGGCCTCGGCCCCGCCCGAGAAATCCTGCAAGCCCCTGCCGACACAGTTGCCCGAATGCCCGCAGCTCAAGCTGCTGCGCATGGAGGGCTCGGTCTGGTTCGGCGCCGTGCCGCATGTGGCGGACCGCTTGCGCGCGCTGCGCCAGCGCGCTGCCGCCTCCAGCCAGGGCCAGCGCCACCTGCTGGTGATGTGCAAGAGCATGAACACGATCGACCTGGCCGCGGCCGACCTCTGGGACGACGAGTTGCTGCGTCGCCGCGAGCTGGGCGGCGACCTGTACTTTCACCGACCCCGGCCGCAGGTGCTGGACTTTTGGCGTCGCACCGGCTTTTTGCAGCGGCTGGGGCCGGGCCAGGTGTTCCCGGACAAGCAGCATGCGATTGCCAGCATCGTTCCCAGGCTGGACGCTGCGGTGTGTGCCGGCTGCCGGGTGCGCTTGTTCGACGAGTGTGCCAACCAGCCCGGCGCGCCGCTGGCGCCGATGATTTGACGCGACGCTGGCAGGCTGGCCTGCCAGGCTGCAAGGCTGGTGGGCTCAGCCCGATGCAGCCAGCAGGTTCGCAGCCCGGTGGATGGCCGTGCGGATGCGCGGGTAGGTGCCGCAGCGGCACAGGTTGCCATTCATCGCCGTGTCGATCTGCGCGTCGTCGGGCTGGGGCAAGGTCTTGAGCAGCGCGGCAGCGGCCACCAACTGTCCGCTTTGGCAGTAGCCGCATTGCACCACGTCGATCTCGGTCCAGGCCTGGCGCAAGACCGTGATCTCGCGGCCTTGCAGGCCCTCGATCGTGGTCACCGCGCGCTGGCCCACGGCCGAGATCGGGGTGACGCAGGCGCGGGCCGGCTCACCGTCGATCTGCACGGTGCAGGCGCCGCACAAGGCCATGCCGCAGCCGAACTTGGTGCCGGTCAGCTGCAGCTCACCGCGCAACACCCACAGCAGCGGGGTGTCGGGCTCGGCCGTCACGCTGACGGGTTTGTTGTTGATCGTGAGGGTGATGGTCATGACACGTCGGGGTGTAAGGGTGTGGGGGTGTAAGGGTGTAGGGGTGTCGAGGCCGATCAGGCCAGCTTGAGGGGCAGGCTGCGCAGGCGCTGGCCGGTCAGCGCGAACAACGCATTGGCCACGGCGGGCGCGATCGGCGGCGTGCCGGGCTCGCCCACGCCTTCGGGCGGCTCGGTGCTGGGCATGATGTGGGTATTGATCACCGGGCAATCGCTCAAGCGCAGCAACGCTTGCTGGTGGAAGTTGGTCTGCTGGACCTGGCCCTTGTCCAGCGTGATCTCGCCAGACAGCGCGGCGGTCAGGCCAAACACCACCGCGCTCTCCATCTGCTGGCTGATCCCGTTGGGATTGACCGCCATGCCGCAGTCGATGACGGCCACCACCCGGTGCACCCGGATGCGCTTGGGGTCTTTCGGGTCCAGCGAGACCTCGGCCACCTGGGCCACCACGCTGCCAAAGCTCGAATGCAGCGCGATGCCACGGGCCCGCTTGGCGCCGTCGGCGGCGGGTGCCAGCGGCTGGCCCCAGCCGGCCCGGTCAGCCGCACGCTGCAGCACCGCGCGGTGGCGTGGGTGGCGGGTCAGCAAGGCCAGGCGGAAGGCCAGCGGGTCTTGCCCGGTGGCGTGTGCCGCCTCGTCGACAAAACTCTCCTTGAAAAACGCCTGGTGCGAATGGCCCACCGAGCGCCAGAAGCCCACCGGCACCGGCAGCTCGACGATGGCGTGGCCGACGCGGGCGTTGGGCCACTCGTAGGCCTGGTCAAACGCACCCTCGGCGGTGGTCTTGTCCGGGCCGGCGCCTGGCAGGCCAAACTGCCGGCGCAAGAACTGCTGCACGATCGACGGCCCGGCGGACTTTGCCGCCCACGCCACCGGCTTGCCCTGGGCGTCAAAGCCGGCTTCGTAACGCGCCACGCAAGGTGGCCGGTACAGGTCGTGTGTCATGTCCTGCTCGCGGGTCCAGCCCGTCTGCACCGGCAAGCCGGGCAGGGCGCGGGCGATGGTGGCGGCCTGGGCGACAAAGTCCACGTCCAGCCGGCGGCCAAAGCCGCCGCCCAGCAGGGTGACTTTGACCTCGACCTGATCGCTGTCCAGGCCGAGTGCCTTGGCAGCGGCGTAGCGCGCCAGGCCGGGTACTTGCGTAGGCGCCCAGACCGTCGCCCGGCCGTCCAAGACCTGCACGGTGCAGTTCTGTGGCTCCAGCGTGGCATGCGCCAGCAGCGGCGCGCTGTACTCGGCACGCAAGGTCTTGGCGGCCTGCTGGAGTGCCGCTGCAACGTCGCCGTGGCGGTAGTAGCCAAAACCATCGCCGGCATCGAGCGCCTGGCCGAGTTGCCGGGTGATGCCGGCGCTCGACAGGGCCGCCGCCGGGCCGTGGTCCCAGGTGACGGCGACGGCCTTGGCCGCCTGCATCGCGTGCCAGGGCGTGTCGGCCACAGCCGCCACCGCGCCACTGCCGCCGTGCTGGCCGGGCACCGACAGCACCTTCTTGACCCCCGGCATCGCCTCGGCCGCCTTGGCGTCGAAACTGGCCACGCTGCCGCCCAGGGTCGGGCACATCACCACGCTGGCGTACAACATGCCGGGCAGCACGGTGTCGATGCCGAAGCGGGCACTGCCGTCCTGCTTGCCTGCCGCCTCGCGCCGCTTTTGCGGCTGGCCGATCAGTTTGAAGTCGGCGGCGGTCTTGAGCGTGACCGAGCCGGGCAGCGGCAGCGCGGCAGCCCGCTCGGTGAGCTCACCGAACTTGGCGCTGCGGCCCGACCCGGCATGGCTGACCACACCCTTGGCCACCCGGCACTCGGCCGCCGGCACACCCCAGCCCTGGGCCGCAGCGGCCACCAGCATGGCGCGGGCACTGGCGCCGGCCTCGCGCATCGGCAGCCACAGGTCCTTGATGCTGGACGAGCCGCCGGTGGCCATCAGGCCGATCTCGCGCATGGTCTTGGCGGTCAGCCAGGCGGCCGTGCGCTTGACCAGGCCGTGCTCGTCGGGATGGAACGGCAGGCCGTCGGCAACGGTGGCGATGTTGTTGTAGATCGCGTCGATCGGCGGGTGCTCGGTGCGCAGCCGGTCCCAGTCGGCGTCGAGCTCATCGGCCAGCAGCATCGCCAGGCCGGTGGTCGCGCCCTGGCCCATCTCGCTCTTGGGCACCATCACTGTCACCACGTCGTCCGTGCCGATCTTGACCCAGCCATTGAAGGCTTTTTGCCCGGCTGCGACCGGCAAAGGCTGGCTGCCGGTGAGGCGCTGGCGGGGCGGCAGCACACCCCAGCCCACCACCAGGGCGCCGGTGGCGGCCAGGCCGCCCAGAAGCAGATGTCGACGTTTCATCAGGACGTACTCTCAGGCAGGTTGGGCGGCGGGCAAGCAGAGCGGGCACAGACAACGCCCAGCACGCAGACAGCGCGGCGGCCGTCAAGGCATCGGTGCGAACCCACAAAGGCTGAGAGCTTAAACGCAGCCGCCTTCCTTGGCGGGTCAGGTGGGGCGGCGCTGCTGCGCGGTCAACCGGGCCGCCCGGCGGCAAGACGGTGGCAGCACGGGCGGCTGAGCAGCCGGGCAGCCGCTCAGTCCAGCTTCAAGCCCAGCTTGCGGATCACAGCGCCCCAGCGCTCGTACTGCTCCTTGACCGACACCGCATGCTCGGCCGCGCTGGAGGCCACGATCTCGCTGGCGCCGTCGGCGTAGGCCTTGGCCACCTCGGGGTCCTTCAGCGCGGTGGCCAGTGCGGCATTGATCTTGGCCAGCACCTCGGGCGGCAGGTTGCGCGGGCCAAAAAACTGCATGCCGCCGGTGACATCCACCCCGGGCACGCCGGCCTGCGCCATGTTGGGCAGGCTGCCCAGCGCGGCATAGGGCTTGGGGTCGGTGAAGGCCAGCATCTTCGCCTTGCCGCCCCGAGCGTTGGCCAGCGCGGTGGTGGGGCCGTCGAACAAGAAGTCCACCTGCCCGCCCATCAGCGCCATGCCGGCGTCGGCCGAGCCCTTGAACGGGATGTGCGTCATCTGCGTGCCGGTGGCCTGCTGCATCAGCTCGGCCACCAGGTGCGAGGTCGAGCCCAGCGAGTACGACGCGTAGTTCAGCTTGCCCGGGTTGGCCTTGGCAAACTTGACCAGGTCGGCCACGCTGTTGAACGGCGAGTTGGCCGGCACGGTGAGCACGGTGGACGAGCGCGCGGCAAACATCACCGGCGTCAGGTCTTTCAGCGGGTCGTAGGGCAGCTTGGTGAACAGGTGCGGGTTTTGCGCGGCGGTGACGCTGATGGTGTAAAGCAGCGTGTGGCCATCGGCCGGGGCGCGCACCACCTCCATCGTGCCCAGGATGCTGGACGCACCGGGCTTGTTGTCCACCAGCACGGTGACGCCCAGCGCAGGCTGCAGCTTGGCCGCCAGCAGCCGCGCCTGGATATCCGTCTGACCACCGGCCGGGAAGGGCACCACGATGCGGATCGGCTTGCCCGGTGTGGGAAAGGCCTGCGCCAGCGCCGCTGCGGGCAGGCTGGCGAGTGCCAGCGGCAGTAGGCAGCGGGAGAGCATCGCAAAGACAGCGTGGATCGGCATCGGGTCAGCTCCAGTTTGGACAGGGCCATGCTGAGGCATGACTGCCCGCACCGGCACCCGGGGTTTTACTGTCAATCGGGCGACAGCACGGCGCACCGTCCGGTCATCTGCCAGCTCGATCTCCGTTAGCCTTGCGACATGACCCGCCTGATCGAAGACCTCTACCGCCGCGAGGGCCGCCGCGTCTATTCCACCCTGGTGCGGCTGCTGGGCAGCATGGACGCGGCCGAAGAAGCGCTGCACGACGCGTTTGTCGCAGCCGCCGAGCAGTGGCCCTCGCACGGTGTGCCGGCCAACCCGGTGGCGTGGCTGGTCTCAGTGGGCCGGTTCAAGAGCATCGACAAGGCTCGTCGCCAGTCGCGCTTTGTCTCGATCGACGCGGCGCCCGGCGTGGCCGACGCCGCCGCAGCGGTGCCCGACGAGCAGGCGCCGGGCTGGGAGCAACTGTGGGATGCGCGCCACGACATCGAGGACGACCGGCTGCGCCTGATCTTTACCTGCTGCCACCCCAGCCTGGCCGAAACGGCCCGTATCGCATTGACGCTGCGAGAGGTCTGCGGCTTGCCGACCGAGGCCATCGCCTCGGCCTTTCTGATTGCCACCCCGGCGCTGGCGCAGCGGATCGTGCGCGCCAAGGCCAAGATCCTGGCGGCCGGTATCCCCTACGAAGTGCCGGTCGGTGCCGAGCGCGCAGCCCGGCTGGCCAGCGTGCTGCGGGTGATCTACCTGGTTTTCAACGAGGGTTACTCGGCGCATGCCGGCGCGTCCGCACAGCACCTGGAGCTGGCTGATGAGGCGATCCGGCTGGCCCGCCTGCTGCTGAACCTGATGCCCGGTGAGCCCGAGGTGATGGGCCTGCTGGCGCTGATGCAACTGCACCACGCCCGCAGCGCTGCGCGCTGTACCGCAGAGGGCGACCTGGTGCCGCTGGACGAACAAGACCGCACGCGCTGGGACCAAAGCGCCATCGCAGAGGGTGCGGTGTTGGCTGAAGCCGCATTGCGCCAACGCGGCTTTGGCGCTTACGCGCTGCAGGCGGCGATCGCCGCCGTGCATGCCGAAGCGGCAGCAGCAACGGCTACCGACTGGCCGCAGATCGTGGGCCTGTACGACGCGCTGCTGCGCAGCGAGCCGAGCCCGGTGGTGGCGCTGAACCGGGCGGTGGCCGTGGCCATGCGCGACGGCCCCGAGGCCGGCCTGGCCCTGATCGGCCCGCTGCTGCCGCTGCTGCCCGACTACCACCTGGCCCCCGCCGCAATGGCCGACTTGTGCCGCCGGGCTGGCCAGATCGAGGCCGCGCGCCAACACTACCGCGCCGCTGCAGCACTGGCGCAGCAGGCGCCCGAGCGCCGTTTTCTGATGCGGCGGCTGGCTGAACTGGACGGTTGAAATTTTTTGCCAAGGCTGTCGAAAGCCGCGTTGGCCGTTCGATTACTCGGTGCAGGCCCGGCAAATTCAAACCCTTTCAACCCTCTCTCCCGGAGAACCCCATGGCCAAGCTCACCCCGTACCTCGGCTTCGACGGCAATTGCACCGAGGCGCTGCGTTTCTACGCAGCTGCCCTGGGCGGCAAGATCGAAATGACGCTGACCTTTGGTCAATCGCCGATGGCCGAGCAAATTCCGGCAGAACACCGCCACCGCGTGATGCATTCGGTCTTGAGCTTGCCGGGCAACGGCCAGCTCTTTGCGGCCGACAAGCCGCCGGGCACCGAGTGCAGCGGCCCTGTCGGGTCCAACGGCATTGGCCTGGCGCTGGAGTTCGACGAGCTTGCCGCCGGCGAAGCTGCATTCAAGGCCCTGAGCGAAGGGGGCAACATCTCGATGCCGATGGCCCCCGCCTTCTGGGTGGAACGCTTCGGCATGTTGACCGACCGCTACGGCGTGGGCTGGATGGTCAACGCCGGCCCGTCCAAGCTGTGAATCACACCGCCTTGCCAGCAACCGGCAACCTCACCATGACCATCCGAGCCGTACACCTGCACCGCGTTTTGCGCACCCCACCTGAAAAGGTCTACCGCGCCTTTCTCGAACCCGGGGCCCTGAGCAAGTGGATGCCGCCCTACGGTTTCACCTGCACCGTGCACCAGCTGGAGGCGGTGGTTGGCGGCCGGTTCAAGCTGTCGTTCCACAACTTCGGCACGGGCCAGGCCCATGCGTTTGGCGGTGAGTATCTTGAGCTCAAGCCCAACGAGCTGATCCGCTACACCGATGTGTTTGATGACCCCAATCTGCCCGGGGTTCTGCAGGTCACGGTGACCTTGCGGCCGGTGCTGTGCGGCACCGAGATCCGCATCGAGCAGAGCGGCCTCCCCGAGATGATTCCGCTGGAGATGTGTTATCTCGGCTGGCAAGAATCGCTGGCGCAACTGGCCACGCTGGTCGAGCCAGAAATCGCCGGCTGACGACCCCCAACAAAGGGCAGACCCCCATGAAGTACCTGTGCCTCGTCTACCTCGATGCCGAACACTGGAACGCCTGCAGCGACCAGGTCTGCATGGACTACGTGCATGCGCTGCAAGCCAGCCAGCAACTCGTCGGCGGTGAGCCGCTGCACCCCACGCACACGGCCACCACGGTGCGGGTGCGCGGCGGGCAGGTCACGCTGTACGACGGGCCGTTTGCCGAGACCAAGGAGATGCTGGCAGGCTTCTACCTGGTCGAGGCCAAAGACCTCAACGAAGCCATCCGCATCGCCAGCGGCATCCCGCCGGCCAAGTTCGGCAGCATCGAGGTGCGGCCGGTGCGAGCGCTGGACGCCGTCTGACGCTCAGACAACCGCAACGGGCTCCGAGTTGGCGCCTGTCCAGGAGAACCCCTGATGATTGGATCTGCAACGCCCGCCCCGGCGTCCGGGCCCGCCGCAGCCCGTGGCAGCGCCACCGCGCCAACCCGCCTGGTGCTGCTGGCGGCAACCCGCAAGGGCGCGTGGCTGTTTCACAGTGACCCCCAACGCGAGACCTGGACAGTGCAAGGCCCGCATTTCTTGGGGCACACCATCAGCCATCTGCAGCTCGATCCGCGCGACGGCAAAACGCTGCTGGCCGCCGCCAAGACCGGCCACCTCGGGCCCACGGTGCTGCGCTCGACCAACCTCGGCCGCACCTGGCAGGAGGCCAAGCAACCGCCGGCCTTTGCCAAGTCGACAGGCGACCTGCCCGGCCGCGCCGTCGACCACACCTTCTGGCTGACACCCGGGCACGCCAGTGAACCCGGCAGCTGGTATGCCGGCACCTCGCCGCAAGGCTTGTTCAGGTCCGACGACGGGGGAGTCAGCTGGGCCCCGCTGGCGTCGGTCAACGACAACGCACAACTGCGCGAGTGGATGGGCTCAGCCCAGGACGGCACGCCCGATGGGCCCAAGCTGCATTCGATCCTGATCGATCCACGCGACCCGGCGCACCTGTACTTTGCGATGTCGGGCGGCGGCGTTCACGAGTCCCTGGATGCCGGTCGCAGCTGGACCACGCTGATCAAGGGCCTGGAGGTGGTCGAGGGCATGGACCCGGCCACCGTCACCTTCCACGACCCGCATTGCGTACGCCTGTGCCCAGGCAACCCCGACCGGCTCTACCAGCAGAACCACTGCGGCATCTACCGGCTCGACCGGCCCGGCGACACCTGGCAGCGCATCGGCCGCAAGATGCCCAAGCGGGTGGGCGACATCGGCTTCCCGATGGTCGTGCACCCGCGCGATGCCGACACCGCCTGGGTGTTCCCGATGGACGGCACCACGGTCTGGCCACGCACCAGCCCCGATGGCCGTCCGGCGGCTTACGTCACCCGCAATGCCGGCAAGACGTGGCAGCGGCAGCACCAGGGCCTGCCCGACAGCCAGGCCTGGTGGACTTTGAAGCGCCAGGCGATGACGGTGGACACCCAGCCGACGCCGGCGCTCTACCTCGGCACCACCAGCGGTGAGCTGTGGATCGGTCATGACGAGGGTGCGCGCTGGTCGAACATTGCGCGCCACCTGCCCGAGATCTACGCAGTCGAAGTGGCGGAGCTCGCATGAGCGCCAGCCGCCCGGCCGAGGCTGCGCGATGCAAGTGTTGATCCCCGGGGCGCTGCGGTCCTACACCCGGGCATCGCGGGTCGAGGCTGTCGGCGAGACCCTTGCCGCGCTGTTCCAGGACATCGACGCCCGCTACCCCGGCCTGCGTTTTCGTGTGGTCGATGAGCAAGACCGGCTGCGCCCCAACATGCGCATCTTCGTCAACGGCCTGGGCGTGCGCGATCTCGGCCATGCCCTGACCGAGCGCGACTTTGTGGCCATCGTGCTCGCGCTCAGCGGCGGCTGATTGGCGGCTGATTGGCGGCTGACCGGGGGCTGTTCACCCGTTGCCCGGTTCAGCGCAGCTTGGCCCCGCCCAGCACCTGCTGGTTGACGGTCGTCTTGTCGGCGCTGCTGCCAGGCGCGTCAAACGTCACCCGCTGGTTGACACGGTGGTGCGGCCAGTAGTCGGCCACCGCGTAGTGCTGGGTCGAGCGGTTGTCCCAGATGGCGATGCCACCGGCCTCCCACTGGTGGTGCACCATGAACTCGGGCTTCTTCAGCCATTCGAGCAGGAAGTTGAGGATGCCGCGGGCCTCGTGCCGGTCGATGCCGACGATGTTGCGGGTGAAGTCGGCATTGACAAACACGCACTTGCGGCCCGAGTCGGGGTTGGTGCGGATCACCGGGTGCCGCACCGGCTTGAAGGCCTTGATGGCGGCGATCAGCGCATCGTCGCCACGCGCACCCAGCGCCTCGCGGAAGCCCGACACCTCCCAGCTGTGCACGGCGCTCAGGCCTTCGAGATACTTTTTCAGACCCGGCGACAGCCAGTCGTAAGCCTTGCTGGTGCTGGTCCAGCAGGTGTTGCCACCGGCCGGTGGGGTGACGGTGATCTGGATCGCTGTGCCCAGCGGCGGCTCGGGCTTCCAGCTGATGTCGGTGTGCCAGTTGTCGATCGACGGCGGATGCTCCCGGTCGGAGACGATCATCTCCAGTTCGGGCGCACCGGGCTTGCGCTCGAAATACGAGCCCGACGATACCGGGCCGAACACCTTGGCCAGCGCCACATGCTGGGCCGGCGTGATGGTCTGCGGCCTGAAGAAGATCACCTCGAAGTCAAACAGCGCCTGGCGCAATTCGGCCTTGACCGGGTCGGTCAGGGGCTGGGTCAGGTCGACCCCTTCGATCCAGGCGGCGAAGTTGGGCATCCGCGGCTCGGGCCGGATGTGCTTGTAGCGGCGCTTGATGTTGATCAGCTTGAGGGCTTGGGTATTGGCCATGGGGTGCCTCCTTCGGGCAGGGGGGTGGTGGGGGGGGGGACTATGGCCAGTGCAGCAGGCGCTTTTCGATCCAGGTCGTGTTGCGCACCATGCTGAAGCCCAGCAGGGCCAGCACCAGCAGCAAGGCCATCACGCCGTTGAGGTTGAAGGTGGAGCCCAGGCAGGCCAGTGGCTGGCCCAGGCCTTTTTCACTGGCGATGATCTCGCCACCGACCACCCCCAGCAGCGCGCAGATCAAGCCCAGCCGCAGGCCCGAGTACAACACCGGCACGGCGGCGGTGCATCGCAAAACAGTGAATGAAGGCTTGATCATCTTGGGCTCTCAGTCGGAGGCGGCAGGGTGGGTTGGCGACAACTTGATGCTAGACAAGGCCTGGCGCGGGAATTTCCACCTAAGTGACAATCTCGGGGGCGACCCTGTCATCGCAATCCCCAAGCCTTGCCGACCTGCCTGTCTTGCCTGCCTGTCCCACCGCCGTGCCTGTCGTTGCGCGGCACAGCCCGTCGCAGGCCGGCGCAAGCTTTCAGGAGCGGCTGCAGGACCTGCCACCGGCGGTGGCCGAGCGATTGATGGCAGTCGGTGTCTGCCGCAAATGGCGGCGCGGCCAGACCCTGGTGCATCGGGGGGCGCGCAGCCAGGCCGGGGTGGCCTGCCTGCAGGGCCGGCCACCACCCTGCATGTGACCCGGGAGTGGCAGGCGCAAGGCCGGGTCAGGCTGGGTTGCGGCGGGCTGACCTTGCATGAGGCGCCGCCTCAGCCCCTCTCGACCGGCGGCCCTGGCTTACGCCGGCCAACCCAGGCCGATCACACCCATCCTGCGGTGGCTCACCAGGTTGGCAGCGAAAACAGGTAGTCGAAGCCCAGGCTCAGGCTGTTGGCCGAGAAGCGGTTGCCGGCCTTGCTGCGGGCCTCGATGTGGCCCACGGTCGTGCGCAACGCTGCGCGGTCCGTCAGGCCGTAGCGCAGTCCGGCGCCGGCCTTCAGGGCCAGGCCGTGGATGTTGGGGCCGGCCATCAGCTCGCCAAACGCCTGCAGGCGTTCACGCCCGCCGCCCAGGCTCTGCACGCCAATGCCTCCCAGCAGCTCGCCATAACCGGGGTAGCCGAGGTAGGTGCTGTAGGCCACCGAGGCCTGCAGCGGGACGTACCAGCGCTCATTGATGATGCCTTCGGCTTGTATCCCGATCAGCCTCAGGCTGCCGCGATCGACACCGATGAAGCGCAGCGACGACTCGGACTGCTGGAACAGGCTGACCCGAAAACCCTGGTATGACGGCGAGCCGGCGCTGTCGCTGGTGGCCGAGGGCTGATCGCCGGTGCGCAAGTGGCGGGTCAGTCCCAGCCCGACCGACAGGTTCTTGGACGAGCCCTTGGGTGCTATCAGGTAGCCGGCCGACAGCGACAGGCCCAGATCCTTGGTCAACGCGTATTCGCCCACCACCCTCGGGTACACCAGCAGCCCGGCATCGGTGTTGATCTTGTCGGGCGCGTAGCCGCCCGAGCCGATGCCGAGCTGACCGTACAGGGTAAAGCGCGGCGACAACTGAACCCGTTGCCCGAGCCCGCCCAGAACATGGTTGTACAGCGGCATGCCGCGGTAGCCCACGCCCAGGCCGGCGTACCAGTAGGTGTCGCGGGCAAAGAACTGCGCAAATTGCAGGTCGGCGACGTTGAAGCTGCCCTTGAACGTGCCCTCGGGGCTGAGTTGCTTGAAGTTGTCGAGCACCACCGTCAACATCCGCTCGCTCGATGACGCTGCAACCTGGCTGGCGTCGGCCGGCGACAGGCGCTGCCCGTCGCTGCCGAAAGGCCCGGTAAGGTAGTTGAACGGGACTTGCAAAAAGACGTTGGCCTGGGTGCCGTCGATGGCCGACCGCATGAACTTCATCTTTGCCACATTCAGGCCGATCGAGTAGTTCCCCAGGTCGTAGCCCAGCCCGACAGAGGCTTTGTAGAAGCTGCCCGAGCCCGACAACGACTTGGCGTTTTCGGTGCTGCGGCCCCCGGCACCGCCTCCGAACGACAGGCCGGCCGTGGCAAACAACTGGGGCGTCAGGCGTCGCTGCAGGTTCGCACCGATGTCATAGGCGGTGAAGCCGCCATACACCCCTTTGACCAGCGGCGCATACAGGCCGGCACCCAGGTACAGCCCGTCGGCAATCCGGTTGAGCACGTGGAAGCCCATCAGGTCGATGGGGGCGTCGCCCGCCACACGCAGGACCTGGTAGTCCAGCACCACGAGCGCCTCGTTGAGGCGCAGCCCGGGGGCTTCCGGCGCAGGCGCATCCGACTTTTGCGCCACCGCGCCGGTGTTGGCGAGCAAGCCCGCCAAAAGCATGCCTGCCGAGAATTTAACGCTGGCTGCCATCGGTGCTTGCTCGGTCGCTGTTGGGGGACACCCCGTGCCCGGCATTGCAAGGACACCGGGAGCAGGGCGGAATCAAAACTGAATTCTAGTGGCCGGTTGTGGCGGCCTGCCTGGCTTGCGGCGGCTCGGCGCCCTGGGCGGACCGCTCGGGCATTGACCCAGCCCAGGCCCAACTGCCAAGCTGGCACCCGGGCCACAGCCTGCTAACGCAGTTCGACCTCGACAAAGACGAACTCGTGTTCGTTGTCGTTGATGACGTTGTGCTCGACGCCCACCGACCGCGCATACGCGACGCCGGCAGTCAGCGGGCTGTGCACCTCGCCTGTCGGCGTCTCGAGCAGCAGCGTACCGGTGGTCATCGGCACCACCACATAGTCCATGGCATGGCGGTGCCAGCCGGTTTCGGCACCGGGGGCAAAGCGCCATTCGGTCACTTTCATGCGTGCTTGGTCTATCTGCACGGTGGGCACGGCCTGCGGTCGCGTCATGGGAGACTTCCTTTCGAGAGCGGTGGGTGCCGGCTGGACCGGCGGCGGGTAAAAGGCGTCAGCAACCCCGGCGTCAGCAACCCCGGCATCAGCAACCCTGGGGTCAGTAACCCCGGCCAGTGTCGACCGCACGGGGCGGGCTCAGACCGTGGTCGACCTGCGCCAGGTTCTCTAGCGTCTGCCCGGCAATGACGGCCAGGCTGGTGCGGGTGGCGATGTGCGGCGTGACGGTGATGCGGCTGTCGTGCCAGAACGGGTGCCCTGGCGGCAGGGGCTCGGTGCTGAAGGCGTCGAGCGTGGCAGCGGCGATCTGGCCGGACGCAAGCGCATCGAGCAGGTCGCCCTCGACCAGGTGCGCGCCACGGCCGACGTTGATCACATGCGCGCCGTGCGGCAGCCGGGCAAAGCAGCGGGCGTCGAGAAAGCCTTCGGTTTCGGCCGTCAGCGGCAGCAGGCAGACCAGGGTGTTGCAGCCGCCCAGAAACTCGTCGAGCTGCGCTGCACCGTGGAAGGCCTGAACGCCGGCCGGCCCGCTGGACTTTGCGCTGCGGCTCCAGCCGCGCACCCGGTAACCGATGGCTGCCAGTGCGGTGGCGCAGGCCGTGCCCAAGTGGCCGAGACCGGCAATGCCGACGGTGTGCTGCTCGGGCGACTGCGGATGGCGCGGCTCCCAGCGGGCCTGCGCCGCCAGCGCGCGGTAGTGGTCCATCGCCCGCTGGTGGCGGATCACGGCGCCACACACAAAGGCGTTCATCCCGAGCGCCATGCCGCTGTCGACGATGCGGCACAGCGGCACCTGCGGCGGCAGGCTTGCGTCAGCGGTGATGTGCTCGACGCCAGCGGCGAGCGACTGCACCAGCCGCAGCCTCGGCATCTGTGCCAGCAGGCCGTGCGGCGGAAACCAGCAAACGGCAGCGTCGATCTGGTCGAGCGCGCCGAGCGCATCGACGTTGGTGCCGTGGCGCAGGTCGATGCCTGGGCAGGCGGCACGGAAGGCCGGCTCCAGGTAGCGCAGGTCGATCCGCTCGCTGAGCAGCGCGATGCACGGTGCACCGGTTGCGGTGGGGTTGCGCATCGGCGCTTCTCCTTCTTTCTGTATTTTGCGGTTCAGCCAGCGTAACCAGCCACCGCCAGCAGTGCAACTTCGACCGCAGTGTCGTAGTAGGTTGCGCCGCGACCGATGTCGGTCAGCGCGCCCGAAGTGACGGCATTCGCGTTTTCGCCGTCGTCGCTCAACTTTTGCCACCAGATCGACGGCGCGACCACCACGCCGGTGCGTACCCGGTCCGAAACGCGGGCCACACAGGTGAAGGCGCCGCGGTCGTTGTGCACCCGCACCCGCATGCCGTCTGCGATGCTACGCGCCGCCGCATCGGCGGGGTGGATCTCGACGCTGGGCTCGCCGGTGTCGCGGCGCAGCGAGGCCATCGACGAGAAGCTGGCGTTCAGGTAATGGCGCGAGGGTGGCGTCAGCAGCATCAGCGGAAAGCGTGCGGCGAGTGCGGCATTGCCCAGTGCCGACTCGCGCGGCGGCACAAACGCTGGCAGCGCATCAAGGCCTTGCTGCCGTGCCGTCTCGCTCTCGAACTCGCAGCGGCCCGACGGTGTCGGAAACTTGCCTTCGGCAAATGGTGTCCAGCGCTCGGGCAGGGCGAGCCGTTGCCAGCCTTCACGCTTGAGCAGGTCGAAGGCGAGCGTCGCATTGACCGGTGCGGCGCGGTCGTGCGCACCACGCGCCACTTCTTCATCGGTCTCGGTGAAACACGGCTCGGTAAAGCCCATGCGCGCGGCCAGGCGGCGGAACAGCTCGGCGTTTGAGCAGGCCTCGCCCAGCGGCGCGATCGCGGCCTCGTTCCACATCGTGTAGAGCGTGCCGTAGGGGCGGTGGATGTCGAGCTGTTCGAGCTGGGTCGTCGCCGGCAGCAGGATGTCGGCGTAGTCGCAGGTGTCGGTCGGGAAGATCTCGTGCACCACCGTGAACAGGTCGGGCCGCATCAGCCCTTGCCGCACCCGGGTGTTGTCGGGCGCCACCGCCGCAGGGTTGGAGGCATAGACGATGAGCGCGCGGATCGGCGGATCTTTGAGGTTCAGCAGCGCATCACCGAGCTGCGCCATGCTGACGCTGCGCGGTGGCGGGTCGGGCAACAGGTGGCGTGCGTCGAGCCGCGGCTGGTCAACCGCGTGGACGCCGGTCTGGTCGAGCAGCACACCGCCAGCGGGCTCGCGCCAGGCGCCCGTCAGCGCCGGCAGGCAGGCGATGGCGCGCACCGCATTGCCACCGCCGGCATGGCGCTGCAGGCCGAAATTGACCCGAATCGCCGACGCACGCTCGGCACCGTAGGCCTCGGCAAGCCGCACGATGTCGCTGGCAACCAGGCCGGTGATGGCCGCCACCCGCTCGGGCGGGTAGTCGGCGGCGCGGGCGGCCAACGCATCGAAACCCAGCGTGTAGCGGGCGATGTAGTCAGGGTCGATCAGCTTGCGCTTGATCAGCACCTGCATCAGCCCGAACGCCAGCGCGCCGTCGGTGCCGGGCAGCGGCGCGAGGTGCCAGTCGGATTTCTCGGCCGACAGTGAGCGGTACGGGTCGATCGCTATGACTTGTGCGCCTTTGCGCCGGGCTTGGGCGATGCGCGTCCACAGGTGCAGGTTGGAGCTGATCGGGTTGGTGCCCCACAGCACGATCAGCTTGGCGTCGGCAAAGGCGGTGATGTCGGTGCCGATCGGCGCGCCGACCACCAGGCTGTAGCCGGCTCGCCCGGCGCTGGAGCACAGCACACGCTCGGGCAGCGATGCACCGAGCTTGTGGAAAAAGCGCCTCGGCATGCCGAAGTTGTTGACCAGCCCGAGCGTGCCCGAATAGGCATACGGCAAGATCGCCTG
>JANYKR010000226.1 GCA_025358155.1 Betaproteobacteria bacterium
TGCTTGCTGAGGTGCCCTTCGATCTTGAGGGCCAGCAAGATCTCGTAGATCTTGCGGGTGAAGGTCTTTTCAGTCGAAAGGTAGAAGTTGCGCGCCACCTGCATCGTGATGGTGGACGCGCCCTGACTCTTGGCCTTGTTGAATTGCGCCAGCCCGGCTCGCACCACGCCCAGGTAGTCCACGCCGTTGTGCTGGTAGAAACGGGCGTCTTCCACCGCCAGCACCGCCTCCTGCATCACTTTGGGAATGCGGCTGATGGGGGTGAATATGCGGCGCTCTTCGCCAAACTCGCCGAGCAGCACACCATCGGCAGAGATCACCCGTAACGGTAGCTTGGGCCGGTAGTCGGTCAGACCACTGATTTCTGGCAGGTTGGGGTAGGCTGTGGCCAGCGCCATCGCCAGCAGCAGCGAGCCGGCCCCCACGGCGGCAGCCCCGGCAGCCAGCAACCAACCCAGGCTGACCATCAGTTTGCGGGAGGCGCCGGCAGACCGAGCGGAAGTCGCGGCCTTGGGCGCGGCGGTTTTGGGCGCCGTCGGGGCGCGCTCGGAGTCGCTCATGGTGGCGCCGAGTGTATAGAAAGCCGTGGTCGGGCATCGCCGGTGTCGGGCACGTCGCGCCGGGCGCCACGGGTGCTGGGCGCGCAGCGGCACGGCCCAGCTTGACCGTGCAAAGCGGGCGGGCCGCCGGTGAGCTTGCGGCTTGTTGCATTTGCCCTGCCCGGCGTCGGTCAAGCGCAACGTGGGGCAAGGTCCAAAAGGGCATTTTCCTTTGGGCTACAAAGGCTTTACTGCTAGCATTGAAGTAACTTCTTAAGTATTGCCCACCCCTGTTTGCCGTTGGGAGACGCCGTCCGTGAGTCTTTTGGATCTGCTGCTGGGCCGCAAGCATGTGCCGATGATCGGGCTCGACATCAGCTCGTCCAGCGCCAAGCTGGTCGAGCTGAGCCGGTCCGCCAACGGCGACTACGTGCTCGAACGCCTGGCCTCCGAGCCTTTCGAGAAGGGCTGGATCACCGACGGCCAGATCGAGAAGTTCGAAGAGGTGGTGGCTGCTGTGCGCAAGCTGATTGAAAAAAGCGGCAGCCGCACCCGTCAGGTGGTGCTGGCCATGCCGCAATCGGCCGTCATCACCAAGCGCATCAACCTGCCTGCCGGGCTGCGCGATGAGGACCTGGAGCTGCAAGTCGAGTCCGAGGCCAACCAGTACATTCCGTTTTCACTCGACGAGGTGAGCCTCGATTTTTGTGTCATCGGCCCCAGCCCGACCTCAGCGGGCGACGTCGAGGTGCTGATCGCCGCGTCCCGCAAGGAGCGGGTGCAAGACCGCCAGGGTCTGGCCGAGGCGGCGGGCCTGAAGCCGGTGATCCTCGATATCGAGAGCCATGCTTCGCTGCTGGCGATGAGCCGGGTGGTGGCCACCTTGCCTAACGCTGGCCAGGATGCGCTGATCGCCTTGTTCGAGATTGGCGCCGACACCACCAGCCTGAAGGTCTTGCGCGAGGGCGAGATGCTCTACGACCGCGACCAGGCGTTTGGCGGCTCGCAGCTCACCACCCTGATTTCGCGCCAGTACGGCTTCTCGTTTGAAGAGGCCGAGCAAAAAAAGCTCGCCGGTGAACTGCCCGAGGACTACGAGGGTGCGATCCTGAGCGGCTTTGTGGACAGCCTGTCGCAAGAGATTGGCCGCGCGCTGCAGTACTTTTTTACCAGCACGCCGCACCACAAGGTGCACTACGTGATGCTGGCTGGCGGCACCGCCACCTTGCCTGGCCTGAAAGACCGCGTCACCGAGCTCACCGGCTTTGCCTCGATGGTGGTCAACCCCTTTGACGGCATGAAGGTGGGCGCGGGCGTGCGCGAGTCCAAGGTCCGCAAAGAGGCGCCGTCCTACCTCACCGCCTGCGGCCTGGCGATGCGGAGGTTTTTGCCGTGATCCTGATCAACCTGCTGCCGCACCGTGAGGAGCGTCGGCGCCAGCGCAAGCGGCTGTTTTTCATCGGGCTGGGCGCGTCCGCTGCGGTCGGCGCGTTGATGGCCGTGACCTGGTACGGCGCGGTGCAGCAACTTACCCAGACCCAGCAGGCGCGCAACAGCTTCTTGCGCGCCGAGATCGGCCGGCTCGATGGCCAGATCAAGGACATCGCCAGCCTGCGTACCGAGATCGAGGGCCTCAAGGCACGCCAGGGTGCGGTTGAAGACCTGCAGCTCAACCGCAATGTGCCGGTGCACCTGCTCGATGAATTGGTGCGCATGACGCCCGAGGGCCTGTACCTCACCAGCATCCGGCAGACCGAGGGTGTGGTGCTGGTGAGTGGCGTGGCGCAGACCAACGAGCGGGTGTCGGAGTTCTTGCGCGTGGCGCAGACCAACTCACCCTGGCTCGACCGCATGGAGCTGGTCGAGATCAAGGCCATCACCCAGCCGGTGACACCGGGAGCGCGTGAGCAGCGCCGGCTCTTCGAGTTTGCGCTGCGCATGTCGATCAAGCTGCCGGGTGCTGCAGCACCGGGCGCTGCTGCGTCGGCGGCGGCCACAGCGCGGCCGGGTCGCCCGGCCAGCGCTGCCAACATTCCCAAGGCGGCTTGAGGACTCCGTCATGGCCATCAATACCACCGGCGCAATGAATCTCGATGTAGCCACCGCGTTTGACCGCGCGTCGCTGCAGTTTCGCGGCCTCAACCCGCAAGAGCCCGGCCAGTGGCCGATGTTGCCCAAGGTCTGTGCCTGGCTGGCTGCGGCGGCGGCGGCGCTCGGGCTGGTGTGGTTTGCACTGGTCTCGGGCGCGTCGGACGAGCTCGAGACCGAGCGCAAGCTCGAACCCGGTCTCAAGGAGGATTACCGCGGCAAGCTCTCGCAGGCGGTCAACCTGTCCGAGCTGCGCAAGCAAAAGCTGCAGGTGCAGGAGTACGTCACCCAGCTTGAGCGCCAGCTTCCCGGCAAGGCCGAGATGGATGCGCTGCTGTCCGACATCAACCAGGCCGGTATCAGCCGAGGCCTGCAGTTTGAGCTGTTTCGCCCGGGTCAGGTCGAGATCAAGGACTACTACGCCGTGCTGCCGATTGCCTTGCGGGTCACCGGCAAGTTTCACGACATTGGTGCCTTTACCGCCGATGTGGCCAACCTGTCGCGCATCGTCACGCTGCACAACCTCAATATCGCGCCCATCGCCAAAGATGCCGGCGGCAACCTGGCGATGGACGCCGTGGCGCGCACCTACCGCTACCTTGATGCCACCGAGCTGGCAGAGGTCAAGCGGTCCCGGGCCGAGGCCGACAAGGCCAAGGCGGCGCGCAAATGAGTGTCACGTGGCCCAAAATCGCCTTGATCGGGGCCGTGATCGGGGTCGCCACGCAGCTCGCCGGCTGCGAAGCCGAGAACCAGGAACTGCAGGCTTGGATGGAGCAACAGCGGCGCGAAGTGCGGCCCCAGGTGCAAGCCTTGGCCGCACCCAAGAAGTTCGACCCGGTGCCCTACGCCAACGCGCAGCAGCTTGATCCCTTCTCACCCCAGAAGCTGAGCGTTGCGCTCAAGCAGGAGACCCGGCAACCCAACTCGGCGCTCGCGGCCGAGCTGAACCGCCGCAAAGAGCCGCTGGAGTCGTTTCCGCTCGACAGCATGAGCATGGTGGGCAGCGTCAGCAAGGCCGGCAAGCCGTTTGCACTGCTCAAGGTTGAGAACCTGCTCTACCAGGTCAAGCCCGGCGACTACCTTGGCCAAAACTATGGCCGCATCACGCGCATCACCGAAACCGAAGTGTCCTTGCGCGAGATCGTGCAAGACGCTGCCGGTGAATGGACCGAGCGCCCCGTCACCCTGCCGTTGCAGGAGCGGGCACAGGAGAAGGCGCGATGAACAATCCGCAGGAGACATCACCCATGCTGAAGTGGCGCGTCCGGCTTGCCGCCCTGTTGCTGGCCTCGGGCTTGCCGCTGCTCGCCCTGGCCGAAAACACCATCCTGGGCATCACCAGCAGCCAGCAGGCCGGCGCCGACGTGGTGCGCATCCAGATGTCCGAACCCCTGGCGGCGGTGCCCAACGGCTTCTCGGTGCAGACGCCGCCGCGGGTAGCGATCGATTTGCCGAGCGTGAGCAACAGTGTGGGCAAGTCGGTGATCGACATCAACCAGGGCAATTTGCGCTCGGTCGCCATCGCCCAGGCGGGAGAGCGCACCCGGCTGGTGCTCAACCTGCGCCAGCCGGCCAACTACCGCACCGAGCTGCAGGGCAAGGTGCTGGTGGTGGTGCTGGATAACGCCAGTGCGCCCACGGTAGCCGCCACCACCGGCGACGCGGTGCACTTTGCCACCGCCCAAAACAGCGACCGGCTGCCACTGCGTGACATCGACTTCAGGCGCGGAGCCGACGGCGCCGGCCGGGTTGTCGTTGCGCTGGCCAGCACCCAGGTCGGGGTCGACATCCGCCAGCAGGGCCAGAGTCTGGTGGTCGAGTTTTTGCGCTCCAGCCTGCCCGACACCCTGCGCCGGCGCCTGGATGTGGCCGACTTTGGCACCCCGATCCAGACCGTGTCCACCTTCCAGAGCGGCGAGCGGGTGCGCATGGTGATCGAGCCCAAGGGCAACTGGGAGCACAGCGCCTACCAGAGCGACAACCAGTTTGTGCTGGAGGTGCGCCCGGTCAAGGCCGACCCGAACAAGCTGGTGCAGGGCGCGGGCTTCTCGGGCGAGAAACTGTCGCTCAACTTCCAGAACATCGAGGTGCGCGCGCTGCTGCAGGTGATTGCCGACTTCACCAACTTCAACGTCGTGACCAGCGACACCGTGACCGGCAGCGTCACGCTCCGGCTCAAGGACGTGCCCTGGGACCAAGCGCTCGACATCATCCTGCAGAGCAAGGGCCTGGGGGTGCGCAAAAACGGCAATGTGCTGTGGATTGCGCCCAAGGACGAACTGGCGGTCAAGGAGCAACTCGAACTGGAGTCGAAGAAAAAGATTGCCGAGCTGGAGCCAGTGCGCACCCAGTCGTTCCAGCTCAACTACGCCCGGGCCGACGAGGTGGCCAAGGGCTTGTCGGGCCAGTCCAGCGGCAGCAGCGGCGGCAGCAACTCAGGCGGCGGCGGCAGTTCTTCGGGCGGTGGCAGTGGCACGGGCAGTGGCGCCGGCGGCAGTTCGGGCGGCAGCGGCCAGGCCCAACGCATCCTGTCGCCCCGTGGCAGCGTGTTCTTTGAGACCCGCACCAACCAGTTGTTTGTCACCGACATCCCGAGCAAGCTCGAAGAGGTCCAGGTGCTGATCAGCAAGATCGACATCCCGGTACGCCAGGTGCTGATCGAGGCCCGCATCGTCGAAGCCGATGACAAATTTGGCCGCACGCTGGGCATCAAGCTGGGCGCCACCGACATGCGGGGTCTCCGTGGCGGCGTTCCGGGTTATTCGGTGAGCAATGGCAACTACCTGACGGTGGGTGGCAATGCGGCTGGTGTGGCCAACCAAACGCTGCAGACCGGTCTGACCGGCTCAGCGGCCACGGCGGCGGCCTACAACAACAGCAACTTCGTCAACCTGCCGGCCAACACCATCAACTCGGTGTTTGGCGGCCAGTCGCTGCCCAGCATTGCGTTGTCGCTGTTCAGCCCGTTGGCCAACCGGTTCCTGAACCTGGAGCTCTCGGCACTGGAGGCCGACGGCAAGGGCAAGATCATCAGCAGCCCCAGGGTGATCACCGCCGACCAGAACAAGGCCATCATCGAGCAAGGCACCGAGCTGCCTTACCAGGTGGCCACCTCCAGCGGTGCCACCTCGATCCAGTTCCGCAAGGCCAACCTGAAGCTCGAAGTCAAGCCCCATATCACGCCCGAGGGCAGCGTGATCATGGTGCTCGACATCACCAAGGACAGCGTTGGTCAGTCAACTCCCCAAGGTTTTGCCATCAACACCAAGCATGTGCAGACCGAAGTGTTGGTGGAGAACGGCGGCACCGTGGTGATCGGCGGCATCTTCACCCAGACCGAGAGCACCGACGTGACCAAAGTGCCCTTGCTGGGCGACGTACCCTACCTGGGCGCGCTGTTTCGCAACACCGCCAAGGTGGCGACCAAAACCGAATTGCTGATCTTCATCACGCCCAAGATCGTGACCGACCGAGCCGCTGCGCGCTGAAGTGACGGCATCAGCGCCTTTCCCGATTGGGAGTTATTGACATGAGTTTTGTGACGATCAAGGCCTGGCTTGCCGGGCTCTGTGTGGTAGCGCTGGCGGGGTGTGGTGGCGGTGGCGGCGCCTCGGGCGATTCGGCGCTGGGTAGCGGGTCGGGTTCGGGTTCGGGCGTGGGCGCCAGTGCAACGGTGAGCTTGTCGTTGTCGTCGCCAACCGTCACGCCAGCCGCACCCGCGACTGTGACAGTCACGGTACGGGATGCTGCGGGCAACCCGATGGCGGGCACGGTGGTTGACCTGAGCACCGAACGTGGCACCCTGGGCACATTGAGCGTGGCGTCGGTCGCCACCGATGCCAAAGGCGTAGCCACCGCCACGCTGACGGCGTCGATTGGCGGGACGTCCGGATCGGACCGTGTGCTGGGCGTGGCCAAGCTCGGTACCACCACGGTGCAGGGCAACGTCGCCTTCACCGTGGCGGGCAGCCAGCCCACGGTGAGCTTGTCGATCGATTCAGCCACGCTGCGGGGTTCGACCGGCGCCACCACCCTGCGTGCCGTGGTGCTGGACGCCGCGGGCACACCGGTGCCGAACGTGCTGGTGACATTTGCGGCGGTGGGTAAGCGCGTCTTGCTCGGTGCGCCCACCGCCAAGACCGATGCCGCGGGCAAGGCCAGCGTCACGGCGGCAGTGGTCGACCCGGCCGTGACGGCGGCAGACACCTTGTCGGCCGATGCCGCCGTGGCCAGCATCGCCGTGCGCAGCACGCTTGTGGTGCAGTTGGTGGCCGACGCGCCTTCCATCACCCTCAGTGCCAACCGGGCCAACGTCTCGGCCAGCCTGCCCGCCACCTTGTCGATGCAGGTGATGGACGCCAGTGGCAAGGCCGTCGGCAAGGGCACGGTCGTCACGGTCAGTTCGGCCTTTGGCCTGAGCGCGTTTGACGCCAGCACCGCGGTCACCGACGCCAGTGGCCTGGCGCAGGTGCAGGTGAGCCCGAAAACCGCCGGCAGCAACGGTGCCGACCAGATCGTGGCCTCGGCCACCGTGGGTGGCGTGGCCATCAGCGCGCAGACCGTGCTGCAGATCGCGTCGTCGGCGACCGCCTCGGTCACAGTGAGTATCGCGCCCAGCACCATCAGCACCACGATGCCGGCCATCGTGACCGTGATCGTGCGTGATTCCAAGGGCGCCGCGGTGCCGGGCGCCGTGGTCGACCTGAGCACTGTTCGCAAGGGCCTGGCCACGCTGGGTGTCGCCTCGGTGGCGACCGATGCCAATGGCGTCGCAACCACGTCGCTGGTGGCTGCCAGCGGCGCACTCGGCGGTGCCGACCAGGTGGTCGGCGTCGTCGCGCTGGGCGCGACGCCAGCGCAAGGCAGCAGCAGTTTCACGGTGTCGGGCACCTCGGCCACCTTGGCCCTGTCGGCCAGTTCGATATCGCTGCGAGGCTCGACCGGCGGTGCCACGCTGAGCGCTGTGGTCAAGGACGCCGCAGGCAACCCGGTGCCGGGTAGACAGGTGGCGTTCAGCGCCGCCGCCGGCCGTGTGGCGCTGGGCGCGCCGACGGCGGTGACCAATGCCCAGGGGCTGGCGTCGGTGACGGTGACCGTGGCCGACCCCAGCGTAACGGCGGCCGAGACCGTGACGGCCAGCGCCAGCGTCGGCTCGGCGGTGGTGCAGGCCTCGCTGGTGATGCAGGTGCTGGCCGATGCGCCGACCCTCACGCTCAGCGCTAGCAACTTCAACATCAGCGCCAGTGCGCCGGCGGTGCTTTCGATCCTGGTCAAGGATGCGGCCGGCACGCCGGTCGGGGCCAACACCGTGGTCAGCGTCAGTTCCACCTACGGGCTGAGCAGCTTCGATGCCAGCACCGCGGTGACCGACGCCACCGGCGTGGCCCGGGTGGTCGTCACGCCCAGCAGTATCACCAGCAACGGCGCCGATCTGCTGGTCGCCACGGCCAGCATCGGTGGTGTGTCGGTGACGCAGCAGACCGTGGTGCAGGTGTCGTCGTCGTCCGCCAGCACCAAGCTGGTCACGCTGGCGCTGTCGTCGCCCACCGTCACCGCGGCCAGCCCGGCCATGCTGACGGTGCGGGTGCGCGATGCCAGCGGCAACGCCGTGCCGGGTGCCGTGGTTGATCTGAGCACGGTGCGCGGCAACCTCGCGCTGTTGAGCGTGAAGTCAGTGTCGACCGATGCGGCTGGCAATGCCACGGCTTCGCTGCAGGCGATCTCCGGCGGTGCCTCGGGCGCCGATCAGGTGGTCGGCCAGATCAAGGGCGGCGCAGCCACCACACAGGGCACGGCCAGCTTCACGGTCGTTGGCAGTGCACCCACCGTCAACCTGAGCGTGTCGCCGAGCTCGGCCACCCTCAGTGGCGCTGCCGCGACCGCCACGCTCACCGCGACGGTCAGAGACGTCAGCGGCAACGTGGCTGCCAACCAGCAGGTGAG
Organism: Betaproteobacteria bacterium; assembly: GCA_025358155.1. Taxonomy (GTDB): domain Bacteria; phylum Pseudomonadota; class Gammaproteobacteria; order Burkholderiales; family Burkholderiaceae_C; genus Pseudaquabacterium. The sequence goes on from JANYKR010000226.1 coordinate 8,574, forward strand.
CTTTGGCTCCGTCGGCGGCCGTCTGCGCCTGAGCGCGACATCGGCCAAGACCGACAACTTCGGGCTGGCCACCACCGTGGTGAGCGTGGTCGATCCCAGCATCACCGCCGCCGATGCCGTGACGGCCAGTGTCACTGTGGGCAGTGCGTTGGCCAGCAGCACCTTGGTGTTCCAGTTGAACGCCGACACGCCGCAGATGACCATTGCGCCAGCGGCGGGCTTCACTTCCAGTGTCACCGCAACCGTGCCGTCCAAGCTGTCGATCCGCGTCACGACGGCCGCCGGCGCCAACGTGGCGGACGGCACCATCGTGTCGTTCAGTTCGGCCTATGGGCTGAGTGCCTTCGATGCCACCACGGCGGCGACGACCAGTGGCCTGGCACAGGTCACCGTCACCCCGAAGTCGGCCACCAGCAACGGCGCCGACCAGATCGTGGCGACCTCGGTCGTGGGCGGCGTGACCGTCACCCGGCAGACGACGGTACAGGTGTCGTCCACCAACTCAAGCTCGTCGCCGGTGCTGCAGACCGCCTTGTCGTCGACCTCGATCAGCGCCGCCTCGCCGGCCACGGTCACCGCCACGCTCACCGACGGCAATGGCACGGCGGTGGCGGGCAGCGTAGTGACGTTCAACGTGGTGCGCGGCTTGGGCAAGACCAGCGTCCGCACCGCGCTGACCGACGCCACTGGCAAGGCGGTGGTGGTGCTGTCGCCGGTCAATTCAACCACCGCCGGCGCCGACGAGGTGACGGCCTCGGCCAACTTTGCCGGCACGGCGTTGACCAGCACCAAAGGCTTTCAGATCCAGGCAGCAAACGTGACGCTGTCGACCTTCACCTCGGCAATCGCGTCGTTGGGCGCCTACGGCCAGACCAGCTTGACGGTCGGCATCACCGGCGCTTCGGTTGGCTCTCCGGTCAACATCAGCGTGACCTCGTCCTGCGTGGTGCTGGGCAAGGCCACCTTGTCGCCATCGACCTTCACCGCCACCACGGCGACCGTCGACCTGCAGTACAAGGACAACGGCTGCGGCGCACTGCAAGCCTCCGACAAGTTGCAGGCGTCCATCACCGGCAGCGCCAGTGCGGCGCTGGCACTGACCTTGCCGATTGCTTCGCCCGATGCGTCCAGTGTGGCGTTCATCGGCGCGTCGCCCGAGGTCATCTACATCAAGGGCTCAGGCTTCACCGAGTCCTCGACGCTGACCTTCGAGGTGCGCGACCGCGCCGGCAACATCCTGCCCAACCGGGGCGTCGTGCTGTCGCTGTTGACGCGCAGCGGTGGTGTCACCGTCGAAGGTGGCACGAGCGATGTGACGCAAACCTCGGACGCCGCCGGGAGGGTCACGGCCAGGGTCAATTCAGGCACGATCCCGACCCCGATCCGGGTCTCGGCCACACTGGTTCCGATCGGCGGCGAGCCCACCATCGCCACCGTGTCGAGCAACCTCAGTGTCGCCGTCGGTCTGCCGTCGCAATTGAACTTCTCGCTGGCCCAGGCCGCCCGCAACACGCTCAGCTACTTCCCCGGACCGAAGGGCGACGAGCTTCTCACCGCCATGCTGCACAGCGGCGAGGAAAAGCACCGCCTCCTTGCCGTCGAATTGGTCGGCAAAGGCGGGCTGGACGCGCCCGCCGCGCTGCTTTTGTCCGTGGCCGAAACCGACGCCAATGGCGACATTCGCGTCGCCGCCCTGCAGGCATTGCGCAACCATGCGGAAATCGTCCACCTGCCGGCGCTGCTCAACTACCTGATGTTCGCGACCGTTCCGGCGGAAATGAACGCAGCCGAAAGTGTGCTGGCCGCCATTTGCGGCAGGCAGCAGAAGGCCTCCGTGAGCGACATCGCCGTGCAGGAAGC
>JANYKR010000249.1 GCA_025358155.1 Betaproteobacteria bacterium
GGCGGAGGGGCTCATGTCGGCGGGCGGGCTCGAAGGTGTCAGGGGCACTGCGGGGCTCGGCAATCGGATCGGGCCGGCGCTCAGCGCAGGTCCGAGACCACTTTCCAGCGGCCGTCCTGGATCTGGCTCAGCCGCGACAGCGCCGAGCCCAGCCGCTTGGTGGCGGAAAAGCTCAGCGGCGGCGTGCCGAACATGTCGGCCGGGATCTCGCCCAGGGTCTCCATCGCTTTGACAAAGCTGTCGGTGCTCAGGTTGGGCCCGGCTTTTTGCGCTGCGCGGATAAAGATCTCGATGTCGGCATAGGTGCCGGTGGAGTAGGTGCTGGGGTCGTCGCCAAACTTGGTCTTGTACTTGTTGGCCCAGAAGCGCAGCGCCGGCTGCTCGACATCCAGGTACGGGAAAAACGCGGTCGATATGGCGTAGTAGCCGTCCATGCCCTTGCCGCCCAGTTTGTGGATCAGGTCGGTGTAGCTGGCCTGCGAGCCGATGATGGTCGGGTTCCAGCCGGTCTTGCGGGCCTCGGCAATCGCGCCAATCGTCTCGCGGATGATCGTGCCCAGCACCAGAAAATCGCAGTTGCTGGCCTTGAGCCGGGCCACCTGGGATGAAAAGTCGGTGGCGCCGCGTTTGTAGGTGGTTTTTTCGCCCAGCGTCGCGCCAATGTCCTTGAGACCCTGCTCGGCGCCGCGCACCACCTCCAGGCCGTAGTCGTCGTCCTGGTACAGCGCGCAGGCCTGTTTGGCGGCCTTGTCCTTGTACAGCTTGGCCACGTTCATGCGCAGGGTGTCGTAGTACGAGGCCACACCGGCAAACTTGAGCTTGTGCGGTGGCTCGTACATCTCGCGCCCGGCCGACAGCGGCATGAAGTTGATCACGCCCTTCTCGAACATCACTGGCATCGCCGCGTTGTTCATCGGCGTGCCGATGTGCGCGACGATCATGAACACCTTGTCCTGGTTCACCAGTTTTTGCGCCGCCAGCACTGCCTTCTTGGGGTCGTAGCCGTTGTCCTCGACCAGCAGCCGGATCTTGCGGCCGTGGATGCCGCCTTGCTCGTTGATCTCGTCCACCCGCAGCTGCATGCCGTTGCGCGCCGCCTTGCCGTAGGCTGCGACCGGGCCAGACAGGTCTTGAATGGTGGCCAGCAAAATCTCGGTCTTGGTGATGCCCTGGGTGGTGCTGGCGCTTTGCGCCGCAGCGATGCCGGCCAGCGAGAGCAGGGCGGTGGCCAGGGTGACCAGCCGGGGGAGCTGCAGACTTGATGTCATGGCTTGGGTTCTTTGCAGAGGGTGGACAGGCGTGACGACCGGGACAGCCAGTCTGACGGTCGCGCCGCCGGCCGGCCATCGTCGATTTGGACGAGCAGCCTAGACCTGGGCCCGGGTCGCCGTCTTGTGCGAGCTGGCTGTGCGCGGGTGAGAGCGCCGGCCGGTGGCATCGCTTGCGATGGCATCAGCCAATACGCACAAGACGCCTCAGGCTGGCGCGGCGAGAGTTCAGGCTGACACTCCGTAGACTGCCCGTCATGAGCCTGCTCGACGCCCCCGCCGTACCGCACTACTTCACGCCCGAGCATCTGCAGTTCCGTGCCGCGCTGCGCGACTGGGTTTCGCGCGAGATCACGCCAAATGTCAACGCCTGGGACGAAGCCCAGGGCTTCCCGCGCGAGCTGTACAAAAAAGCCTCGGCAATCGGCTTGCTGGGGCTGGACTACCCCGAGCAATTTGGCGGCACCCCGGCCGATTTGTTCTACCACCTGATCCTGTCCGAAGAACTGGCCCGGCCCGGCTGCGGCGGCGTGGCGGCGTCGCTGATGTCGCACAGCATCGGCTTGCCGCCGGTCCGCAATTTTGGCAGCCTGGCGCTGCAGGCGCGGGTCATCCCGCCGGTGCTGGCGGGCGACAAGATCGCCGCGCTGGCGGTCACCGAGCCGTCGGGCGGCTCGGACGTGGCGGCACTCAAAACGACCGCGATCCGGGGCAACGACGCCCAGGGCGATCACTACCTCGTCAACGGCGAGAAGGTGTTCATCACCTCGGGCATGCGGGCCGATTTCATCACCTTGGCGGTGCGCACCGACCCGGCCAACAAGGGGCCGGGTGGCATCTCGGCCTTGCTGATCGACGGTGACACCCCCGGCTTGAGCCGCGTCAAGCTCGACAAGATGGGCTGGTGGGCGAGCGACACCGCCCACCTGCGGTTTGATAACTGCCGCGTGCCGGCGGCCAATCTGATCGGTGAAGAGGGCAAGGGCTTCAAGACCTTCATGAGCAACTTCAACGGCGAGCGCCTGGGCATGGCGGCACAGGCGGTGGGCTATGCCGAGTGTTGTTTTGATGAGGCGCTGGACTGGGCTCGGCAGCGCCAGACCTTTGGCGCGGCGCTGTCCGAGCGTCAGGTCATCCGCCACAAGCTGATGGACATGCTGCGCAGCATCGACGTGGCGCGCTGCCACATCTACGACCTGGCCTGGCGGGTGCAGCAGCGCAGCGGCGACGCCCAGCAACTGGTGGCGCGCACGGCGCTGGCCAAGGTGCAGGCCACCCAGTGCATGCAGTTCTGCGCCGATGCGGCGGTGCAGATCCTGGGCGGCATGGGCTTCATGCGCGGCACCCGCAGCGAGCGCATCTACCGCGAGGTCAAGGTGATGATGATCGGCGGCGGCTCAGAAGAAATCATGAAAGACCTGGCGTCGCGGCAACTCGGCATCTGAGCACTGGGCGTCAGACAAATCAGCATCGGACCTCCCAACGCATGGCGACCATCGAATCCACAATTTCACCCAGCAGCGAGGCCTTCCAGGCCAACCGCAGCGGCATGCTGGCGCTGCTGCAGCGGGTGCGCAGCGCCGAGGCGCGGGCGGTTGCTGCCAGCAACAAGTCGCAGCCACGCTTTGAGTCGCGCGGCCAGTTGCTGCCCAGGGAGCGCCTGGCGTTGCTGCTGGACCCGGGCGCGCCCTGGCTGGAGCTGTGCACGCTGGCCGGCTACGGCATGGACACACCCGACCCTGACCACACCGTGCCCGGTGGCGGGGTGATTGGCGGCATCGGCTGGGTGGCCGGCATCCGCTGCATGGTCAGCGCCAGCGACTCGGGCATAGACGCTGGTGCGATGCAGGCGATGGGCCTGGACAAGGCGCTGCGCATCCAGGAGCTGGCGCTCGAGAACAAGCTGCCGTATGTGCAATTGGTCGAGAGCGCCGGCGCCAACCTGCTGAAGTACCGGGTCGAGGGCTTCATCAAGGGTGGCGGGCTGTTCCGCAACCTGGCGCGCATGTCGGCACGTGGCCTGCCGGTGGTCACCGTCACGCACGGCTCGTCCACCGCCGGCGGCGCCTACCAGACCGGCCTGTCGGACTACATCATCATGGTGCGCGGCCGCACCCGGGCGTTCTTGGCCGGCCCGCCGCTGCTGATGGCCGCCACCGGCGAGGTGGCGACCGAAGAAGACCTGGGCGGCGCGCAGATGCACACCTATGTCTCCGGACTGGGCGACTACCTGGCCGAGGACGACCGCGATGCGCTGCGGCTGGCGCGCGAGGTGCTGGGCCAGATTGACTGGCCGCGGGCCGAGCCCCCTCAGTCGACTGTGCGGGCCTTCAAACCGCCGCGTTTCGATGCCGAAGAGTTGCTGGGCATCATGCCTATGGACCACAAGCGGCCGGTGGACATGCGCCAGGTGATCGCCCGGTTTGTCGATGACAGCGAGTTCTTGCCCTTTGGCGAGAACTACGGTGCTGCCACCGTCTGCGGCCACGCCCGGATCGAGGGCTGGGCAGTCGGCATCATCACCAACAACGGGCCGATCGACAACGCCGGTGCTGCCAAGGCGACCCACTTCATCCAGGCCTGCTGCCAGAGCCGCACGCCGCTCATCTACCTCAACAACACCACCGGCTTCATGGTCGGCCGTCAGTTCGAGGAGGGCGGCATGATCAAGCACGGCAGCAAGATGATCCAGGCGGTGGCCAATGCCACGGTGCCGCAGATCACGCTGTACTGCGGCGCCAGTTTTGGCGCGGGCAACTACGGCATGTGTGGCCGGGGTTTTGCACCGCGATTCTGTTTCAGCTGGCCCAACGCCAAGACCGCCGTGATGGGCGGCGAGCAAGCGGCCAAGACCATGGCTATCGTCACCGAGGCAGCCATGTCACGCAAGGGCGCGGTCGATCAGGCCAAGCTCGACGCGCTGCAAGCCGGCATCATCCAGCGCTTCGACAGCCAGATGAGTGTGTTCACCACCAGCGCGCTGCTGCTCGACGACGGCGTGATCGACCCACGCCTGACCCGTGACGTGCTGGCACAGGTGCTGTCGGTCTGCCGCGACGGCGACGCCCGCCAGCCCCAGGCGATGCAGTTTTCAGTCGCCAGGCCGTAGCGTTCAGCGGCGGGGTGATGCGGCAGAACCCCGGCAAGTTCAGGCATGCAATCCGATTGACGCCTTGGGTTCTTTCGCCATGTGTCGGCCTTTTCACGACCTCTAACCTGTAGCCCATGACTGCCTCGACGCCGTTCTCAAAGATCCTGATCGCCAACCGGGGCGAGATTGCGTTGCGGGTGATGCGCAGCGCGCGTGCGCTGGGCTACCGCACGGTGGCGGTGTACTCCACCGCCGACGCCCAGGCCCGCCACACGCTGGAGGCCGACCAGGCGGTGTGCATCGGCGAGCCCCTGCCGCGCCAGAGTTACCTCGACATCCCGGCCATCATCGCCGCCGCCCGCCTGAGCGGTGCCGACGCGGTACACCCAGGCTACGGCTTTCTGGCTGAAAACCCGGCGTTTGCAGCGGCCTGCGCCGAGGACGGGCTGGTGTTCATCGGGCCGTCGTCGGCTTCGATCTTGGCGATGGGTGACAAGGCCGGCGCCAAGGCGCTGATGCGCGCTGCCGGTGTGCCCTGCATCCCCGGCTACCAGGGCGATGACCAGTCGGCGGGGCGGCTGGCCGCCGAGGCCGCGCTGATCGGTTGGCCGGTGATGATCAAGGCCACCGCAGGCGGCGGCGGTCGCGGCATGCGCCGGGTCGACCGTGCTGAGGACTTTGCCGAGGCGCTTGTCAGTGCCCAAAGCGAGGCGCTGAGCGCCTTCAGCGACGCCACGGTCATCCTGGAGCGCGCCTTGATCGCGCCACGCCACATCGAGATCCAGGTGTTTGCCGACCGCCACGGCAACGCGTTGCACCTGGGCGAGCGCGACTGCTCGGTGCAGCGCCGGCACCAGAAACTGATCGAGGAGGCGCCGTCGCCGGCGGTATCGCCTGACTTGCGCGAGCGCATGGGCGCGGTGGCGATGCAGGCGGTGCGGGCCATCGGCTACGAGGGCGCGGGCACGCTGGAGTTTTTGCTCGACGCACAAGGTGATTTTTTCTTCATGGAGATGAACACCCGGCTGCAGGTTGAGCATCCGGTCACCGAGGCCATCACCGGGCTGGATCTGGTGGATTGGCAATTGCGCATCGCCGCCGGTGAGCCGCTGCCGCTGCGTCAGGACCAGTTGCGCTTTGACGGCCACGCGATCGAGCTGCGGCTCTGCGCCGAGGACGCCTTGCTGGGGTTCATGCCGCAAAGCGGCCGCATGGACGCCTGGCTCATGCCCGAAGCCACGACGGCCAGCGCCGGCGGCTTGCGGGTGGAGCACGCGTTGCGCTCTGGCGACGAGATCCCGCCGTTTTACGATTCGATGATCGCCAAGCTGGTGGCGCATGGCCGCAGCCGCGACGAAGCCTTGCGCAAGCTGCGGCACGGCCTTGCCGATGCGGTGGCGCTCGGCGTGGCCACCAACCAGGCGTTTCTGGCGCGTTGTCTGGCGCATCCGGTGTTTGCGGCGGGCGGTGCCACCACCGCCTTCATCCCTGATCACCAGGCTGAGTTGCTGGCAGGCCTGACACGCGAGGGCGACGCTACCGGCCACCAGCGGGCGGCGGCGGTGGCAGCGGTACTGCTGCACCTGAGCGCCGAGACCTTGGGTGCCGACGCCGGCGAATCAAACCCGCACGGCCTGGCCCACCGGCTGCCGATGCTGCAGCGGTTTGACCTGGGCGCTATGGCCTGCCACGGTGCGCTGATGCAGCAGGGGCCGCTGCAGTTCAGCACCCGGCTCGATGACCATGACAGTGCGCTGCAGGTGGTGGCCCACACCGTCATGGCCGGGCGATCCAGCGCCGGCTCAGGCTCGGCTGGGCGCAGCCGCATCGTGGTGGACGGCCTGGCCGACAGCGCCGTCTGGCACCGGACTGGCGCCACGCTGCGCTTCCACTTTGCCGGCCGGCCTTGGGTCGTCACGGACCGCAGCCGCGCCGCCGCCAACCGTGCCGGCGCTGGCGCCAGCGACGGCAAGTTGCGCGCCAGCATGAACGGCCGCGTGGTGGCCCTGCAGGTGGCGGTGGGCGATACGGTGGCCGCAGGCCAGCCGCTGCTGGCGCTGGAGGCCATGAAGATGGAGCATGTGCACACGGCACCCTGCGCCGGCCGGGTGGCGGCGCTGCATGTCAGCCTGGGCGAGCAGGTGGCGGCCCACCGGGTGCTGGTGGAGATCGAGCCTGCGTTGCCGGCTGCTGCGTTGCTGGCGGCTGAACTACCGACCGCGTCAGGGTCCGCCGCCGGTTGACCGCCTGGCCGTCAGACCCAGATCAGCGGCCGTTGATGCCCAGCAGCTCCACCTCGAACTGCAGCGTGGCATTGGGCGGGATCGTGCCGCCGGCGCCGCGTTCGCCGTAGGCAATCGCCGGTGGGCAGGTCAAGCGGGCCGAGCCGCCCACCTGCAGCTTTTGCACACCCTCGGTCCAGCACTTGATCACCCGGTTGAGCGGAAACTCGGCCGGCCCGCCGGTCTTGTAGGAGCTGTCGAACTCGCGCCCGTCCATGAAGGTGCCGCGGTAGTTCACCATCACCATGTCGCTGGCCTTCGGGCTGGCACCCGTGCCCTGCTTGATCAGCTTGAAGATCAGGCCGCTGCTGGTGGTGATCACCGTACCGGCACCGGCTGCTGCGGGCGCTGATGCGGCTGGGGCCGCACTGGCCGCTGGCGCCGCATTCTTGACGGGAGTCTGGGTTTGGGCCAGCACCAGCGGGGCTGCGCAGAGCGTTGCCAGGGAGACAAAAATCCCGGCCAGCGCCGGGCGCCGGCGGGTGAAATCGGTGTTGCAAGCAGTCATGGCGTCAGGTGCAAAGTGGAGGCAGGCCGCGATCATCGCATCCCACCCCCGCGACGCCGCCGTACTGTCAGAACTTGTACGCCACGCCGGCCGCGTAGGTGACTGGCCGGAAGTCGATGGTGCTGCGCAGCACCGACGCACCCACCGCCACCAGATCGCTCTTGACCTGGGCTGCGCCGATGCTGGCAAACAGGCCCCACTGCTTGCCCATCGCAAAGTCCACGCCGACCTGGGCTGCCAGACCCCAGCTGTCGCTCAGGTTGACCTTCCAGCCGTAGGGCGTCTTGGCATCGGTGAACCGGGTGTAGTTGACGCCGATGCCGACATAAGGCCGCAGCGAGTTGCCGGCATCGCCGAAGTGGTAGTTGATCAACACCGTGGGCGCCACGTTCTTGGCGCTCAACACCTCGCCCAAAAAGGCCACGGTGCCGGCGCCCTTGGCCTTGATCGTTGGCGGCACGCCCAGCACCAGCTCGATGCCCAGGTTGGGTGCCACCTCACGCTCCCAGGTGCCCAGCAAGGTGGTAGCACTGCCGATGGAGGCGTCGGCGCCGGCCGGCACGCCCAAGCCGGTGATGCCCGAGGTCTGGGCATGGGGCTGGTAAAAGATGACACCCAGTTTGACAGTGTTGGGCGTTGCGCCGCTTTGCGCCAATGCGCCGCCGGCCAGGCTGGAGGCTGCGATCAGCAGCGACAGGGAACGGATAGAGTTTTGCATGGTGAAGTTCTCTGTGTCGCGGGGTCAGATCCAGCCAAAGGCCTTGAGCTGGCTGGTGACGAAGTTGCTGATGAGCTTGTGGCCGCCTCGGGTGGGGTGCACGCCATCGGCAAACAGCCAGGTGTCCACATTGGCGCCAGCGCGCAAGCCGTTGTAGGGCATGCCGGGAGTGGCATTGCAAAAGAGCGACGAGCCATCGGCCACGGCGCCGCCCGTGATGGCACTGATCTTGGCGGCATCACAAGTTGGTACGGCGTTGTTGACCAGACCGTACTTGGCCGGGTTGGCGTACTCGTCCTTGCCCGTGCTGTTCTGGTCCACCCACTGCACCGGCAGGCCGGTCAGGCCGTCGCGCAGCCACAGGTTGAAGGTGTCGACCAAGGTGACGAGCACGCCCCGGGCGCTGGCATCCAGGGTGCTGCCGAACGGGGTCTGGCTGGAGTCGTTGAGGTTGAACACCGCCACATACTTGCCACCCTTGGCCAGAATCTGGTCGCGCACATAGCCGGTCAGCTCTTGGGCGGCAGTTTTCATGCCGTATTGCGCGGCGGTCTGGGCGTCGTAGAGCTGGCGATTGGCTTGATCGGCGGTGATCTTGCCAGCCGCCGCGTTGGCCTGGATGACGCCGGCTGCGGCAGCGAATGCGCCAAACTGGACAAAGACATCGTTGTTGCCGCCCCAAACCAAAATCAGGTCGGTGCTCTTGAAGCTGCCAAACGCGGCCAGGTGGTTGGCAATCTGCTTGACCATCGGCACCGTCAGTGCGCCGGCGCCGTTGTTGCGGCCGATGCCGTTGGGGTCGGTCACGCGCGAACCGCCTTGGCCGTAGCTGGTGCACAACGCTGCAGCGGCAGGCACAACCAGCTTGACCGGGCATTTCACCGAGCTGGCGCCAAAACCCATCTCGGCCGGGTACACCGTCAAGCCCATCGTGGTGGCCAGGTTCTCGACCCAGATCGTGCCCTGGTTGCCGTCGATGTTGGTGGTGAACTTGCCGCCAAAAAACGGCGGTTGGCCGTTGCCGGTCAGCGAGGTGGCGGGTGAATAAGTGCCCTGGTCGCTGAGGCTGTCACCAAAGGTGACGAGCGAGGTGAAGTTGCCCTTGGCAGTGGGCGCGCCGGCAGGTGCACCGCTGCCGGGGATGGTGGTGTCACCACCGCCGCAAGCCACCAGCAGGGCGGCGCCCAGCAGTGAAACGACGCCTAAGCGGATGTTGATCATGGGGGTTCCAGGCAGGGAGGTGGAGAGGTGGAGAGGTGGAGGGGCCCGGAGACGCGGTCAAGGCGGCGCGGGTCCGGGCATCACAGTGCGCCCGGTGCGCTCGCAAGGCGGGACACCGGGCCGGCAGCTTTGAACTTTAGCGGTGTGCCAAGCAGGGCTTGAAAGGGTAAACCCGATACTTGGCGCGCCAAGCGATGACCTGCCGGTTCCCCTCAGACCGGCCAGTCTGCCGGTACCGTGACCGGCATCTCCAGCAGCATCTGCGCCATGCCTTTGCCCAGCGGGTCCAGCCGCAATGAGGCCGGGCCTCCACCGTCGAGCGCCTGGTGGATCACCAGGTTCATCGCAGACAGGCCGGGCAGGTGGTAACGGTCCACCGGGCCTTTGACCAGGTGGCCGAGCCAGGCCAGCACCGCTGCCGGCGTGACCTGGGCCCACAGCAGTGGCAACCACTCGGGCCGGCGCGCGATCAGGCCGATGTTGGACAAATCGCCCTTGTCGCCGCTGCGGCCCCAAGCCAGTGCCACCAGCGGCACGCAGCGGCTGGGGCCGGCCGCTGGCGCAGGCGCGATCGGGTCAGGCAGCCCGGTGACAGGTTGCACCGGAGCCGGGATGTTGAAAGGTACGGCGATGACCACCTCGCCCAGGTTGACCTGTGGCGTGACGGCCGTGCGCGGCAGCGCAAACGCGCAGGGCACGATCAAGGGCTGCACCGGTGGCCGGCCCGCGCCCGCGCCGGTGGTGCCCGGGCTCCAACTGGTGCCGGGGGCGGCTTGCTCGCGCGCAAACAGCTCCAAGGCCTCTTTTTTGGGATGCTGCACCGCCAGGCGCAGCATCACCTCGCGCAGCCTGGGTGGCGAGGCGTGCGGGCCGTACAGGCTCTCGGCGCCAATCACCTCGATGCGGGTGGCCGAGAAGTCGCCCCAACCGCGCGCGGCGATCAGCTCGCGGGTGCGCTCCAGCAGGGCCTCGCCGGTGCGTCTGGCCTTGGCCACCGCGTCGATGCCGACGATGGTGAGGCTGCTGCTGCAGCGCCAGCCCGCCATCGAGGTGGCGCTGACCTTGAGCGTGGCCGGGGGAGGCCCGCCGCGGGCGCCGCTGACGCGCACCCGGTTTTCGCCCACTTGCTCGATCCGGACCTGGCGGAAGTCGCAGCGCACATCGGGCAGCAGGTAGGCGCCGGGGTCACCGATCTCGTAGAGCAATTGCTCGCCCACCGTCGCCGGGCTGACCAGGCCACCGGTGCCGGGCGACTTGCCGACCACGAAGCTGCCGTCGGCTGCCACGTCGACGATTGGGTAGCCGATGTGGGCCCAGTCGGGCACCGATTGCCAGTCGGTGAACAGTCCGCCGGTGGCCTGGCAGCCGCACTCGATGATGTGGCCGGCCAGGCTTCCGCCGGCCAGCGCGTCGTACTGGTCCATCGTCCAGCCGAAGTGGTGGATCAGCGGGCCGAGCGTGACGGCGCTGTCCACGCAGCGGCCGGTGATCACCACGTCGGCACCGGCCGCCAGCGCGCGGGCCACCGGCTCGGCGCCCAGGTAGGCGTTGGCGCTGAGCAAGGCGCCGGGCAAGGGCCGGCCACTGACCAGGTCGGTCAGCACACCGCCCGGCGCAGCGCTGGCGGCAGCAGCGCGCAGCGCCGGCAAGGCCTCGCGCACATCGTCGCCGTCGACCACCGCGATCTGCAGCGTCAGGCCCAGTTCAGTCGCCAGCGCCGCCAGTGCCCGGGCGCAGGCCTGCGGGTTGATGCCACCGGCATTGCTGACCACCTTGATGCCGCGCCGCACCACCTCGGGCAGCACCTGGCGCATGGCGCTGTCGACAAAATCGGTGGCGTAGCCGGCCTCGGGGTTCTTGCGCTGGGCCGACACCAGGATCGCCATCGTGGTCTCGGCCAGGTAGTCAAACACCAGCACGTCGATCAGCCCGCTGGCCACCAGTTGCGGTGCGCCCACGCTGCTGTCGCCCCAGAAACCGGACGCGCCGCCAATGCGCAGCGGCGGGCGGGTGGTGGCAGACAGGGGCGGGGCGGTGGGGTGGTGGGCGCTCATGGGTTTCCATTCAGGGCAGCAGCAGCTTCAGGCAGCTTGCCGCAGCGCCATGCCGGGCGTCTTGCGGGCAGTGGCTGGAGCCGCTTGGGTTCCGACATGATCCCGGCCGACACGCCGGGTCGCCGCTGCAAGCCGGGCAGATACACTGATCGCTGCCGATTTGGTGTCTTTTTACCGTCATTTTCAGCTGCGGTGCACCTTGTGCCGTGTGCAATTCATCCCGCCCATGTCCACCGCAGCCCCGGCCAAGCCTTTTTTTGACCTCAAGAGCACCGCCTGGACGCTCACGGCACTGCGTTTGCAGACGGCCGACCTGGCCACGCTGGTGGCCGCGCTCGATGCCCGTTTTGGCGATGACTCGGGCCTGTTTGACAACGACGCGGTGGTGATCGACCTGAGCCCGCTGCGCGCCGGCGATGCCGAAGTCGACATCGCCGGCCTGCTGCCGCACCTGCGCCGCCACCGCCTGCTGCCGATCGCCGCCCAGGGTGGCAGCGCGTCGCAGATGGCAGCGGCCCGCGCTGCCGGTCTGGCCGAGGCGCTGGACGCCGCGCCGGAGGATGCAGTGCCGGCACGCCAGGCCGCGCCAGCCGCACCGCTGGCGCCTGCGCGTGATCGGGTGGTGCGCGAGCCGGTCGCCACCCGGCCTGCGGTTGCCAACGCTGATGCCGTTGATGGGGTGCGCGAAGCGGTGCGCGAAACCGTGCGGGAGGTCGAGGTGGTCCGCGAGGTGCCCGCCGCTGCCGTGCCCACGATGGTGATCGACAAGCCCCTGCGCTCGGGCCAGCGGGTCTACGCCCGGGGCGGCGACCTGGTGGTGCTGGCGGTGGTGAGCTTTGGTGCCGAGGTGATCGCCGACGGCAACATCCACGTCTACGCCCCGCTGCGCGGCCGGGCGATTGCCGGTGCCCGGGGCAACACCGAGGCTCGCATCTTCAGCACCTGCCTGGAGCCGCAGTTGGTGTCGATTGCCGGCATCTACCGCACCACCGAAACCCCGCTGCCCGCCAATGTGCTGGGCCAGCCGGCCCAGGTCTGGCTGGACGGTGAAAAAATCAGGGTCGAGCCGCTGGCCTCTTGACACCTGCATGAAGATTTCCAGCAAGAAGCGGCACAACGGCCCCCACGTTTCCAGCGGCACAGGCGCTGCCTTCGCCAAGCCCGCCCAACCCAATCCTGTTTCACAGAAAGCACACCGGATGGCCAAAATCATCGTCGTCACCTCTGGCAAGGGCGGGGTCGGCAAGACCACCACCAGCGCCAGCTTTTCAGCCGGCCTGGCCTTGCGCGGCCACAAGACCGCCGTGATCGACTTCGACGTCGGCCTGCGCAACCTCGACCTGATCATGGGCTGCGAGCGCCGCGTGGTCTACGATCTGATCAACGTGATCCACAACGAGGCCAAGTTGACCCAGGCCTTGATCAAGGACAAGCAGTGCGACAACCTGTACGTGCTGGCCGCCAGCCAGACCCGTGACAAGGATGCGCTGACGCAGGACGGCGTCGAGCGGGTGCTGACCGAGCTGGCCGGCATGGGCTTTGAGTACATCGTTTGCGACTCGCCTGCCGGCATCGAAACCGGCGCCCTGATGGCCATGCACTTTGCCGACGAGGCGCTGGTGGTGACCAACCCCGAGGTCTCGTCGGTGCGCGACAGCGACCGCATCCTGGGCATGTTGTCCTCCAAGACCAGGCGCGCTATCGAGGGCCAGGCGCCGATCAAGGAGCATTTGCTGATCACCCGCTACAACCCGAGCCGGGTGGTGGGCGGGCAGATGCTGTCGCTCGACGACATCCAGGAGATCTTGCGCATCCCGCTGATCGGCGTGATCCCGGAGAGCGAGACCGTGCTCGACGCCAGCAACCAGGGCGTGCCGGCGATCCATCTGAAGGCCACCGATGTGAGCGAGGCCTACCAGGACGTGATCAGCCGCTTTCTGGGCGAGACCGTGCCGATGCGCTTTGTCGACGCCGAGAAGCCCGGCTTCTTCAAGCGGCTGTTTGGCGGGAGGTGAGCGGCATGTCGTTTCTCTCGTTTTTTCTCGGTGAAAAGAAAAAGACAGCCTCTGTCGCCAAGGAGCGGCTGCAGATCATCCTGGCGCACGAGCGCTCGGGCCGCGGCAACTCCCGTGCCGACTACCTGCCGCAGCTGCAGGCCGAGTTGATGGCGGTGATCAGCAAGTACGTCAACATTGCGCCCGGCGACATCAAGGTCAGCCTGGAGAAGCAGGACAACTTCGAGGTGCTGGAAGTCAAGATCGAACTGCCGGACGCGGTGCGCTGAGTGGCCGGGACAGGCGGTAAAGCTGCGTGGCCCCGGTGTCCGGTTGATCGGCATGCCCGCAGCTGACACGCTGACTGACCCCTGTCGGCGTTTTTTGGTCGGCTACCCCGAGCCCTTGCTGGCCCAGGTGCGCCAGCAACTCGCCGAGGGCCGGCTCGGTGCTTACCTGAGCGAGCGTTACCCCGAGCGCCACACCGTGCGCACCGACGCCGCGCTGTACGACCATGCAATGGCACTCAAGAGCCGCTACCTGCGCCATGCGCCGCCGCTGGCCAGGGTGGGCTTCGATAACCGGTTGCAGATTGACCAGCGTGCGCTGGGCACGCTCACCAGCGTGTCGCGGGTGCAAGGTGGCCGCCTCACCGCCAAGCGTGAGCTGAGGGTGGCGGCGGTGTTCAAAGGCGCACCGGCCGCCTTGCTGCAGATGATCGTGGTGCATGAGCTGGCGCACCTCAAAGAGCGCGAGCACAACAAACCCTTTTACGCGCTGTGCGAGCACATGCTGACGGGCTACCACCAGATCGAGTTCGATACCCGGCTCTACCTGACCTGGCGCGCCACCGAGGACGCAGCGGCCAAGCCAGCGGACGGGCTGGCAGATTGATCCGGGTCGCGTCAGGTGTCGACAGCTCACGCTATGCTGTCTGGTCTGGAGTTGCCATGCGCTGGAGTGCTCGACTGCTGTTGCTTGTTGCTCTGGCCTGGCCGCAGGCCAGCCCGGCCGCGGACAAGCCTGACTGCAGCCGGCCGCTGACCCTCGCACTGCACGAGCACGGCCTGCTGTATGCCAGCCAGACCGGCGAGGGCATTGACAAGGACATCGCCGACGAACTGGTACGCCGCAGTGGCTGCAAGTTCAGCATCGCGCTGATGCCCCGGGCACGGATCTGGCAGTTGATCGAGTCGGGTGCACTGGATTTCAGCCTGTCGGGTATCAGCACCGAGGCGCGTGAGCGTTTTGCCGCTTTTGCCTGGTACTTCTCCAACAAGTACTACCTGCTGCTGCGCAACGATGCCGGGGTGCGAACCCCGGCCGACTTCGAGCGCAACCCGGCACTCGGGCTGGGTGTGATCCGGGGTTTTCGCTACGGGCCTGCCGCCAACCGGTTTGTCGACCGGCTCGACGCCCAAGGCCGGGTCAGTTATGCCAGCCAGCTGGACCCGCTCTACCGGGTGCTGCTCGACAAGCGGGTGCATGCCATGATCATCGAGCCTTTCGACTACCCCGCCGTCGCCAGCGCCGACATTCACGCCCAGACCTCGATCCAGGCGTTTGAAGATCCGCCGGTGCCGCATGGGCTGATCATGTCGCGCAAGTCGCTGCCGCCGGCCCAGCAGCAGGCCTGGCGCGACCTGATGAACGACATGCGCACCGACGGCACCGTGCAGCGCATCTTCGAGAAGTACTTCAAGCCCGAGCTGGCTCGGGCCTTGACCCAGTTTTGAGCCCGATCCGCCAGTGAAGCGACCCAGCCCGCTGTTGTGGTCCCTGCTGTGGCCGGTGTTGGTAGGCTTGATGTCGCTGGCGATCACCGCCTGGCTCTGGCAGCACGAACGCCAGACCCAGCAACGAGACCTGAGAAGCAATTTCGATTTTGGGCTGCGCCAGACCGCCACCCGCATCGAAGAGCGGTTGACCGGCTACGAGCAGGTGCTGCGCGGGGTGCGGGGCCTGTTCGAGGCCACCGACCTCGTCAGCCGGGAGGGGTTTTCGCTGTACGTCGATTCGTTGCTGGCGGGCAGCGACTTTACAGGCCTGCGCAGCATCGGCTATGCGCCGCAGTTGCGCCCCGTCACACTGACCGGTGGTGTGGCGGCTCCGCTCGAGCCTGGCCTGCCACGGCCGGCTGGCGGGCTGGTTGTGGCGACCGATCCTGTTGCACCGCTGAAATTCACCGCGCCGACTGTTGATTCACTGGTGGGCGCCGCGGGGGACGATCTCTGGCTCGACCCGGTGCGCCAAGCCGCGATGCTGCAGGCCCGCGACTCGGGTCAGGCGACCCTGACACCAGGCCTGCCGGCAGAGCCCGGTGCCGCCAAGCTCCCCGGGACAACGGCGGACACCGGCTTCTTGATGGTCATGCCGGTCTACCAGCGTGCCGGCGCCCGCGACACGGTGGCGGCTCGCCGCGCGAGTACGGCGGGCTGGGTTTTAGCCAGCTTTCACATCCACGACCTGATGGCCAGCCTGTACGGCGAGAACGCCCCGGGGCTGGATGTGCGGTTGAGCGACGGTGTCACACCCAGTGATGCCAACCTGCTGTATGCCACGCCCGGCGCGGCCCATACCAGCCACAAGCCCCGATTCGAGGCCCAGGAGTACCTCTTTGCTGCCGGACGCACCTGGACATTGACCGTGCGAAGCAGCCCGGGCTTTGAGCAGCGCTACGGCAACGATTCGGCCCTGATAATCGCCAGCGCCGGCACCGGCCTGAGCCTGGTACTGGCCTTGCTCACCTGGCAGGGGCTGACCGGCCGCGCCCGCGCCGAGGCCGCCGCACGCAGCATGACGCGCCGCCTGCGGCAGAGCTCCGAGCGCTACCGCCGCATCGTCGATACCGCCGACGAGGGCATCTGGGTGGTGGACGGCGAGGGGCGCACGTCCTTCGTCAACCCCAAGCTGCAACAGATGCTGGGTTATGGCGAAATCGCGATGCTGGGCCGGCGCTGGACCGACTTCATGGACGACGCCGGCAGGGCCAGCCTGGCCGCTCTGGCAGCCGCTGGCGCCGACCCGCTGCGGCAAGCGCATGCCGAGCACCTGGACCTGCGTTTTGTGCGCCGCGACGGCAGCGAGCTCTGGGCCTCGCTGTCCACCAGCCCGGTGCGCGCCGACTCAGGCCAGTACGGGGGCGCGCTGGCGATGCTGACCGACATCACCGAACACAAGCGGGCGCAGCACAACCGGGAGCAGTTGGAGGCACAGTTGCGCCAGTCGCAAAAAATGGAAGCCATCGGCACCATGGCCGGTGGCATTGCACATGACTTCAACAACCTGCTGGCCGCCATCCTGGGCAATGTGGCGCTGGTGCGGCAGGACCTGGGCGCTGAGCACCCGGCGGCGTTGCGGCTGGCGCAAATCAGCCAGGCCGCAGAGCGGGGCCGCAGCCTGGTGCAGCAAATTGCCGCGTTCAGCCGCCGGCAACCGCCGCAACGGCTGAACCTGCCGATACGGCCGGTCCTCGAAGAGGCGGCCCGGCTGCTGCGGGCGACCCTGCCGACCCTGGTGGAACTGCATTTGCGCCTGAGCGACTCGCCGCTGCGGGTCAGTGCGGACGCCACCCAGTTGCAGCAGGTGATGCTGAACTTGTGCACCAACGCCTGGCATGCGATGGCGGGTGGCACCGGCCGGATCGTGATTGCACTGGATTTGGCCTTGCTGGACGAGCAGGCGGCGGCCGAAGTGGGGGGTCTGGCGCCTGGCCCGCATGCGCATGTCAGTGTCAGTGACAACGGCTGCGGCATGGACGAGGCGACCCGGCTGCGGATTTTCGAACCCTTCTACACCACCAAACCCGTTGGCAAAGGCACCGGACTGGGTTTGTCGGTGGTGCACGGCATCGTGGTGTCGCATGGCGGCGCGATCGCGGTGCAGAGCACGCCAGGCCAAGGCAGCCGGTTTGACCTGTACTTTCCGCTCGTGGAACCGGTCGAAGTGGCTGACGCTGACGCTGCCGCGCGGGTTCAACCCAGCGTGCCGCTTGTGCTTGCCGTGCCTGCAGTGCTGCCGGGGCATGGCCAGGGCCAGCATGTGCTGTATGTCGATGACGACCCGGTGATGGGGGAGATGGTGCAAGCCTTGCTGCAGCGCGCTGGCTACCGCGTCAGCTGCGTTGACGACCCGCGTGTCGCGCTCGCCAGAGCGACATCGACCGACGACCCGGTCGATGTGCTGGTGTCCGACTTCAACATGCCCGAGATGTCCGGCCTGGACCTGGTGCGTGCGCTGCACCAAACCCGGCCGGCCTTGCCGGTGGTGCTCAGCTCGGGCTATGTTTCGGACAGCCTGCGCAGCGAGGCGCAGCAAGCCGGTGTGCGCCACCTGATGCACAAGGAGTTCACGCTCGAACAGCTCGCGGGCCTGGTGCACCAGGCCTTGAGCGAGGCCAACGCCGGCGCCGGTAAAACCTGAGCGGCCAGCCGCACCGCCCCGTGGCTGCTCAGGCAGCGCCGTCGCCGGTGATGGCCTCGATCTCGGTCTGCAAGGCCAGCCAGCGTTCTTCCAGGGTGGCCAATTCAGCGGCGATGTGGTTCAGGCGGCGGCCGTTTTCGGCGATATCGGCGCCCGCCAGCTTGCCACCGGCCAGTTGGGCTTCGAGCTTTTTGCGCTCATCGCCCAGGCTCTCCATCCGGGTATCGATTTGCTGCACCTCGGCGCGCAACGGCCGGCTGCGGTTGGCGGCCTGGCTGCGCGACTGGGCCGATTGCTTGCGCTCGTCACGCTTGAAGCTGCCCGGCGCTGACGCCGCCGACGCGGTGGCCCGGGCCACCGACTTGGCGGTGGTGGCCGGCGCGGGCGGCGCAGCGGCGCGTACCGGCTCTGCGGCTGGCGCTGCCGTCAAATAGCCGGGCACAGGGGGTGCGGGCTGGCCACGGGCGTTGGCGCGTGAGACATCGAGCAGCCATTTCTGGTAGTCGTCCAGGTCGCCATCAAAGGGCAGCACGCCGCCTGAGGTGACCAGCCAGAACTCGTCGCAGACCTCGCGCAGCAGCGAGCGGTCGTGGCTGACCAGCATCACCGAGCCTTCGAACTCGTTGAGCGCGACCGACAGCGCCTCGCGGGTGTTCAAGTCGAGGTGGTTGGTCGGCTCGTCGAGCAGCAGCAGGTTGGGCTTTTGCCAGACGATGGTGGCCATCACCAGCCGGGCCCGTTCACCACCCGACAAGGTGCCCACGGTCTGGTGCACCATGTCGCCGGCAAAGCGGAACTGGCCCAGAAAATTGCGCAGGTCTTGCTCGCGCGACTCCTGCCCGCTGCCGCCCAGCTCACGCGCCAGCCGGATCATGCGCTGCATCGGCGTGTCGTCCTCGCTCAGCAAGTCAAGCTCTTGCTGGGCAAAGTAGCCCACGCTCAAGCCCTTGCCCTCGGTGAACTCTCCACCCAGCGGCGCCAGCGCATGCGCAATCGTCTTGACCAAGGTGGACTTGCCCTGGCCGTTGGCGCCCAGGATGCCGATGCGCTGGCCGGCCATCACGCTGCGGGTGATGTGGCGCACGATCGTGACCGGCGGCTGTCCGGGCACCAGATTCGGGTAGCCACACGACAGCTCCCGCATCGTCAGCATCGGATTCGGCAGGCTTTGCGGCTGGCGGAACTCGAAGTCGAACTCTGCGTCCATCAGCACCGGGCCGAGCTTGAGCATGCGGTCAAGTGCCTTGACCCGGCTCTGCGCCTGCTTGGCCTTGCTGGCCTTGGCCTTGAAGCGGTCGATGAACTTTTGCAGGTGGGCGATCTTTTCTTGCTGCTTGCCAAACGCGGCCTGCTGCTGCTCCAGGCGCTCGGCGCGCATCGCCTCGAAGCTGGAGTAGTTGCCGCCGTAACGGGTCAGCGTGGCGGCGTCCAGGTGCACAGTGACCTTGGTGATCGCATCGAGAAACTCGCGGTCGTGACTGATCACGATCATCAGCCCCTCGTAGCGCTTGAGCCAGTTCTCCAGCCAGACCAGCGCGTCCAGGTCCAGGTGGTTGGTCGGCTCGTCGAGCAGCATCAGGTCGGCCGGGCACATCAGCGCCCGGGCCAGCTGCAGACGCATGCGCCAGCCGCCCGAGAAGCTGTTGACGGGTGAGTCGAGCTGGTCGGTTCGGAACCCCAGACCCAGCAGCAGCGCCTGCGCACGGGCTGGGGCGTCAAACGCACCGGCATGCTCGAGCCCGACGTAAGCGTCGCCGATGGCGTGGCCGTCTTCGTTTTGCTCGGCGGCGGCCAGCACCGCCTTGGCTTCGAGCAGCGGCAGGTCGCCGTCGAGCACGTAGTCGGTGGCGGGCTGGTCGGTCTCGGGCATCTCCTGGGCCACCTGGCCAATGCGCCATTTGGCCGGCATGTCGAAGTCGCCCGCGTCGGCCTGCAGCCGGCCGGCGATCAATGAGAACAGTGAGGACTTGCCGGCACCGTTGCGGCCGACCAGGCCCACTTTTTCGCCCGGATTGAGGGTGACGGAGGCGTCTTTCAACACCACCTTGACGCCGCGGCGCAGCGTCAGGTTCTTGATCTGGATCATGGGGAGGTTTTTGGGTGGCGCCCAGGCGTCAGCGCGCCGGGGCGGGTAGAGAGGTGAGGGCGCTGCGCGTGAGCAGCAACACCTGGTCGTCGCCTGCGCTGGTGGGCAGCCACACCACGTCCAGCGCCGGGAAGGCGGCCTCGAAATGTTCGCGCTCGTGGCCGATCTCCAGCACCAGCACGCCGTCTGGGCTCAGGTGCGCAGGCGCGGCGCGCAGCAGCCCGCGGATGAAGTCCATGCCGTCGCTGCCGCCGGCGGCATTGCCGTCGAGCGCGAGCGCCGGCTCGGCCTTGAACTCGGCGGGCAGGGCGGCCATGGCTTGGGCGTTGACGTAGGGCGGGTTGCACAGGATCAGGTCGTAACACCGGCCGGCCACGGCGGCCAGGCCGTCACCCGCATGCAACGTGATGCGCTGGCTCAGGCCGTGCCGGTTGATGTTGATTTGCGCCACCGCCAGCGCGTCGGTGCTGAGATCGGCGGCGTCCACCGTCACATCGGGCCAGGCCATCGCGGCCAGCACCGCAAGGCTGCCGTTGCCGGTGCACAGGTCCAGCACCCGCAGGGTTTGGGGCGCCAGCCAGGACTCGATGCTGCCGTCGGCCAGTGGCTCGGCGATCAGCGAGCGCGGCACGATCACCCGCGCATCGACCGTGAAAGGCACACCCTGCAGCCAGGCCTCGCCGGTCAGGTAGGCGGCGGGCTGGCGGCTGCTGATGCGTTGCTCGATCAACGCGCGCGCAGCGGCTTCATCGCCGGGCTCGACCACCAGATCGGCAACTTCGTCGAGAACGTCCAGCCGATGGCCGAGCCGCCACAGCACCAGCCAGGCGGCTTCGTCAAAGGCGTTGGCCGTGCCGTGTCCAAACGAAACGCCCGCCTGGGCGAGGCGGGCGCTGGCCTGGTCGATCAGCTCGATCACCGTCATGTCAGCAGCGCCTGCAAGGTGCGGCGGTAGATGTTTTTCAGCGGCTCGATGTCGGCGACGTTGACGTTCTCGTCGATCTTGTGGATGCTGGCGTTGATCGGGCCAAATTCGACCACCTGCTTGCAGACGCGTGCGATGAAGCGGCCATCGCTGGTGCCGCCGGTGGTCGAGAGCACGGCCTGGACACCGGTTTCGGCCAGGATCGCGGCGCCAAGGGCGGCGCTCAGGCTGCCCGGCTCGGTCAAGAACGGCGAGCCGCCCAGCGTCCAGGCCAGGCTGTGTTGCACACCGTGGCGCGCCAGCAGCGCCTCGACCCGGCTCTTGAGCTGCTCGGGGGTGGACTCGGTGGAGAAGCGGAAGTTGAAGTCCACCACCACCTCGCCCGGGATCACGTTGAACGCGCCGGTGCCGCCGTGGATGTTGGAGACCTGCCAGGTGGTGGGCGGAAAGTGCGCATTGCCCTCGTCCCACGCCGTGGCCGCCAGTTCGGCCAGCGCCGGCGCCAGCTGGTGGATCGGGTTGCGCGCCAACTGCGGGTAGGCCACGTGGCCTTGCACCCCCAACACGGTGAGCCGGGCCGAGAGCGAGCCGCGCCGGCCGTTCTTGATCATGTCGCCGAGCCGGTCCACCGAGGTGGGCTCGCCGACGATGCAGCAGTCCAGCGGCTGGCCCCGCGCCTGCAGCGCCTCGACCACCCGCACCGTGCCGTCCAGTGCGGGGCCTTCTTCGTCGCTGGTGAACAACAGGGCCAGGCTGCCTGCGTGGTCCGGGTGCAGACGCACAAACTCCTCGGCGGCGACCGTCATCGCGGCGATCGAGGTCTTCATGTCGGCCGCTCCCCGGCCGTAAAGCCGGCCGTCCCGGTGGCTGGGCACAAACGGGTCGCTGGTCCAGGCGGCCAGCGGGCCGGTGGGCACGACATCGGTGTGGCCGGCCAGCACCACGGTGGGGCCAGGGCGGCTGCCACGGTGCAGCGCCCACAGGTTGGTGACGCGGCCGGTGTCAGGGCCAAAACCCAGGGTCTCGCAGACAAAACCCAGGGGCGCCAGCCGCTCGGCCACCAAGGTCTGGCAACCGGCGTCGGCCGGTGTGACCGACGGCCGGGCGATCAGCGCTTCAAGCAGGCGCAAGGTGTTGGGGCTGGGGTTCATCATGGGCTCAAGGGCGGGAAGGAGGAGGCGGCCTGCCGGCGCTCGACAAAACCTTCGGGCAGCACATCCACCGTGAAGTCGGTGAACACCGGCTCGTCGGACTCCTCCATCCGGGGCGTGGCGCGGGACACGGGTGCCTGCTCGTTTTGCAGCCGCCACACCAGGTTGGTGACCGAATCGGCATGGGCCAGGCCCTCGTCGCGGGTGACCTTGCCGCTGACGATCAGCTCGGCGAGCGCCGCCTCAAAGGTGATCGAGCCCTGGGCCAGCGATTTTTCCATCGCCTCCTGCACGCCGTGGAAGTCACCCTCGGAGATCAAGTCGGCGACCAGGTTGCTGTTGAACAGCACCTCCACCGCCGGTATGCGGCCACCGGCCTCCGCCCGCAGCAAGCGCTGCGAGACGATGGCGCGCAGGCCCGCCGCCAGGTCAACCAGCAGCACCGGCCGTGCCTCGGGGGAGTAGAACGACAGGATCCGACCCAGCGCATGGTGGCTGTTGTTGGCGTGCAGCGAGGCCACCACCAGATGACCCGAGAGCGCGTAGCTCAGCGCGGCAGTCATGGTCTCGCGGTCGCGGATCTCGCCGATCAGGATGCAGTCGGGGCTCTGGCGCAGCGCGTTGCGCAAGGCCACTTGAAGGGACTCGGTGTCGCGGCCGATCTCGCGCTGGTTGACCACGCACTTCTTGCTCTGGAACAAGAATTCGATCGGCTCCTCGATCGTCAGGATGTGGCCCGGCAGGTTGCGGTTGCGCAGCTCCAGCATGGCCGCCAGCGTGGTGCTCTTGCCCGAGCCGGTGGCACCCACCATCAGGATCAGGCCGCGCTTTTCCAGCACCAGTTGGCCCAGCACCTCGGGCACGTTGAGAGAGGCCAGCGGCGGGATGATGTGCGGAATGTGGCGCACCACGGCCGCGATGGTGCCGCGTTGCTTGAAGGCCGAGAGCCGAAAGCTGCCCACGCCGTGGATCGGCACCGCCAGGTTGAGCTCGCCGGTGTCGTCGAGCTCCTCCAGCTGCTGTGGCGACAGCACCTCGGCAAGCAACTGGCGCGGCTGCATCGGCGTGAGCACCTGGTCTGACAGCTGCAACATCTGGCCGTGGATCTTGATCAGGATCGGCATGTTGGCCGACAAGAAGACGTCCGAGGCCTGGCGCTCGGCCATCAGCCGCATGACCTTTTCCATGCGCCCGCTCATCGAGTAGCCTGTTCAGTCGGTTGCATGCCGGGCCTGGGCCTGATGTTGGGCTGGGTTCAGGGCCGCAGCAAGTCGTTGATGCTGGTCTTGGCGCGGGTGCCCGCATCGACCTTCTTGACGATCACGGCGCAGTACAGGTTGTACTTGCCCCCATCGCGCGGCAGGCTGCCCGAGATCACGACCGAGCCGGCGGGGATGCGGCCGTAGCTGGTCTCGCCGGTCTCGCGGTCGTAGATCGGGGTGCTCTGGCCCAGGTACACGCCCATGCTGATGACCGAGTTCTCCTCGACGATCACACCCTCGACCACCTCGGAGCGGGCGCCGATGAAGCAGTTGTCTTCGATGATGGTGGGATTGGCCTGCAGCGGCTCGAGCACACCGCCGATGCCGACGCCGCCCGACAAGTGAACGTTTTTGCCGATCTGCGCACACGAGCCCACGGTGGCCCAGGTGTCGACCATGGTGTTTTCATCGACATACGCACCGATGTTGACGTAGCTGGGCATCAGCACCACGCCACGCGCCAGGTAGCTGCCGCGCCGGGCCACGGCCGGTGGCACCACGCGCACGCCCGATGCCCGCAGTGCGGCCTCGTCCATGTGCGAGAACTTGGTCTGCACCTTGTCAAAAAAGCTCAAGCCGCCGGCCTGCATCAGCTGGTTGTCATTGAGCCGAAAGCTCAGCAGCACCGCCTTCTTGATCCACTGGTTCACCGCCCACTGGCCCACACCCTGGCGCTCGGCCACGCGCATGCGGCCGGCGTTGAGCTCGGCGATCACGGTCTCGACGGCGGCGCGCACGGCCGGCGCGTCGCTGCTGGGGCCGAGGCTGGCGCGGTCGTCCCAGGCCTGGGCTATGGTGTTTTGAAGTTGTGCGGTCATGGGATCAGCTCGGGGCTGTGGGGATGAGTTTGCGGGACAAACGGAGGTCAGGGTTCAGCGGGCCGATGGATCAGGCGGCTTGCTGGCGGCAAAAGTCGGCGATGCGGTGCGCCGCTTCCAGGCATTCATCGGTGCTGGCTACCAGGGCCATGCGGATCCGGCCGCTGCCGGGGTTGTATCCGGGGTTTTGTGCGTCGGTGCCACCGCCAGCCGTGCGGGCCAGCAAGCTGCCCGGCAGCACCGCAACATTGTATTGAGCCAGCAGTTGCTGCGCGAAACCGATGTCGTCACCGGCCTGGCCGTTTTGGGTCGGCAAGCCGGCCCAGAGGTAGAAGCCCGCGTCGGGCAGCGCCACGTCCAGCACCTTGGCCAGCACGGGGGTGACCTGGGCAAACTTGGTGCGGTAGAGCGCTCGGTTGGCCACCACATGGGCCTCGTCGTTCCAGGCGGCCAGGCTGGCCGCCTGCACCAGCGGGCCCATCGCCGAGCCGTGGTAGGTGCGGTAGAGCAGAAACTTCTTGATGATCTGCGCATCACCGGCCACAAAACCCGAGCGCAGGCCGGGCACGTTGCTGCGCTTGCTCAGCGAGGTAAAGCTGATCAGGTTCTTGAAATCGCTGCGGCCCAGTTGGGCTGCGGCCTCCAGCCCGCCCAGCGGCGGCTCGTCCCGGAAGTAGATCTCCGAGTAACACTCGTCGCTGGCGATCACAAACCCATGGCGGTCGCTCAAATCGAACAGCGTGGCCCATTCGGACAAGGGCATCACCGCGCCGGTCGGATTGCCGGGCGAGCAGACGTAGAGCAACTGGGTTCTGGCCCAGGTGGCCGCGTCGATCTGGTTCCAATCGGCGGCAAAATTGCGCGCCGGGTCGCTGTTGGCAAAGGCCACCTCGGCGCCGGCCAGCAGCGCCGCGCCTTCGTAGATTTGGTAGAACGGGTTGGGGCAGACGACCGTGGCGCCAGCCCTGCTGGCATCGACCACAGTCTGGGCAATGGCAAACAGCGCCTCCCTGGAGCCCCCCACCGGCAGCACCTGGCTGGCCGCGTCCACCGTCAAGCCGTAGCGCCGCTGCAGCCAGCCGGCAAAGGCCTCGCGCAGCGCGGGTGAACCGGCGGTGGGCGGATAGACCGACAGGCCTTTGATGCTGGCCAGCAGCGCGTCCTCGATCAGCTGGGGCGTGGCATGGCGGGGCTCGCCGATGCCCAGGCTGATCGGCCGCAGCGCTGTGTTGGGCCTGATGTGCTCGGTCAACGCACGCAGGCGCTCGAAGGGGTAGGGGTGCAGTTTGCCCAGCAGCGGATTCATGGCCCGATTATCGCGGGCGGTGGCGGGTGGGCTGCAGTTGCTGATGTGAGACGAAATGGCCGGTCCTGGCTCCAGCCCGCTTGTTTACCCCGACTTGCCCCGTCTGGCCCGAAACACTGCCGCCGCTGTGCTCACAGCCAACCGATGCAGTTGGCCGCGCCACAGCGGCAAGCCAGTGTGCCTTCGTGGTGGGTTTCGCCGTAATTCACCGTGATTTCTTCGCCCGGCACGATGGCGCGCAAGGCGTAGAACTCAATGCGCCCGCCCTGGATCGTCAGCCGTGTGTTCGGGCTGCAGCAGTGGTTCGTGAAGCGCATCGGGTCGCTGCTCTGTGAGGCGTCAATCGCCTTGCGGGCTGAAATCTCAACGATCATGATGCGTTGCCGGCCACTGGCCCGCGCCCTGGCCTCGGCCACGCTGATCGCCTCGCCGCGGATCTCGCCGATCTTGCGGTGCGCCGGTATCGGTTCGCCAGCAAACGCGCCAAAGCCGTCGATGCCGCTCTTGTGCACCGCAACCTCGAACTTCTGGTAGGCCGGCCGCTCGCCAGGCGTCATGGCTTCTTGGCGATCCAGGTCTTGAGTGCACTCAGCGTATTGGCCACGTGGCGCATCGGGTTCAGGCTGGTGAACTGGTAGACGATGGTGCCGTTGGGCGCGATGACGTAGGACGTGCGGTTGGCGTAGTCGGTCTTGTAGAACAGCACCGAGTCATACGACTTCATCACCGCCTGGTCGACATCGGCCGCCACCGCAAACTTGTTGCGGCACTCGGTGGTCGAGAAGCGCTTGAGCGTGTCGATGTCGTCGGCCGAGACACCGATCACGGTGGCGCCGAGCTGGTTGTACTGCTCGGTGGCTTCGGCAAACTCATGCGCTTCAATCGTGCAATCGCGCGAAAATGCGGCCGGGAAAAAGTACAGCACCACCGGGCCGCTCTTGAGCTTGTCGGCTAGCGAGAACTTGAACACATTGCCCGCCAGCGAGGCATCGATGGAAAAGTGGGGCGCCTTGTCGCCCACATCGAGCGCGGCCTGGGCGCTGCCGCCTCCAGCCAACAGCGCACAGATCAACGCGCCGCTGCCGAGCAGGGCGCGGCCTCGGGCGGGTGCAAAAAAAGTTGATGGCGGCATTGCGTATCCTTCTTGCCCATGACATTCGATCGGGCCGGTTTGCAGACCACGACATTCAGCGGCGCCGGCACCCGGCATGATACGCAGGGGCACCCCTGGCAGATTACGCAGCGGCACCCCTCGCAGATTACGCAGCGTCACCCCTGGCAGATGCCGCTCGGGTCATCCCCAGCGCCGCATTGCGGGCCGGCGCAAGCGGACGGGCAGCCGCACGGGCGTGCGCGGTGGCCGCTGGCCGCAGCCGCTGGGTGCTATGGCCTGCTGTCGGTTTTGATCTTGCTGGCGCTGCTGAGTGGCTGTGCCGGCCTGCCGCCCCAGGCGGCGCGGGCCTACAGCGCGGCCGAGCCGGGCTCCGTGCGTACCACCCTGGGCCGCATCGCGGCCGACTCCTCGCCGGACGCTGCGCTGTCGGGTTTCAGGCTGCTGCCCATCGGCGCCTTTGCCATCGACACCCGGCTGACCCTGATCAAGCGCGCAGAACGATCGATCGACGTGCAGTACTACCTGATTGCCGACGACGAAACCGGCCGCTTCCTGCTGCGCAGCCTGCGTGATGCGGCGCTGCGCGGGGTGCGGGTGCGACTGCTGATGGATGATCTCTACACCGCCGGCAGCGACCCCTTGTTGCTCGGGCTGGCGAGCTACCCGAATGTCGAGATCCGGTTGTTCAATCCGTTTCCGGGCTGGCGTGATTCTCTGTTGACGCGCTTTGCCTACTCGGCACACGACTTCAGCCGGGTCAACCGGCGCATGCACAACAAGCTGCTGGTAGTAGACGGCGCCATGGCGGTGGCGGGTGGCCGCAACATCGCCAACGAGTACTTCATGCGCCATGCCCAGGCCAATTTTGTCGATCTCGATGCCTTTGTCACCGGCGCCCTGGTGCCCAAGATGCAGGCCTTGTTCGATGACTACTGGAACAGCCCGGTCGTGTTCCCCTTGCATGCCATCGTGCCGCCGGAGGACGATGTCGAAACTCGGCGCTTGCGCTTTGACAATGCCACCGCGCCATCTGTCACGCCACCGCCCGAGGCGCCGCCCAGTACTGACGTGCTGGGCTACGGGCCTTTGTCCGACGAGCTCGATGCCGGTCGCCTGGGCCTGATCTGGGCCAGTGCAACCACCTACGCCGATCCCCCCAACCGCCTCAAGGGCATGGGCGCGAGCTACGGCCTGGTGCCGCTGCAGGATGTGGAGTCGGTGCGCTACAACGTGCTGGACCTGATCCGCAGCGCCAGCAAAGAGGTGGTGCTGACATCGCCCTACCTGATCCCGGGCGACCGCGGCATGGTCTTGTTTGCCGAGCAGCGCCGGCGGGGCGTCAAGTTCAAGGTGCTGACCAACTCGCTGGCCGCCACCGACGAGCCCTTGGTGCATGTGGGCTACCGAAAATACCGCAAAGAAATGCTCAAGCTCGGCATCGATCTCTACGAGCTCAGCCCGGTGCGGGTGCAGCGCGCCAGCCGGCTCGGCATGTTTGCCAGCAGCCAGGGCCGGCTGCATGCCAAGACCGCCGTGATAGACCGGCGCCACATCTTCATCGGGTCGATGAACTTCGACCCGAGATCGGAGATTCACAACACCGAGATGGGCTTGTTCATCGACAGCCCGCCACTGGCGCGTGAAGCGCTGCGGCTGATGGACCTGGACAAGCTGCAGGCGTCTTATCGGCTGATGCTGGCGCCCGACGGCAGCCTGCGCTGGCTGGCGGCCGACGACGAGGGCGAGGTCAGCTTTGATGTCGAGCCCGACGCCAGCTTTGCCACCAAGTTCTGGCTGGAGTTGCTGGCGCCGCTGGCGCCCGAAGAGTTGCTCTGAAGCCGGGGCCTGCGCCGCCCGGTCAGAAGTAGTCGATCTTGCAGGTCAGCTCGATGGACCGGATCTGCTTGCCCGGCGAAATGTCGGCATCGATGGTGATCGGGCGCCGACCGGCTGACGGGGCGGCACGGTTGGGGGGGGCAGTGGCCGGGCTGTGCGTGGCGGCGGCGTCAGAGACATCGACCGCGCTGGGATCGGCGCCGACTGCGGGTTGCGGGCTCAAATCCTCCGGCCGCACCTTTTGCCGGAATTGGTCGATCAGGTGCGCCAGCTTGGCCTTTTGCTCGCCGTAGGTGTGCTTGCCAAAGTCTGAGGCCACGCGGTCGATCTTGGCCTCCAGCCTGGCGCCGTCGTCAGTCTGGCCCAGGCCCTGGTAGGCCTCGGCCAGGCTCATCAAGACCCACTCCTGGTCGCCACGGCGGGCAAAGCCGGCTTCGTCCGCGATCAGTTGTTCGCAGATGTCGGCCACCAGGCGGCGGATCAGGTTGGCATGGCCAAAGCTGACGATGGCGTCAAAGCGCTGGTCTTGCAGCAGCGCCCGCTGGTTGTACATGTACGCCACGTTGATGCCGTTGTAGTAATCCTGTTTGACGTAGAAGCCGCGCTCGTAGGCGTGGATGGCCCGGTTGAGGTAGGTCGCATCGCCGCTCAACTCGAACAGCCGCTTGTTGATCGCGCCTGAGAGGCCCAGCGTCTCGGGGCAAGTGGAAATCTTGGGTTCGCAATTTGCGGCCAAGATTTCTTCGGCCTCCAGCAGTGCCGCTATCGCCACCGGCTTGTCGATCTCGCCTTGGGCGTTTTTTTGTTCGCCGTTCTTGTAGGTCACCAGCGCCAGGCGTTGCGACAGAAACAGGTCGGGTTTGCTGTCGGGCTTGCCTTGCGCCTGTTGGCGGATGGCTTGCTGAAACAGCTTGATTGCCTCACCAAAACGCTTGCCCTGTTTGGCCGCCTCCGCCGCGTCGATGATGCTGGCAAGGCTGAGGCCGGGCGCCACACCCACTGGCAGGCGCTCGGCGGGCGCCAGGTAGGCCGGTGGCTCGACGTAGCTCTGTGCGGTGTAGCTGGGCGGCGTCATGCCGGTCAGGTGCTTGAACACCGGGCTGTCCGATTCAGCCAGCACCTGAGGCGTGGTCTGCAGCCGCCGCTGCTCGATGGCGATGAGCTTGGCCAGCACCTCCGACAGGTGCGCGACAAAGCGCTCCTGCTCGGGCGCGCTGATGCTGTCGCCGCCGTGCTCGTACTTGTGCACCACAAACGAGCTCAGGTCAAACGGGATGCGCTGGATCAGCACCGACTCCGCAATGATCACCGTGGTGTTGGGCTTTTGGGCATGGCGCACGCCCAACTCGTAGAACACGTTGGCGTTCAAGGTCGACAGATCGGCGATGACGATGTCGGCGTGGTAAATCCAGCGGTACATGATCGAGTCGATGCTGCCGGTCAGGTTGGCATCGATCGCCCGGAAGCAGTTGACGTTGACCTTGTCGCAAGCCGGCCGCACCAGTTGCTCGTAGGTCTTGTCCAGGTTGAGCACCCGCCCGGTCGAGTAATCGGTCTTGTTGCCAAAGCCGGTGACGACAAAACAGGTCAGCTGCCGATCAGGTGGCGGTGAGGGCTGGGTGGCCACGGGAGCCGCTGACGCCGATTTTGTTCTGGCCTTGTTCATGTCCATCCTCTATGGAGTTTGGCGGCGATCATGCGTCAGCCCGCCGTTGCTGGTCAATTGCGTTGGGTAGGTGGCGCCGTCCCAGCCCATCACTGTGCCGTGAAAGAGCCGTAACGCGCAGCCGTACCGCCAGCTAGACCCACCGATCAGTCTGAGTTGGTACCAGCACCGGCACCGGCACCGACACCAGCCCCGACATCGATCCGCCAACCGCCCTCAGCCCACCAAGCCCCCAACCCCAACAACACCCCCAGCGCTGCCGCCCCGGCCGTCACCCACCGCGCGGCACCCCACGCGCCACTGGCCGCCACCACAGCCGCTATCAGCGGCGTGCCGATGAACTGGCCGAGCTGTGACCCCTGCATGAACAGGCCTTGCAGCGCGCTGACCTGGCGCGGGCTGCGGGCCAGCGCGGCCGAGCTTGACATCACCGCTGCCGGGATCACACCGCCGATGAACGACAGCGCCACGCACAGCGCGTAGCGCAGGCCGTCGGGCAGGGCGTCTGAGAACAGGCCCAGGCCGCACAGCCCGGTCAGGCTGTGGGCGGCGGCGATCAGCCGGCCGCGCGACATGCCGCGCTGCACCAGCCCGCCGCCGATCAGGTTGCCCGGCACGTTGGCCAGCAGCATGGTGCAGCAGAGCAGGGCGACCCAGCCGGGGGAGTAGCCGCGTTGCTCTTTCAAGAAGGTGGGCAGCCAGACGATCAGCGCAAAGTGCTGCAATGCCCAGACCCCGAAGGCCAGCGCCAGCAACCAGGGCAAGGGCTGGCGCAGCACTGCCAGCGTAGGCCCGGTGGCTGCCGCGTGGCTGGACCCGCCCGCTGGGCGGTAGTGCAGCCGCTGCGACCAGGCCGCTGCGGCCGCCAGCAGCAGTACTGCGGCGGCTGCGACCCACAGCCCGCGCCAACCGGCTGCAGGCAGCAGCAGCGGCGCCAATGCCATGGCCAGGCCCGCGCCCGTGGGCATGTAGCTGCTCCACACGCCCAGCGCAAAGCGCCGATCGCCTGCAGCGGTGGCGGCGCTGATCATGGACGGGCCCGACACCGCCACCGCCAGAAAACCCGCACCCTCGAAAAAACGGGTGGCGATGAGCAGGCCAAAACCCCAGCCGGGCGCATCGACGCTGGCCATCAGGCCGCCAGCGCCGTGCACCGCCAGCGCAACCAGCGACGCTGCCGCGCTCAGGCCCAAGCCGCCCAGCACCATGGGCAGCGCGCCGATCCGACCGGCCAGCAAGCCAAAGCCCAGCGCGGCCACCACCGCCAGCGTGCTCAGCACCGACGACACCCAGCCGGCCTGCACCAGGCTCAGGCCCAGCTCTGTGCGTAGCAGCGGCAGCGCCAGCGGCACCTTGCCCACATTCATCGCAATCGCCACGCCGGCCAGCGCAGCAGCCAGCACGGCGGGCCAGTGGGTCAGCCCCGTTGCGCCGGCTGTCGGCCTTTGCCCGGTGCCGGCCAGCGGTGCAGGGGCGCCGGCCATTAGCCCAGCAGCCCGCGCTCCATCGGCATTGCAGGCAGCTCGACGGTGGGCTGGGGCTGCCAGCCGGGCTTGCGCTGCTCGGCGACCACGTTGGTGTAGATGCCGCCGCGCACGTACCACTTGGCGGTGATGCGGATGAACCGCGGCTGGATGGCTTGAACGATGTCGTCGAGGATGGTGTTGGTCACCGCCTCGTGGAAGGCCCCCTCGTTGCGGTAGCTCCAGAAGTACATCTTCAGGCTCTTGAGCTCGATGCACAGCGCATCGGCGATCACGTCGATGCTGAAGTGGGCAAAGTCGGGCTGGCCCGTCAACGGGCAATGGCAGGTGAACTCGGGCACCTGGAACTGGATCAGGTAGTCGCGGTCGGGTGCCGGGTTGGGGAACACCTGCAAGTCTTTGGACGGCACGCTCGGCGGGGTGGCCGGCGAGGGCCGCTCGTTGAGTGCGGGCGGCGCGGCTCGGGTGGCTTTCTTGGCCATGGCGTTGGGGCCGGCGGCAGCGCCGCAAGCGTCAGTCTGAGAGGGCCGCGATGGTATCATCGGGCTTGTTGCGCTTGTGGCGCGGCAAGCAATAAAGCCATACAAATCAAACACTTGCAGCGTCTGGCCCAGGGGCTGGCGGCGCTGCGGGCCCAGGGCCCCACCGCGCATGCGCCTGAACCAGATCAAGCTTTCGGGCTTCAAGTCCTTCGCTGAACCCACCACCTTCCAGCTGCCCGGCCAGCGGGTGGGCGTGGTCGGCCCCAACGGTTGCGGCAAGTCCAACATCATGGACGCGGTGCGCTGGGTGCTGGGCGAAAGCAGGGCCAGCGAGCTGCGTGGCGAAAGCATGCAAGACGTGATCTTCAACGGCTCGGGCCTGCGCAAGCCCGCCAGCCGGGCCAGCGTCGAACTGGTGTTCTCCAACGAGGACGGCCGCGCAGGTGGTGCCTGGAGCCGGTTTGCCGAGATCGCCGTCAAGCGGGTGCTGACCCGCGACGGCGGCAGCAGCTACTTCATCAACAGCCAGTTGGTGCGGCGGCGCGATGTGCAGGACGTGTTCCTGGGCACCGGGCTGGGACCGCGCGCCTACGCCATCATCGGCCAGGGCACGATCAGCCGCATCATCGAGTCGCGGCCTGAGGAGTTGCGGCTGTTCTTGGAGGAGGCCGCCGGTGTCTCCAAGTACAAGGAGC
This sequence comes from Betaproteobacteria bacterium, assembly GCA_025358155.1. Classification (GTDB taxonomy): domain Bacteria; phylum Pseudomonadota; class Gammaproteobacteria; order Burkholderiales; family Burkholderiaceae_C; genus Pseudaquabacterium. The sequence continues at coordinate 32,384 of JANYKR010000249.1, forward strand.
GGCGGCGCGAGACCGAACACCGGCTCAAGGACACCCGCGAAAACCTGACCCGGGTGGACGACATCCTGCGGGAGCTCAACGCCAACCTGGACAAGCTCGAGAAGCAGGCCGAGGTGGCGGCGCGCTACCACCGGCTGCAAGCGGCCGGCACGCTCAAGTTGCACCAGCTCTGGTTCTTGAAGCACCGCGACGCCGCAACCGAAGCGGCCCGGGTGGCCAAGGCGGGGCTGGAGGCCACCAACGCACTCGAATCTCGCCTGGCCGAGTTGCGTCAGGTGGAGGCCGGGCTCGAGACGGTGCGCCAGGCTCACTACGCCGCCAGCGACGGCCTGCACACCGCGCAGGGCGCGCTGGCCGAGGCGGCGCTGGAGGTCAGCCGGCTCGAAGAGCGCATCCGCTACGTTGTCGAGGGCCGGCAGCGGGTGCAGCAGCGCCTCATCGCCTTGCAGCTGCAGACCACCCAGTGGCAGGACAAGCACGACGCCGCCGAGGTCGAGCAAACCAGCCTCGCCGGGCAGATCGCCGCAGCCCAGGAGCGGGCGGAGATCAGCGCGGCGCAGGCCGAGGAGCAATCGATCCGTCTGCCTGAGCTGGAGGACGCTGTGCGCGCTGCGCAGGGCCGCGCCAACGCCCAGCGCGGCCAGGTCAGCCAGGTGCAGCAGCAGATCCAGGTGCTGGCGGCAGACAGCCGCAACGTCGATGAGCAAAGCCGAGGCCAACGCGGCCGGCGCGAGAAGCTGCAGGCTGAGCGCAGGGCGCTGGTCGCCCCCGACGTGCAGCGGCTGGCCGGGTTGCGCGAGCACAGCGCAGCGGCCGATGAGGCCCATGCCCTCACCGAGGGCCGCTTGCATGAGCTGCAAGACCAGTTGCCGGTGCAAGAAGACCAGCGCCGCGCCGGCCAGCAGGCCGCCAATGCCGCAGCCGGCCAGCTGACCGACACGGTAGCGCGGCTGGCGGCCTTGCGTGCCTTGCAAGAAAAATTGCAGAGCGGCTCCAAGCTCAAGCCCTGGTTGGCCAAACACGGGCTGGACGGGCTGGCCGGCTTGTGGACCCGCATCCACATCGAGCCCGGCTGGGAAAACGCACTCGAGGCAGTGCTGCGCGAGCGCCTGGCCGCGCTGGAGGTGGGCCGCATCGACACGGTGCGCGCCTTTGCTGCCGATGCGCCACCGGCGCGGCTGGCTTTTTACACGTCGCCAACGGCTGAACTGCTGGCCGCGAGTTCGTCGGCAAGCGGGTTCGATGTCAGCTCCACCGACACCACCCGGCCCCGCCTGCCCCGGCTGGCCGATTTGCTGCGCCTGGGTCAGCATCAAGGCGACGACACCCTCCGCGCCTTGCTGGGCGACTGGCTGGAAGGCGTCTACACCGCCGCCGACCTGGACAGTGCGCTGGCCCAGCGCGGCCAGCTGCGCCACGGTGAGACCCTGATGACCCCGGCCGGCCATGCGGTCAGTGCCTTTGCGGTTGCGTTCTACGCGCCCGACTCCGAGCAATCAGGCCTGCTGGCCCGGGCTCAGGAGATCGAGCAACTTGACCTGCGGCAGCGCGCCCAGACCCTGATCAGCGACGAGGCGCGCGGCGCCCTGGTGCGCATCGAGGCTGCCTGCACCGACGCCGCCCAGCGCCTGGTGACGGCCCGCCGCGAGGCCACCGAGGCCCAGACCCGTGCCCACCAGTTGCAGGTGGAGTTGCTGCGCCTGGCCCAGCAGGCCGAGGCCAGCCAGGCCCGCAGCAGCCAGCTGGAGGCTGAACTGGCCGAGATCGAGGCCCAGCTCGAAGCGCTGGACGAGCGCCGGGCCATCGGCGAGGCCCGCTTCGAGGAGCTTGACCTGCAACTCGCCGGCACCCAGCAGCGCCATGCCGAGCTCGACGATGCGGTGATCGCCGCCGAGCGCCGCTTGGCCGAGGCCCGCGAGCAAGGCCGGTTGCTGGAGCGGGCGGCCCAGGAGTCGCAGTTTCAGGCCCGGGCGTTGGCTGCGCGGCGCGCCGAGTTGCTGCGTGCCGCCGAGACGGCCGCCGAGCAAGCCGCCGGCAACGCCCAGGCCGGCGAGCAACTGCAAGCCGAGCTGGCAGCGCTCAACGACGCTGCCGCGCAAGCCGGCCTGCAGACCGCGCTGGCGCTCAGGCTGGAGCGCGAGCAGGCGCTGGGCGCACAGCGCACCTTGTACGACGACTTGTCGGCCCGGCTGCGTGCGGCCGACGAGCAGCGCTTGCATTTCGAGCGCAGCCTGCAGCCGCTGCGCGACGAGATCACCAAACTGCAGCTCGAAGCCCAGGCCGCGCAGTTGGGCGGCGCGCAGTACCAGGAGCAGTTGCTGGCGGCCCAGGTTGATCTGGCTGCCCTGGCCGCCAACATCGAGGCTGAGCAGGTCAAGCTCTGGGGCTTGCAAGGCGAGATCGACCGCATCACCCGCGAGATTGCCGCACTCGGCGCGGTCAACCTGGCCGCACTCGACGAACTGACCGCCTCGACCGATCGCAAGACCTTTCTGGATGCCCAGGTGGCCGACCTGACGGATGCGATCAACACGCTCGACGACGCGATCCGCAAGATCGACCTGGAAACCCGCGACCTGTTGGGTGCCACCTTCAACCAGGTCAACGAGCACTTTGGCCGCATGTTTCCCAGTCTGTTTGGCGGTGGCACGGCGCGGCTGCAGATGACCGGCGACGAGATTCTGGACGCGGGGGTGCAGGTGATGGCCCAGCCGCCGGGCAAGAAGAACTCGACCATCCACCTGCTGTCGGGCGGCGAAAAAGCGCTGACGGCCATCGCGCTGGTGTTTGCGATCTTCATGCTCAACCCGGCACCGTTTTGCCTGCTCGACGAGGTGGACGCACCGCTGGACGACGCCAACACCGAGCGCTACGCCCGGCTGGTGGCCGAGATGTCGAACAAGGGCACACAATTCCTGTTCATCAGCCACAACAAGATCGCGATGGAAATGGCCGAACAATTGATTGGGGTGACGATGCAGGAGCAAGGCGTCTCGCGGATCGTCGCGGTCGACATGCAAGCCGCTGTGGGATGGGTGCAAACCGCATGATCACGATCACCTTGATGGAGGGTCTGGCGGCAGTGGGCGGCGTGGTGCTGGCAGGCGTGGTGGCGCAAGGCCTGTGGAGCGCACGCAAGGCCAGCCCGCGGCTGGCCGACAGCACCGGGTCGCAGCGGCTGGAGCCCTCGCTCCATGCAGGCGGCGCAGTCGAGCCGGGCTCGCCCGGGCAGGTCGGCGCGGCCGAGGGCCAGGGCGATGGCAGTGGCGAGGGCCTGGGCGAGTTCCGTCCCATCGCGCTGCGCAAGTCCGCCCGGCTCGACCCGCTGATTGACGCGATTGCAGGGATGCGGCTGGAGGCGCCGGTCTCGGGAGAACTGGCGCTGCTGCACTTGCCGCCGTCGCGCCGGGCCGGCACCAAACCCTTCTTGATCGAAGGCCTTCACACCGAATCGGGCGACTGGGAGCTGCCCGCCGCCGGCCAGCACTACAGCGAGTTCCAGGCCGGTGTGCAACTGGCCAACCGCAGCGGCCCGCTCAACGAGATCGAATACTCCGAGTTTGTGCAAAAGCTGCAGGCTTTTGCCGAGGGCGTGGGCGCGATGGCCGAGCTGCCCGACATGCTCGACGTGGTGGCGCGGGCCCGTGAGCTCGACAACGTTGCGAGTGACCACGACGCCCAGTTGGCGCTCACGCTGCGGGCCAACGGCGCAGCCTGGAGCGTGGGATACCTGCAGCAGTGCGCCGGCCGCCGTGGCTTCTTGCCCGGGGTGCTGCCCGGCCGGCTGGTGATGCCGGGGCTGGAGGACGGCTCACCGCCGGTGCTGGTGCTGGGCTTTGATTCGCAGGCCGCGTTGGCCGCGCTGGGCAGTGATCCGGGCGCTGCGGCGGTGCGCGAGGTGCAGCTCACGCTGGACGTACCGCAAACCGCCGAGGCGGCCGAGCCCTTTCCGGCCTGGCACGAGGCCGCCCGCCTGCTGGCTGCCGACATGGACGCGGTGATGATCGACCACACCGGCCGGCCGATCACCCTGCACGCCTTTGCCACCATCGGCACCGATCTGGCCACGCTCTACACCGCGCTGGCCTCGCGTGACCTGGCGGCCGGCTCGGCGGCAGCGCGGCGCTTGTTCAGCTGAGGCTCCGCGAACCTGCGTTGTCGGGCGGCCGACCCGCCCCGGCGCGGCGTGCAACCCGCTACCGCGCCGCCGACTGGTTTGCCTTCCGGGGCCAGGCTTGCGGGACCACCAGGTCCTTGGCATGCAAGCGGATCGAGCGCATCGGCTGGCGCAATTTCAGGTCAATCTCGATCTGCCCGCTGTGACCGGGCTGCGACGGGTCGAGCTTCAGCGCCAGGGCATAGGCTTGGGGCACGACGTCGGGGCCGAGGCGCATCGGCAGCGCCGGTACGGGCGTGGCGGGCCTTGGCTTTGCCGTGGCGGCCCAGGCCGCAGTGCCCGCAAGCAGCAACAACAGGCACAACCACAGGCGCAGCAACAGGACCAGCCGCGCCGGGGTCGGCAGCGCCCGCTGAAGTGGGCAGATTTGCGCTGCCTCGGTCATGGCAGCCTCAGTGCCCAACCCGGCGGCAGACAGGTGAAGGTCAGGGCCTGGCCGGCCACATTGGCCAGGTCACGCAGGGCGGCGTCGGTGACGGGCCCGCTGCCGTCATCACGCAGGTAGCTGCCGTCACTGCGCAGCACGTAGGTGCTGGGGCGGCCGGCAATGACGCCGCGCGCCACCAGGTCGCATTCGGTGCTGGCGCCGCCCAGCATCCTGGACGGGAACGGCGCGCTGGCGCGGGTGCGCAGCAAGTCAATGCGCGCACTCACGACGGCGGCGTTGCTGCTGTCGAGGGTGATCTGTTGGCCCACCACCGGCGCCAGGTCATTGTCAAAAGCCAGCATGAAGGCCTCGACATCACGCCGCTGCGCATCACCGCCCGCAAAGCCCACCCGCCCGCCCGACGCACTGTTGAAGACCTTGGCCTGAAAAAAGCGGAACAGCGAATCGACGCTCGCGTCGTTTGAAAAACCAAAGCCACGGACCTGTGCGCCCTGGTGGATGTTGTCACCCGGGTTGCTGCTGCTGTTGGCGGCCACGCCAAACATGCCCACCCGGTCGTAGAGGTTGCGCAGTTGCGGGATCTTCATGGTTTGCGGCAGGGCTTCAAAGCTGCTCTGGCCGTCGGTGCCAAAAAAGCCGTTGACCGGCGCCAGGGTGTGGCAGCCTTCACAGGTAAAACCCAGGCCATTGACCGTGCGCCCGTCCGAGAAATGCCCGGCACCCACCGGCCTGCCATCGGCGCTGCACTCCACCGGCTGGCCGCTGATGCTGTCGAGGCCCTCGCAGCCCATGAAAAATCGCTTGCCCCGCGCTTGCGCAGCGGTCAGGCTGTTGTCGAGGTTGCGCACCGGGTTGGGCGGCGGTGATATTGCCAGCGCAAAGTTCGCAAAGCACTGCATCTCTGGCGTCGGCAAGGGAGTGGCGCGGCCCAGCAGGCCCTGAAAAGCGACGATGAAGTTCTTGAACGACAGCGCCGAATCAAAGGGCGGCGTGGTGCGCGTGTCGGTGCCAAAGAAACCGGCAACCCGGTCGCCCCGCCAGTGCATTGCGCCGTGGTTGGCCATCCCGCGCAGCGTCTGCGTGCCCATCGGGCCCTTCATCGGATGCAGGCTCCGCACATCGCCGTTGCCATTGATGTTGCTGCCCAGGCCACCCAGGCCGAGCTTGATGTTGACGGGGGTGTTGACCACCTGCCCGTCCGGGTCGCCCAGGTCCCAGGCCAGGTGGTCGGTATTGCCGAAGATGTGGCAGCTGCTGCAACTGGCCTCGCCGTTGGACGATGACAACGTGGCGTCGTACAGCAGGCGCCGGCCGTCGGTGATGGCGGTGGGTTCTGGGTTGGCCAGCACCAGGTGGTTGAGCTCGCGTTTGCTCGCCAGGTCGATCACCGAGACACCGCTGTCAAAGCGGGTGGCCACGTAGAGCCGGCCACGTGCTTCATCCAGCACCACACCCGACGGCCCGCCACCGCTGACGCTGATGTGGTTGGCACTCTCGGTGCTCGGGTCGAAGCTGTTGTCCTCGAGCTTGGCTGTGGGGTACACGCCCACCTTGCTGGAGCCAAACGCAGCCACGTAGAGCGTGGCACCGTCGGCCGAGACCACCAGGTCCAAGGGCGTGGCCAGGCTGTGCTGCTTGACGCTGGCCGGTGTCGGCAGCGTGGCGTACGGGATGTGTTTGTTCAAGTGCCGGGGCGCCACCTTGTTGCCCTTGAGCACGGTGATGCGTGTCTCGGCCAGGTGACCTTGCAAGGTGGTACCGCCAAAGTTGCCGGCGCCCTCAAAACGCAAGTCGTTGCGGGCTTCGGTGTTGGAGACATAGACCGCGCCGTTTTTCGGGTTCACCGCCATGTTGAACAGCGTCGTGCCCACCCCTTGAAAACTGCCAGTGCTGGCCAGGCTGGCGGCGTCGATGGCAAAAACATCATCGTCCGGCAGGCCAAAGCGCACCACTGCACTCCAGTCGCGGCCTTGGCTGTCACGCCACTTGCCGTCGCCACCGGTCTTGACCACCAGACCCACCCTCGGCGCCGGGGCGCCGGCGGCATTGGTGGCCGGGCCTGTGATCGAGCCCGGAATGGGGTTGCCTGACATGCTGCACGGGGTGTCGCTGTTGAAGCCCTCACAGGGCAGCAGCGACGATACCGACGTGGTCTGGTTGCCCGAGTGGTGCACGGCTGCGTACACCGTCTTGCCGTCCGGGGTTGCCGCGAGGGCGCGCGGTGTGTCGCCGCGCAGGGTGATGATGGCCAGCGGCCGACCGCCCAGGCCTTTGCCCAGCGCCTCGGCGTTGAACACCCACACATCGGCGCGGCCGATGCCTGCACTGGTGAGCTGGGGGTCGCCCGCACCCGGCACGCCCGCCAGGCCGGGGTCGCTGCGCTGTTGGCCCCGGTGAGCGGTGGTGATGAAGGCACGTTGGCGGTCGGCACCGGCAAACACGATATCGCGCGGTTCGTCACCCACCAGCAGCGTGCGCACCACGCGCGGTGGCGAAACGCTGACGTTGACAACGCTGACACTGTCCGACACATGGTTCACCACCCAGACTTCACCGGCATTGCGCACGGCCACGGCCACCGGCTCCACACCCACCGGTACCGTTGCTTCGAGCACCATGCCAGCGCCACTGACGTTGACGATGTCGAGCGTGCCCGCTGCGGTGTTGGCAACGAACAGCCGGTTGCCATCGGCCGACAGCGCCAACGGCCGCACCGGGCCTGACTCAAAGGTGAAATTGCGCTGACCTTGCGCCAGCGGCGTGGGGTTGGGGGCCACCGACGGCACTGGCCCGGCGACCGGAGCGCTACCCCCACCCCCCCCCCCACCCCCACTGCCGCCGCCGCAGGCAGCGACCACTGCCAGCACCACCACCGCAACCGTGGCCGCTGCCATCATCCGGACGTTGAACTGCATGCTCACCCTTTGATTTTTCAGCCACCAAGCTGTCGCCGTGACTGTAGGTGCCCGAGGGCAGGGCCACACCATCCCAGGAAATGAAACTTGTCGCCAGGTTGCGGACGGGCCAACCTGGCGGTTGGACGGCGGCTTTGCGCAGCCCCGCTCGGCGGCATGCCGGTGCGCCGCACGCAGTGAAATCCCGGCCGCGTCACACGCGTGGGGAGCAGGCTTCTACACTCGCAGCCACCATGGCCGATCCACTCCTGCCCCCCGATGACGCCCCACCCGCCGCCCGAGCCCAGGCCTTGCGCAGCCTGCTCAGCCACCATGCTCAACGCTACTACGTGCAGGATGCGCCCGAGATCCCCGATGCCGAGTACGACCGCCTGTTCCAGGCCTTGCAGGCGATCGAGGCCGCGCACCCCGAACTGCTGACCGCCGACTCGCCGACCCAGCGGGTGATGGGCCAAGTGCTGGCCGGTTTTTCACCGGTGCGGCATGCGGTGCCGATGCTCAGCATCCGCACCGAGACCGACACCGAGGCCAGTGGCGCCGAGGCTTTTGATGCCCGCATCCGGCGCGAGTTGGAACTGGCGCCCGATGCGCCCCCGGTCGAGTACAGCGCCGAGCTCAAGTTCGACGGACTGGCGATCAACCTGCGTTACGAGCGCGGTGTGCTGGTGCAAGCCGCTACCCGGGGCGACGGCGAGACCGGCGAGGACGTGACTCAGAACATCCGCACCGTGCGCGGCCGGGCCGGCGCGGGTGGCGCCATCCCGCTGCAGCTGCCGGGCTGCAATGCTGAAGTGCTGGAGGTGCGCGGCGAGGTTTACCTGCGGCGCGATGACTTTGAGCAGATGAACGAGCGCCAGCGCGAGCGCGGCGAAAAGACCTTTGTCAACCCGCGCAATGCCGCCGCCGGCGCGGTACGCCAGCTCGACCCTGTGATTGCGGCGCAGCGCCCCTTGAGCTTTTTTGCCTACGGCCTGGGGGAGGTGCGCGGCTGGGCCCAGCCCACCAGCCACAGCGCCACGTTGGACGCACTGGCGGCGATGGGCGTGCCGGTCTGCGCCGACCGCACGGTGGCGCTGGGTGCTGCCGGGTTGCTGCAGTTCCACCAACAGGTTGGCGCCCGGCGCGATGCGCTGCCCTTCGACATCGACGGCGTGGTCTACAAGCTCAACGCCGTGGCACTGCAGCAGCGGCTGGGTTTTGTGAGCCGCGAGCCGCGCTGGGCGGTGGCGCACAAGTACCCGGCCCAAGAGCAGGCCACCCGGCTCAATGCGATCGAGATCCAGGTCGGCCGAACCGGCAAGCTCACGCCGGTGGCCAAGCTGGCGCCGGTGTTTGTCGGTGGCACCACCGTCAGCAACGCCACCCTGCACAACCTGTTCGAGCTGCGCCGCAAAGGCGTGCGGGTGGGTGACACGGTGATCGTGCGGCGCGCCGGCGACGTGATCCCCGAGGTGGTGGGCCGGTTTGGCGCGACCACCGGGCCGCGCGCGCCCTACGTGCCCAACTTCCGCATGCCCGGTGCCTGTCCGGCCTGCGGCAGCGCAGTGCTGCGCGAAACCGGCGGCATTGCCCACTGCTGCAGCGGCGGGCTGTTTTGCCCGGCCCAGCGCAAGCAGGCGATCCTGCACTTTGCCAGCCGCCGGGCGATGGATGTCGAGGGCCTGGGCGACAAGCGGGTAGACCAGCTGGTGGACGCCGGCATCGTGCGCACCCTGCCGGAGCTCTACACCCTGGGCCTGGCCAAACTCAGCGCGCTCGACCGCATGGGCGACAAGAGTGCGGCCAAGCTGGTGGCCGGGCTGGACCAGAGCAAGCAAGCCACGCTGCCCCGGTTCTTGTACGCGCTGGGCATCCGCCATGTGGGCGAAGCCACCGCCCGCGACCTGGCCAAAAATTTCGGTTCACTTGACCGGATCATCGGCGCCACGGTCGAGCAACTCTTGCAAGTCAACGATGTCGGCCCGGTGGTGGCGCAAAGCATCCACACCTTCTTTGCCCAGGCGCACAACCGCGAGGTGGTCGAGCAACTGCGCGCCGCCGGCATCCGCTGGCCCGAAGGCGAGGGCGCCGCCGACAGCAAGGTGCCACAGCCGCTGCTGGGCATGACCCTGGTGCTGACCGGCACGATGCCCAACCTGGGCCGGGATGAAGCCAAGGCACTGGTCGAGGCGGCGGGTGGCAAGGTGGCCGGCTCGGTCTCGAAAAAAACCCAGTTCGTGGTGGCCGGCGAGGCCGCCGGCAGCAAGCTGGACAAGGCCCGCGAGCTGGGTGTGCCGGTGCTGGACGAGGCCGGATTGCGGGCTTTGCTGGCGAGTAACCCGCAGCGCTCGGCGGGCCCGGCATCGGCAAGACTGGCGCCGGTCGAGGCAACGGCCCGTGTCCTGCCTGCGGACCCGGACGCCGCAAGACCGGACCCCGCTGCGGACTGACGCGGCGGCGGTTGGCGTTGCGCAGTGGCGATGTGCGCAGGTGTCGTGCGCAGGTGTCGTGCGGCAATGTCGCGCGTCGATGTTGCGTTGTTTCTTGAACCCTGACCTGGAGTGCTTTGATGAAATTTTTTGCCGTTTTCACGCTTGGCCTGGCCGCAGTGGCCAGTTTGATCTCTGCTGGCCCTGCGCTCGCGCAGACCAGCTGGAAGTCAGTGGCAACTGGCCGATGGCCTACGAGGAGGGCCGGTGGTCTGGTCACCCGGGCACTGTGGCCGCGCCGGCCATCATCGGCGGGCGCTACTCGGCGCAGTGGGTCAAACGCGGCGGCCAGTGGTTGATCCGCTCTGAGGTGTTCGTCGCGCTGACCTGCGCTGACGCCGGCTGCAAGTACCCGGCTGCACCGTAGTCCGGCAGGCAGCCCGCCGCTGCGGCGCCTGATCCTCGGCCAACTGTCCTCCGCCAACTCGCCCACCCGTACACTGCGGCGCGCCTGCAGCATCGGGCGCCGGTGCGGCTGTTCCGCGCTGAATCCGATTGGGATGGAGACACCGACATGGCCGTGCGTGAGATTTTGAAAATGGGTGACCCGCGTTTGTTGCGGGTGGCCCAGCCGGTGCTTGAATTTGGCACCGCGGAGTTGCAACTGCTGGTGGCCGACATGCAGGAGACGATGGTGGCCGCGAACGGTGCCGGCCTGGCCGCGCCGCAGATCGGGGTGGATCTGCAACTGGTGATCTTTGGCTTCCAGCACAACGAGCGCTACCCCGAGGCGCCGCCGGTGGCGATGACGGTGCTGCTGAACCCGCAGATCACCCCGTTGTCGGACGAAGAGGCGGACGGCTGGGAGGGCTGCTTGTCGGTGCCCGGGCTGCGCGGCCGGGTGCCGCGTTGGGCCCGTATCCGCTACACCGGCTTTGACCTGGACGGTCAGCCCATCGAGCGCGAGGCCGACGGCTTCCACGCCCGGGTGGTGCAGCATGAGTGCGACCACCTGATCGGCCGGCTCTACCCCACCCGCATGCGCGATCTCAGCCAGCTCGGCTTCACCAGGGTGCTGTTCCCCGAACTGGGCGACGACGCCGGCGACGACTGAGGCACAGCGGCTGATCGAGGCCCGGCGCAACCCGGGCCGACCCGCCACGGCCCGCCACGACCCGCCGCGAGCCGGCACGGCTCAACGAACTGCCGGCCGGTGTCGGGCGCAGGCGAGCGCTTGCGCTCCGGTGCCGTTCAGCCTCTGGCGGGCCGGGTGGCCACGAACACGCTGCCCAGACACAGCGCCATGCCCACCCCCGACAGCGGGCTGGGCTGCCAGCCCTCCAGCAGCGCAGACACCCCCAGCGCGATCACCGGAATCAGCACCCCGGTCAAGGCCGCATGCGCCGGCCCCTTGCGCTGCACCAGCTTGAAGTACAGCAAAAAGGGCAGCACCGTGCCGATCACCGCCAGGTAGCCCAGCGACCACCACCAAGCCGCTGTATCGCCGGTGCGAAACCCCACGCCCGTGACGCCGGCAGCCACCAGCAGGCTGAGCGCGCCGTAGCCCATCGACCAGGCCAGCATCGGCACCAGCGGCACGCCCTGGCGCGCTTGCCGCAGCGTGAGTGCGTTGCCTGTGCAGGCGCTGGCCACCGCCAGCAAGCCGATGGCCAGCCCGAGCCCCGCGTTCGGCCGGCCACCGGTGGCCAGCACCTCGGGCCAGAAGATCAGCGTCACGCCGGCCACACCCACCAGCGCCGATGCCGCAAAGCGCCGCGTGATCGGCTGGCCAAACAGCCAGGCGCCGCTGAGGGCGTTGCCAAACACCATCAGTGAAAACAGCACGGCCACCAGGCCCGAGGGGATGTAGCGCTCGGCCTCGTACACGCACCAGTAGTTCAACCCGTACTGCACCGCCCCGGTCAGCAGCAGCCCGGGTTGCAGGCGGGCAGGCAGCCGCCAGGCTTCGCCCCGCAGCTCGGCGATGGCAAACAGCAGTGCCGAGGCCAGCGCAAAACGACAGGCCACCGAGTTGAGCGCCGGCACCGGACCCAACTGGTACAGGATCACATGCCAGGTGGACGCCCAGACCAGCGTGGGGCCCCAGAACAGCAGGCGGGTCGAGTCAAGCAGGCGTGTTGTCACGGGCGAGGGAGGTCAGCGGCGCGCCACTCTAGTCGAAGCCCCGTCGCGATACCGCGTTGGCGGGCCGTGTCAGTGGCGCCGCCGGCGGACTGGCGCTCTGCTGTGCCGATGTTCAGAGTGGGTGCTGAAGGCCTGAGCCCGGCAGGCCTGGGTCGGGCTGGCTGGCGGGCGAGGGGCAGCGGTGGCTGCCCGCCAGCTCAGGCTGAGCACAGGTGCCAGGCCTTGGGCCGGGTGAAGGTCTGGATGCCTTGTGCCGACAAAGTCAGCCCGACACCTGAGTCGCGGACGCCCGACCAGGGCAGCCGCGGGCTGACCCGGTCGCAGCAGTTCCAGTACACGCTGCCGGCATGCACGCGCGACAGCAAGGCGCGTGCTGCGGC
>JANYKR010000161.1 GCA_025358155.1 Betaproteobacteria bacterium
GGCCGATTGCACCAGGCTCATCACGACGGCGGCGCGCTGGCCGGCCAGCTCACTGCCGGCGAACAACCACGCCTTGCGCCCCATTGCCCAGGGCCGCATCAGGTTCTCGATGTGGTTGTTGTCGATCTGCACCATGCCGTCGAGCAAGTTCGCCGTCAGCGCCGCCCAGGCGTTCAGGCTGTAGTCGATGGCGAGCGCGATCGCACTGCCCTCGGGCACACGCCCTCGCTCCAGCCGCAGCCAGACGTGCAACTCCTCCCACAGCGGCCTGGAGCGGGCCTGCCGCATCGCAAGCCGTTGTTCTTCGGGCAAGTCTCGGGCCTCGCGCGCGATGCGGTAGAGCCAGGCGATGCGCTGCACCGCCCGCGTGGCCACCGGACTCTGGTTGACCTTGATCAGCTCGTCGAACTTGCGCCTGGCGTGGGCAAGGCAGCCTGCGGCGGTTCGACCTTCGAGCTTGAGCACGCTCTCGTAGCCCTTGAACTCGTCGCGCACCAGCGTGCCCGTCCAGCCTTGCAGGAAGGCCATCGGGTACCGGCGCGTGTCAAGGTACTTGGCCCCGCGCCCGAGGCAGAACTCGTACGCGACACCAGGCAATGCGTCGAAGCCGCTGCGCGCATAGGCCCAGACATACGCCTTCTTCGTCTTGCCCGCCCCGGGGTCGAGCATGCTCACCGGCGTCTCGTCGGCGTGCAACACCTGCGCGCCGAGGACGAACTCGCGGTGCGCGTCGAACAGCGGCTGCAGCGCAGCACCACCGCGGCCGGACCACGCCGCCAGTGTCGAGCGCGGTGTGTGCACGCCCGAGCGGGCGTTGATCTGCTGCTGGCGGTAGTACGGCAGGTGGTCGATGAAGCGGCTGACCAGGGTGTGCGCCACCAGGCCGGCAGCGGGCATGCCGCTGTCGATGACTTGCGGCACCACCGGCTCTTGCACCAGCAGCTCGCGGCTGCGGCAGGCCCACTTGCCGCGGATGTGGCGGTGCACGAAGAACTGTGCCGGCACGATGTCGAGCCGCTCGCTCACGTCTTGGCCCACGCGCACCATCGGTTGGCCGCAATCCGGCGCTGGGCAGGTGGTGTCCTCGGGCTCGTGCCGATGTTCAACACGCACCAGGTGTTCGGGCAGTGCCTGGCGCTTGGGGCGGCGCCGCGGCTCGGTCGGCGCCGCTTCGAGCTGTGTGCCGGTCTGGGCCTGCAGGGCTTCGAGCTGGGCCTCCAGGCTGGCCTCGTCGGCGGCGAGCCCCCCGTCGTTCAAGCGCCGCGCCACACACCACACGCCGAAGCCGTCCTGCACGAGCAGCTTGATGCGGGTGGCGCGCGCGTTGGCGAACAGGTAGCCGTGATGGGCCTGGGCAGATCCAAACACTTGCACCACACGGGCGAGCAAACGCTCGGCGCCAGCGCGCATGTCCAGCGGCTCGACGGCCAGCCACAGTTGATCGATGCGGATCATCGTAGCCAACCGCGAAGTCATGCCGCGCACTGATCGGCCGCCGCCAGGGGCCAGCTCACGGCAACGGTCGTGGCGCCGCCGCGGCGCACTCTTGATTTGCATGGTGTCCACCTCAGACATAGGTGCACACCATGCTGGCCGTTATCAGTCGGCTGTTCAAGGTGGGATGGCTAGCCGCTTACGTTAGGCTGATGGCAGGCGCAATGTGATGTTTTCTGACCGGGCCGTTTGGTGCTCGACAGGTCTTAGCCATCCTCCTGCTAGTGATCTGACCGCCCGTGCCTTTCTTGGAGCGCTTGGTCGATCAACTCTGCAAATCCTCCATCCTGACAGAGGCCCACGACGCGGAGGCGACCGGCCTTGGGCGGTTTTCATGGTTGGAGCGCCAACCTGGCTGATACCAACTTCGATCGCTCCAACGGTCGCTCGGGGACGATTTTGTTTCAGCGTGACGTGATCTTGCCTCGATCTCAAGCTAGCATACCGCTAGCGTTCTGCACACAGGATGGGATCGATGGCAACCGGCAAGTCGGAAGTGGTCAGTGTTCGGGTGGAGCCGCACATCAAGGCGGCTCTGCAGTCGGCTGCTGAACGGGAAATGCGCAGCCTAGCCAACATGATCGAGGTTATGGTGGTGGCGTACTGCCGGGCCAACGGCGTTCCGATGGATGGGGTTTCTGAAGAGACGCTCGCCACCGTCAAGTCTCGGAAGAACCCCTGACCGTGCTTCGGGAGCAGAACCTGTCGAAGCTGGGTTTCCGCTTCGGCCTCAACGGGCCGCACGCCGCCCG
>JANYKR010000163.1 GCA_025358155.1 Betaproteobacteria bacterium
GGCCCGCCAGCACAGCCCGATCAGCGCGACCAGGCTGAATCCAGCGCCCGCATAAAACGTCCAGGCTGGGCCCAGGCTGTCCCACAGCAGGCCGGCGATGGCGCTGGCCACCAGCAGCGCGACGCCGCTGACCAGGTTGAAGAACCCGAAGGCTGTGCCGCGCAGGTCGTCCGGCGCGGTATCGGCCACCATCGCGGCCAGCAGGCCCTGAGTCAGGCCCATGTGCACACCCCACAAAGCAACCCCGGCGAACAGGCCGGTCCAGCCCTGGGTACCGGCGATCACCAGGTCGGCAACGGCCAGCACCGCCAGTCCGGCGGCCAGCATCAAGCGGTGGCTCACCCGGTCTGACAGCTTGCCAAACGGATACGCGGTGAGCGCGTAAACCCCGCCCATCGCCACCATCACCAGCGGCACCAGGGCCGCAGGGATGCCGGTTTGCAGTGCGCGCAGCACCAGAAAAGCCTCGCTAAAACGCGCCAAGGTGAACACCGCGCCGATAGCCACCACCGACCAGTACGCCGGGCTCAGGCGAGCCAGGTTGTCGCGCCGGATCGGATTGCGGCGCCGTGCCTGCGCCGGTCGCTCCGGCTCTTGCACGCCCAGCAGCAACAAGGCCACCGCCAGGAGGCCCGGGATCACGGCCACCCAGAACACCGCCCGGAAGTCGTTGGCCCACAACAGCATAAGCCCGACACCGATCAACGGGCCGAGGAACGATCCCACCGAGTCGAGCGACTGGCGCAGGCCAAACGCTGCGCCGCGCAGCTGGGGCGGCGCGAGGTCGGCCACCAGCGCGTCGCGAGGCGCGCCGCGAATGCCCTTGCCGGCGCGGTCCAGCAGCCGGGCGGTGAGCACGAGACCGGAGGAGGTCGCCAGCGCAAACAAGGGCTTGCTGAACGCCGCCAACCCATAGCCGAAGACGGCCAGACCTTTGCGCTTGCCCAGGTAGTCGCTCAAGACGCCCGAGAACACCTTGACGATCAGTGCAGTGGCTTCGGCCGCGCCTTCGATCAGGCCGATGGTCAGGGCGCTGGCGCCCAGCGTCGTGGCCATGAAGATCGGCAGCAGGCTGTGGATCATCTCGGACGAGATGTCCATCAGCATGCTCACCAGGCCCAGCACCCAGATGCCGGCCGGCATCCGGGCCAGCGTACCGAACCGTGGGCTCATGGCGGCGGCACTCGCTCGATGGCCGTGATGGTGATGGCGCCCTGGATGCGGTCTGCCGAGAAGCGCAGCTTGTCGCCAGGCTTGAGGCCGGTGAGCATTTTGGGATCGGCCACCTTGAACACCATGGTCATGCCGGGCATGTCAAGGTGCGCGATCGGTCCGTGGCGCAGCGTCAGCTTGCCCGCCCCCGGGTCGACCTTGCGCACCTCGCCGTCGGCCATTGCCACAGCAACTGCGGCCGAGGCCGCGGCAGCCGGTGGGCTGGCAGGCGATTGGGCCTGCACTTGCCAGGCCGCGGCAGTCAGCGCAGCGATGAGCCCCCCGGCGAGCAGACGGCCGCTCATTTGACCGTCACCTTGCCGACCATGCCGGCTTCGAAGTGACCTGGCACCAGGCAGCCGAACTGGAACTCTCCAGCCCGGGTGAACTGCCAGACCACCGTGCCGGAGGCGCCGGGCAAGACATGCGTCATGTTGGCGTCGGCATGCTCCATCTCCGGAAACTTCTTCATCAATTCGGCGTGGGCTGTGAGATCAAGCGAGGTGCCGAGAATCATCTCGTGAAGCTGCTTGCCCTCGTTCTTGACGATGAACTTCACGGTCTCGCCGCGCTTCACCGTGATCTGTGACGGGGTGTAGCGCATGGCATCGGTCATGCGCAGTCGGATGACTCTGCTGACCTTGGCGGGATCACCCTCGCGGCCGAAGGCGGTGTCCTCCACCTTGGTTGCGTCGAAGTGCGGCCTGGCGGCCGTGCTGTGCTGGTCGCCGTGCGCAAAGGCAGCGGCGGCGGTCAACATCGCCAGCCCGATGGTCTGTTTCAAGCTGTGGCTTTTCATGGGTTGCTCCAGGGCGCTGAGGTCAATGACCGGTGTGGCCGGCCGGCTTGCGCACCCTGAGGGTGGCGGCATCGGCAACGGGCGCTGCGACGCGGGCGGGCGGCGGCAGTTCGAGCGGCTCTCTGCCGGTGAATTCATAGGCCAGCGTGCCTTTGGGGTGGGGGTAGTCGCCGGGGTCGCTGTAGTCGCCCGGCTTGACGCTGTCGCGCACCTTGACCACGCTGAACATGCCGCCCATGCCGATGGCGCCAAACGGCCCGGTGCCGGTCATCATCGGCAGGGTGTTGTCGGGCAGAGGCATCTCCATCTCGGCCATGTCGTGCATGCCGCGATCGCCCATCACCATGTAGTCGGGCACCAGCCGGGTGATCTTCTCGACCACGCTGCGGTGGTCCACGCCGATCATGGTCGGTACCGAGTGCCCCATCGCGTTCATGGTGTGGTGCGACTTGTGGCAGTGGATCGCCCAGTCGCCGGCCGCAGCATCGAACTCGAAAGCCCGCATCTGGCCGACGGCGATGTCGGTCGTCACCTCGGGCCAGCGCGCCGACTTGGGCACCCAGCCGCCGTCGGTGCCCACCACCTCGAAGTGCGGGCCGTGCATGTGGATCGGGTGGTTGGTCATCGTCAGGTTGCCCACCCGAACCCGCACCCGGTCGCCGGAGCGCGCCACCAGCGGGTCAATGCCCGGGAAAGCGCGGCTGTTCCAGGTCCAGAGGTTGAAGTCGAGCATGGTGTTGACCCTGGGCGTTGCGCTGCCGGGCTCGACGTCGTAGGCATTGAGCAAAAAGGCAAAGTCGCGGTCGACCTTGTACTGTCGCGGGTCTTTGGGGTGCACGATGAACAGGCCCATCATGCCCATCGCCATTTGCACCATCTCGTCGGCATGCGGGTGGTACATGAACGTGCCCGAGCGCTGCAGCACAAACTCGTAGACAAAGGTCTTGCCCACGGCGATGCCGGGCTGTGTCAAGCCGGTCACGCCGTCCATGCCGCTGGGCAGCAGGATGCCGTGCCAGTGCACGCTGGTCACCTCAGGCAGCTTGTTGGTGACGAAGATGCGCACCCGGTCGCCCTCGACCGCCTCGATCGTCGGGCCGGGGCTCTGGCCGTTGTAGCCCCAGAGATTGGCCTTCATGCCCGGGGCGATCTCGCGCACCACCGGCTCGGCCACCAGGTGGAACTCCTTGACCTTGTCCTTCATGCGCCAGGGCAGCGACCAGCCGTTGAGGGTGATCACCGGGTGGTAGGGCCGGCCGTTGGGCGGCAGCGGTGGCGGCTGCATTGCAGCGGTCGATTGCACGGCGGCCTCGGGCAGCGAGGCTGCGCCGGCGCGGCTGATGGCAGCGGCGCCTACCAGCGCCGCCCCGGCCTTGAAAAAGCTTCTGCGGTCGTGCATCGGATTCTTTCAGTGGCTCGGGCCGGCGGACGTGGACGACACAGCGCGGGTTCGCGACAGCGCATTGCCCTTGCCCGCAGCGTCCGGCGAGCGCCCGGTGAGTGCAGTCTGCAAGTCGGTGGCGGCGATCCAGTGGTCGCGCAGGGCCTCGACGTAACCGGTCACGCTGCCGACCTGGTCGCGGGCGTCGGCGAGCATCTCGAACACGCTGCTCAACATGCCGTTGTAGCGCAGCAAGTTCTCGTCGGAGATGCGCTTGCGCAGCGGCACCACCTCGTCGCGGTAGTGCCGCGCCAGGTCGTAGGCGGTGCGGTAGGCCGAGTACGACTCCCGCACCTCGGAGCGGGCGTTGTTGGCCACGTCCGCTGCCCGGTGCTGCGCCTGCAAAAGGCTGGCTTCGGCGCGGGCAAGGCGCGGCGATGGGCCAGCGCCCAAGTCCAACAACGGCAGTTCCAGATCGAGCAAATAGCCGTTCTGGCGCCGCTCGCCGGTCTGGCTCTTGTTCTGGTAGCCGGCGTCCAAACCGTTGATCCAGCGGGCGGCCTGGTTGGCGCCCAGCGATTGCGCCAGAGCCTCGGCGGACCGTCTGGCGATCAACACATCCAGACGCTTGTCCATCGCGGTTTGTTCCGCGTCCTGGGCACTGGCCGGCTCTGCAGGCAAGTCGGGCAAGCGGTCGGGCAGCGTGAAGGCTTGCGGGGTGTCAGCCAGGCCGAGCAGGCGTGTCAGGCCTTCGCGCTCGGCCAGGGCCTGGTGCTGGGCGCGGGCAAGTTGCGCGCTGGCGTCGGCATAGAAAGACTGCTCGCGCATCTGCTGCAGTTTGTTGAAGTTGCCGGCCTGCAACATGCGGCGAGCCAGCTCGTTGGAGGCGTCCGCCGCCTCTTTGACCTGCGCGCCGTACTTGACCAGTTGCTGCGCCGCCACCGCCCTGAAAAACGCGCGCCGCGTGGCGGCCGCCAGCCCTACGGCTTCGTAGGCGGCTTGAAGCTGGGCTTGCTCGAAGCGACCCTGCTCAATCCGGCTGGCGGCAGGCAGCGTGATCAAGCCGAGCAGATTGAAGATGACCGCGCGGTCGATCTCCACCAGGCCACCACCGGCCAGGCGCGCAAAGCTGAGGCTCGGTCCGCGCAGCCGCCCGGCTTGCACCAGGTCAGCCTCTGCAATACCCAGATCAGCGAAGCTCGCCTGCAGGCCCCGGTTGTTGAGCAATGCCAACTCCACGGCGCTGTCGGCCGACAGGGGCGCTTTGAGCAGTTCAGCGATGCGGGCCTGCGGCGTCGCTTGCCCGGCGGCGTGGTTCAACCGGACGGGTGTCTGTCCGGTTCTCTCTTGGGTGAGTTGCTGCACGGCGCCAAAGCCGCCATCGGGGGAAAACGACGCGCAGCCGGACATCAGCAAAGCGGCTGCGGCCAGCACCAGCGTGGTGTGATTCATGCGGCGATCTCGTCTGAGCCATCGCCCGCAAGGGTGCCGGGCGAACAGGGCAAGTGCGGTGCACGCACGAGCGCCAACAGGCCTCGCAGCGGAGGTCGCAACGGGTCAGCGGGTTCGAGGCGGTCGATCTTGACCACCCGAGACAAAACTTGGGGGTCTGGGCGGAGAGCTCAGGGACAAAGCGCTGGCCCGCTGACCCGACTGGCGGGCAGAGCATCGCCGCTGCTGCCGCGACCCGGATCGGCAACAGCATGCGCGGCGATTCCAGCAGCCAGAGGCGAAGCATCTTCACGTTTGGATTATTGCGTCAACCCACCGGCTTGCTGTCAAGCCGCAATGCCACGCTGGCGTCGGGCTTGGCCCATGGCCGTCAGCTACTGGTTCGGCTGCTGGCACTGGCGGCGCAAGCCGGCAGGCGCCCCCATCTCGGTGAGCAAAAAGCCCAGGTCGGGGAGCTGGCGGACCCACTTGCGGGTGCGCACATCGGCCAGAACGAAGGCGCCCTGCTCGCAAGGCGGATCATCCTGGCCGGTCTGATTCGGCGGTTGCCGAATCGGGTCCTCAG
>JANYKR010000165.1 GCA_025358155.1 Betaproteobacteria bacterium
ACCAGCTGCTCGCCTTTCTCAAGGCCCTGTGAAGCGACGGAATATGCCGAGTTCGACCACCCTGCGACGCCGCCTATGTCTCTGGTCGTTCGCGTACCTCCGGCATCGCTCGGCATATTCCCGGACTCGGAATAGTGGCGCAGCGTGTGCGTGGTCACGCGCTTGTCGATGCCCGCGGCGGTGGCCGCGTCATGGACGGCGCGGTTGAGTTGCCGGGCCGTCAGCGGATCCATCACGGCCATGCCCGGGAACAGCCAACCGCCGGGCAGCATCTTGCCCTGCGCGTGGGCCACCCGCCACCAGGTGCGCAGGCGCTGCAGCAGCACGGGGCTGAGCAAGGCGTAGCGGTCCTTGGCGCCCTTGCCCTGCTCCACGCGCAGCGTCATGCGCTGGCTGTCCACGTCCGTGATCTTCAGGCTGATCACCTCGCTGGCACGCAAGCCTGCGCCATAGGCCACCGACAGCGCGGCCTGTTGCTTGATGCTGCGCGCGGCGGCGATCAGGCGCGAGACTTCCTCGGTGCTCAGCACGACAGGCAAGGTACGCGGCACCTTGACCGGCTGCATCCGGGCCATCAGCTCGATCTGGCCCAGCGTGATGTCGAAGAAGAACTTCAGGCCCGTGAGCGTGGCGTTGAGCGTGATGGGTGAGAGGCCGGTGTCGACCAGGTGCAATTGGAAGTTGCGCAGGTCCTCCACCGTGGCCGTGTCGGGCGAGCGCCCGAGATAGGCCGCCAGCTTGCGCACGGCGCGGACGTAGGCTTCTTGGGTCTTGGGCTCCAGCTTGCGCATGCGCATGTCGTCGAGCATGCGATGACGCAGCGGGGTACCCGCTCGGTTGGTCGTGTCCATGGTTGCTGCTCCGTCGATGAACGAGGCGGATTGCCTCGCTCGTCAACTTCGCAGAATTGGGACTGCAACGCACCACCACGACGCGGCCGGAGCGCTTACCGCGCGAGCGGTTTAGTCCTGCGCTGCAAAGCGGTCAGTGTCACGGCGGAGCTGAATCACCCGCAGGCGGAGGACCCGCGCTGGACGCTTCGCCGCCGCACACTGCCGCCCTATCGCCAACGTGCCACTCATCGGCGCCGAGGCTAGGCATCCTGCGGTGACGGTGTCCGTTGTTGGTCGCGATCTCCTCTGGACCCCGTCGCCAAGCGGAACCCGCAATGAGCGGAACGAGGCTTAACCTTGCACCTTGTTCGCTCGCCGTGACCGGGTTCGTCCTCCTTTGAAGAGGGTTTTGAGCGATTGGCCGAGATGCTAACGACACGCCCAGATGGCGGGGCCCAGTCCCGCCTGCCAGCCCCCCGGCACATGTTTCCACGTGGAAACTGTCGGGTCGGTCAGCGCCAGCCCCATTTCGAGTCTTCGCAACATGCACCCAGCGTTGTCGCACCCATCGGCTCGGGCCGGCTCCCCGGCCCCGGTCGAAGGGTGTCGAGGTCAGGCGACCGGCCCATCGCGACGCGGCGTTTCCCACGTGGCCACCCGTGCACTGATCGGCACCTGGCGTGCACGCCAGACGCTGAAAGGAGGCATCAAGGAGGCCAGGCAAAACAAGACGGTAACGGGAGGCCAGTGACAGCAGGCGGAATTCAGGTGAAGGCTGGCCACGTCCGCTGGGGCGGTGACCATGCCAGACACGCTACGAACGCAGTCACACGCAGGCATTCGAGCGCGGCGCCGGGCCGCAACGGCACCGGCCCCGATCGCCGACAGGCTGGCGCTCGCATTGAAGGTCGCTCGGCACCGTCGACGGCAAATTTCAGGCGCAACCGCGCCGCGATCGATGGCCGCTAAAGACGTGGTGATGGCAGGCAGGACCCTCGGGATGGGCGGGTCTGGACTGCCCCGCTTCGACGGGCGCCTTTGGTGCATCCCACGGCAGTGCTTGGAAGCTGCACTGTGCCGTGATCTGTGCAGCCTGGGCCTCCTTCCCCGGTTAACAGACTTCTCAACAACAAGCCACGCACCAGTCTCGACCACGGGTCTGACGGGTCCCGGCCAGCGACGGCGCACCCGGTGGCGCGCCCCTTGGCGCTTCAACGGTAGGAGTCCTCGTGCACGAGCCATCCCCGGATGTCGACACGTTCGTCGCCCATCAGCGCGGTGGTGAACGGGTCCGGGTAGTGCCTCAGGACCATCTCCAATTCGTCTCGGATGTCCGGTGAATCGTCGCCGCTGCACCACAGGGCATTGAAGAGCCGGTGGGCCTCCTGGATCGCCGCGGTCCAGGCTGGGGGGAGACCATTCGTGCCGGCGATTAAATGGTCTTTCAGCTGCCCTGCGGTCGGGTACGTCCGGCGCAGATCCCGTACCTGCGCGCGAATCGTTTCGGGAAGATCGGCATCAGCCTCCAGTCTTTCGAGGAGACTGGCACCCCACCGGATGGCTCGGCAACGTTCGTGCGGCACGGTCAATTGGATGTCCCCTTTCCAACTCAGCGCCCAGAGGCGTGGCGGCACTGGGCGATCGGGTCCGCGACGACCACCTCAACCGCCCCATCACCTCCACGCTCACGCTCGCGGATGGCGTCGATCGTCACCGCTGACGGCCTGTTTGCACGGCCGGCACGGTGCCTCATTTCTGAAAACAGTACTTGTCAGAAGTGAGACGGTGCCCTGCCCCGCCCTGTGCAGCCTACGCCTGCGCGCCAGGCGCCCGGCCCAGTGATTCGGCACTGGTCCCCATCGCAGTGAGGGCCTGAGCGCGCATCGTCTGGTAAGCCGAAGCAGTCACCGGTGTCAGGCCGGCGCACCTGGGCAGCATGGGCCCCGGGAACGTGAGCATCGTGCGCCCCATTGAGCGCTCGACGCGGACCGTCCACCCCTTGCGGCCATCCGGAGAAACGTACAGACCCTTCTCGATGCCCAGGAGCCTCATCAGATGGAGGTAGGCAATCGACATGGCGTCGCCGTCTGCTTTGAACATCGCAGAGGCGCCGGTCTCGGCGTACGCAGACTGGGCAACCCGGCGTGCGACGAGATAGTTGTGGGCAGCGTCGTCGATGACATCGTCGTCGACAGTGAAGTGCGTTGCGAGCATGGGGCTTTCCTTTGGTGGGAGGGTTTCGATGGACGAGGAGCCCGCGGGCCCCTCTGATCGATCCGTGGTGTTCAGTTCGATCTGTTCACTCGGGCCTCCGCTTCGTTGTGGTCTGGAAGGTGCATCGCTGCTGCGCTTTGGCTGGGGTGAGGGTTCGCATCGTCAGGAAGTGAAGGCTTTCAAGCCTGGAACCTGCAGATCAGGTAGCTCGGCTCCAGGGTGTCAAGGGTCCCTGCCCCTGGCACCCACAGATGCAGTCCGCAGGCGGTTGTGAGCATCGTTACCAGGCGATTCCCACGCTCTGGGACCTGGCAGCGTGCGACTTCAACCACAGCCAGCAGTCGCGGGAGGCAGTCTGTACCTTCGCGCTTTAGGTTGAGCAGGTACAGCGCGGTCATGTTCGTCGCCTGCATGAACAGTTCGTCGACACGGTCACTATCGGATTGGCAGAACTTCGCAACAGGGCGAGCCTCAGGCTCGTCCGCCGGCGGTTTGTAGATTGCCAGCAGGTACGTGTCTGATGCCAGCTCTGTCGTGAGCCAAGCGTCAGCGGCAACCTGCACCGTCGAGTCAGGCACGGAGGCGAGCGCACTTGGGTTCGTGGTCATGGTCTTCGTTTCCATATGTACCGTTCATTCGGGTTGGTAGGCCTGCCGACGCAACTCTGCGAACGTGGGCCCAGGGTCAAGGCCCAAGGGTGCCCTGATCGAGGCACGGACCTGGATCAATTGCGCCTCCAGGATCAAGGGGTGCGGCAGGATGGTTGCTCTGGTTTCTCGCACGTAGAGACGACAGCGCAGACGGAGGGCGAGATCGCAAATCAAGTGCATGAAGAGGGGGTCACCTTGGAGCAAGCAAATCCGCCCCTCGACCGTCAGACCTTGCCCTTCGTCCATGGTGACAAGACAGTTGTCGGTGATCCGCCCGAAGATGCACGACCGGTCTGTCAACTTGAAGGGCCCGCCAAGACGACTCATCAAGGGCGTTTCAAAAGCCGCGTCACACCACTTCTCGGCGGGAATCACCGCCTCTGCGGGGCTGCCGAAAACGATCTTGGTGTCGTACTCAGTCCAAGGGACAAAGGACACGGTCGTCTGGGACATACGCGCCCGATACGGGCTGGCGCCCCTGTCATGGCCACTTCGGCCCATCCAGATGGGTGCCTGCTTCTGGTGTTCGGCAGCTGGCGACAAGGACCGCAAGACTCTCAAAAGGGCCTTGGACAGAGCGCCGTAGAAGTCACGCACAGCGCAGCAGAGGGTCTGGATTTTCATCATGAGACTATAGTCGGTGGACTATAGTCACCTGTCAAGGAACATTGAGCGCATGCAGCGCGCTCGCGACATGGCCTTGGTGAACAGCTTTGGTGCTGTGCTGCGTCAAATGCGCAGCGCTGCCGGCTGGACCCAGGAGCAACTGGCATTTGAAGCAGGCATCGACAGAACGTTCGTCGGCCTGCTTGAGACTGGTCGTAGGCAGCCGTCACTCAGTGTGGTCTTCGCGCTCGCCACGGCGCTTGGAAGATCTCCTGAAGACATCGTCCGACTGACGCGAGAGGCGTATGCCTCCGGCATCCACGCACCTGAGCCGGTGCACGGCCGCTGACCATTCGTGCTGGTTGTTGCTTAGCCTGCCTGCAGCACTTCAGACCTCCTGAACAGCCAGCAAGCGGTGCGTATACACTGTGATTTTAATCAGCTCTCTCGGTGGAGCCTAGCGTGGCTTCGAATGGGGTCCGTGCGGGCTCGGCGGACGAGTCGCAGAAGAGTAGTCCACTTCCAGTGACTGGTGGAAGTCACCAGTTCGGAGCACTGCGTCGCTACAATTGCACCCATGAAAGCGACATTAAGATCGGGGCAAGCGGTCCATTTTTCGGGGCATGAGACCTTCCCGCTACGTCAGATGTGGCTCAAAAAGGCCTTCGACCAAGCAGTCGACGGCGGCAAAGTGTCCAAGGCGGCGTTTACAGACGAGAACGCCATCGCCTCGTTCGGCGTGGGAAAGAACATGGTCGCCTCCATCCGCCATTGGGCAATGGCTTGCGATGTCTTGCGCGACTCCGCCAACGATCCCAAGTCGTATGAGATTTCCCCGATCGCTTGGGAAGTTCTGCGTGACGACGGCTTGGACCCCTACGCCGAAAATCCCACGACCGCTTGGCACGCTCATTGGCAG
>JANYKR010000283.1 GCA_025358155.1 Betaproteobacteria bacterium
TGATGTACAACGGTCCGGGGCTGGCCGCCGTTGACGTGC
Source organism: Betaproteobacteria bacterium (assembly GCA_025358155.1). Classification (GTDB taxonomy): domain Bacteria; phylum Pseudomonadota; class Gammaproteobacteria; order Burkholderiales; family Burkholderiaceae_C; genus Pseudaquabacterium. The sequence continues at coordinate 40 of JANYKR010000283.1, forward strand.
GCTGCCGTTGAACCACCCTGTTTGTTCCGGGTGGGTCAACCCGGTTCCCTGGCACTGGGTGAAGAAGCGTAAACCGGGCGCGCCACAGGCGCAGCCGTTCAACGCGTTCAACGCGTTCAGCGCGCGAGCAGCACCTCGACCTCGGACACCGGTGCTGCCTGGTGACCCCAGGCGCTGCGCAGCCAAGTGGCCAGCGCCGCCAGATCGGCATGCGGCAGGTCAAACGGCGGCATGCCGTAGGGCCTGGGGTTGGCGTCGGTGGCCGGTGCAAAGCCACCACCGGTGATGGCCAGCAGCAGGTTGCCGGGCTGGGCCATCGTCACCGTGCGGTTGCCGGCCAGAGGGGGGTAAATGCCCGGCGCGCCCTGGCCTTGTGCGCCGTGGCAGTCGGCGCAGTGCCGGGTGTAGAGCTGCTGGCCACGCACCTGGCCGTCGGCAGGACGGCTGCCGGCCCAGGGCGCGGCAGGCGCCGCAGCGGCTGGCAAGGTGCGCAGGTAGGTGGCCATCGCCTGCAGGTCGTTGGCGCTCAGGTACTGGGTGCTGCTGGCAACCACCTCGGCCATCGGGCCCATCACGACAGCATGGTCGTTGATGCCGGTCTGCAGCAGCCGCACAACTTCAGTCAGTGGCCAGCCCGACACGCCGGCCTGGGCCGGGTCGGCCAGTGAGGGCGCGTACCAGCTTTGCGCCGCCAGCACACTGCCGGCGCCGGGTTCGTCCAGCTTGCCCGGGCCGCCCAGCAGGTTGCGGCTGGCATGGCAGGCACCGCAGTGGCCAAGGCCGTTGACCAGGTAGGCGCCGCGGTTCCATGCCGGGCTTTGGCCGGCATCCGGCACCCAGGGAGTCGGGCTGAAGTACATCGCCCGCCACACCGCCAGTGCCACCTGGCTGCCGTAGGGCCAGCGCAGCGCGTGAGCGCGCTGGGTTTGCACCACCGCCGGCAGGCTGCGCAGGTAGGCCCAGAGCGTGTCGGCGTCGGCCCGCGTGACCAGGCTGAAGTGCGGGTACGGGAAGGCCGGGACCAGCAGCCGGCCATCCCGGGCCCGACCGTGCTTGAGCGCCCGGCGGAACTCGGCCGCGCTCCAGCGGCCCAGGCCGGTGCCGGGGTCGGGCGTGAGGTTGCCGGCGTAGACCGTGCCGAAAGGCGTGGCAATGCCGCGCCCGCCCGCGTAGGGCGCGCCGCCTTGTGCGGTGTGGCAGGCCGCACAGTTGCCGGCGCGGGCCAGGTAGGCGCCGCGCGCCAGCGTCTCGCTGCTGGCGGCAGCCCGCTCGGCGGGGCCGTCGGGCACCAGGGCTTCTTCGCCTTGCAGGTTGCGCCACAGCACGGCGGCGCTGAGCAGGGCCAGTACCGCCGCCATCACTGCCGCCCCCGCGCCCAGGCCTTTGAAAAACCGGCTCACCGCGCAGGCCGCTCGATGCTGCCGCAGGCCAGTGGCGCGGCCGTGGTTCGGGTGGCGGCGGCTTTCAAGCCCGGCGGTACCGGCTGGGCGGCCAGCCAGCTCGCCACCGCGCTGGCGTCCTCGGGCGCGAGGCGGCGGCTCAGTTCGGCCATGCAGTCGGGTGCGGTGGCGTGGCGCTGGCCGGTCTGCCAGGCGCCGAGCTGGGCGATCAGGTAGTCACGCGGCAGGCCCAGCAAGCCCGGCACGGCCGGCAGCATGCCACCCAAAGCGCTGCCGTGGCAGGCACTGCAGGCCGGCAGGCCGCGGGCCGGGTCGCCACGGTGTGCCAGCTGCGCGCCGCGCGCCAGTTCCGCCGGCGAGGCGGCCACCCCGGTGGTCTGCGCGGGGCCGGGGTAGGGCAGATCGAGCGCGGCAAAGTAGCCGGCCATCTCGCGCAGGTAGTCGTCGCGCTGCAACGCCAAGAAGCCCGCCATCGCGCTGTTGCTGCGCCGGCCGTCCCGAAAGTTCAGCAGTTGCTGAAACAAGTAGGCCGCCGGCTTGCCGGCGATACGCGGCAGGTAGCCCTGAGGGCTGGCCCGGCCTTCTGTCCCGTGGCAGGCCATGCAGGGCTGCAAGCGCTGGGCCAGGGTATCGGGCACTTGCACCGGTTCAAGCGGGGCTGCGGCGCCGACGCTGCTGGCGGCGCAGACCACGCTTGCCAGCAGGCCCCGCACGACGGCCGCGCCAGACCCGCCCGGCGCGCTGTTGCGGCGGCGCCGCATCAAGCGTGCAGGCGGCTGGAGCGTGGCACGCTGGCGAGCAGAAACGCCATCTGGTCGGCCACGATGCGGCGCCCGCGCAGGATCATGTCCTCGTGCAGGCTGGGGGTGTAGGGCAGGTAGAGCAGGCTCATGTTCGATTCTTCGGGCAGGCGGTTGCCTTTGCGGCCGTTGCAGGCCTTGCAGGCGGTGATGCAGTTCATCCAGCTGTCGCGCCCACCGCGCGAGGTGGGGATGATGTGTTCACGCGTCAGCGCGTCAAAACCGAAGCGGCTGCCGCAGTAGGCGCAGACATGGCGGTCGCGCACAAACAGCTTGGCGTTGGTCATGGCCGGCGCCACCCGCCAGGCCCGGCTGGGCACGCAGCCGCGCACGGCGACGATCGAATGCACCTCGATGCGTGACTGCAATCCGGTGCTGCGCTGTATGCCCCCGCGCAACACCTGGCACGGCCGGCCCAGCGTCCACGCCACGCTGTCGCAAGCGTAGAGCACAGCCGCCTCCCGCGCGCTGATCCACGCTTGCGGGCGACCGGACAGATCGAGTTGCAGCACATCCACGGAAAACATCCTCCCTGAATCGACACCCTAGGGTACCGCATACCGGTTCGCCCCTTCAACCGCGCTGGTGTGACTGGGTTGCCTTGTCCGTGCCCGCTGGGCGCAGCGGACTGGCCCGCTGCGTGGTTCGGTGCAGTGTTCCACACAGCATCGAACACCGCACTAGTCACCATCGCCTAGAAATATCCCAGCGGGATGTGGGCACAGGCACTGCAGAGTCTGCAAAATAGCACGACCGTGCGATTAAAGCGCGATCAAGCCCCTTTGACCCCCTCGTCCCTGCCATCTTGAGCCTCGACCCCCAGCCAAGTTCGTCGCCGCGCCTCGCCAGCCGCAGCGCCCCGCGTGCCCTGCACAAAGGCCAGCAAACCCGTGCCACCA
>JANYKR010000302.1 GCA_025358155.1 Betaproteobacteria bacterium
GCCATCTCCAGCGCGCGTTTGCGCCCGTACGAAAGGTCAACCGCCTTCGTGCGGCCCATTCCGGCCAGACCCACCGATTCGAGCAGTTCTTCAGCGCGCCGGTCGAGGTGCTTCAGGCTCGATGTCGAGCGCCAGAAATGAAAAGATGTTCCGAGGCGCCGCTGCAGCGCGAGCCGCACGTTTTCGATCAGGCTCAAGTACGGGAACACGGCCGAGATCTGGAAGGACCGCGCCATCCCCATCTCGACCAGCTTGTCGGGCCGTGTGTCGGTGATGTCCTGGCCCTGGTACCGGATCGTTCCGCGCGTCGGCTGCAGGAACTTCGTCAACAGGTTAAAGCACGTCGTCTTGCCGGCGCCGTTGGGGCCGATGAGCGCATGGATCGTGCCGCGGCGCACGCGCAGATCGACGTTCGACACGGCGCTGAACCCCGCGAATTCGCGCGTCAGGCCCTGGGTCTCGAGAATAATGTCGTCGCTCACAGCGGCCTCCCGATCCAGCGCACGAGCAGGCCGATGATTCCCTGTCTGAAGGTCAGCACGCAGACGACGAAGATGACGCCTTGCACGACCACGACCCACTGGCCCAGCGGCGCCAGGTACTGCTGCATGCCGACGATCGCGAACGCGCCGACGAGCGGGCCGAAGATCGTGCCAAGCCCGCCGACTAGCGCCATCAGGATGACTTCACCGGAAGTCGAGTGGTACACGTCCTGCAGCGACGCGATCTGGAACACGATGGCTTTCATCGACCCGGCGAGGCCGGCGAGCGCGGCCGAGATCACGAACACCAGCAGCTTGTATCGGTCGGGGTGGTAGCCGAGTGAAATCGCGCGCGGCTCGTTCTCACGAATCGCCTTAAGCACTTGGCCGAAGGGCGAGTTGATCGTCCGGAACGCGATCAGGAAGCCGCAAATGAAGATGCCGAGCACCACGTAATAGAGTGGCATCGTCTGCGAGAGATCGATCAGACCGAAGAGCCTGCCTTGCGGGATTTGCTGCATGCCGTCCTCGCCGCCAGTGAAGGGCGCTTGCACGCAGAAGAAGTAGACCATTTCCGCGAATGCCAGCGTGACCATCGCGAAGTAGATCTTCTGGCGGCGTACCGCGAGCACACCGGTCAGCAGGCCCAGGGCGGCCGCGGCTGCCGTACCGCCGAGGATCGCTAACTCGGGCGGCCAACCCCAGTTGCGCGCCATGTGCCCCGTCGCGTAGCCCGCGACACCCAGGAACATCGCATGGCCGAACGAGCCCAGTCCAACGAAGCCGATCAGCAGATTGAACGAGACCGCGAACAGCGCAAAGCAGAGCACCTTCATCAGGAAGACCGGATAGATGAAGAACGGCGCGACGCCCAGCAGTGCGACCATCACCAGGATGGGCCGCAGGTACTGGCGTGGCTCGCCGGCAAGCGGCGGCCGCGCTTCTTCGTCGAGTGCGAGCGTGGCGCCCGAGAACGACTTGCCGAAAAGACCCGCGGGCTTGATCAGGAGCACGATGGCCATGAGCACGAAGACGACTACGCCTGAGGCTTCCGGCCAGAGCGCCTTCGTGATCCCTTCGATGAGACCGACACCGAAGCCGGTGACGACCGAGCCCAGAATGGAGCCCATGCCGCCGATTACGACCACCGCGAACACGACGATGATGAGGTTCGATCCCATCAGCGGGTTCACCTGGTAGATCGGCGCAGCCATGACGCCGGCGAGCGCCGCGAGACCGACGCCGAGGCCGTAGGTGAGCATGATCATCCGCGGCACGTTGATGCCGAAAGCAAGCACAAGTGGCGGGTTTTCGGTCGCTGCGCGCAGGTACGAGCCGAGCTTGGTGCGCTCGATCACCGCCCAGGTGGTCAGGCAGACGACCAGTGATGCGACGATCACCCAAGCGCGGTAAAGCGGCAAGACCATGAAGCCGAGGTTCACCGCACCTTGCAGCACCGAAGGGACGGCATAGGGCCGGCCGACGGCACCGTAGTAGTTGACGAACAGGCCCTCGATGATCGACGCGATGCCGAGAGTCAGCAGAAGCCCGAACAGGTGCTCAAGCCGGTAGGTGCGGCGGATCACCGTCTTCTCCAACAGCATGCCCAAGCCGCCGACGATCACTGGCACGACGATCAACGCTACCCAGTAGTTGACGCCGAAGTAGGTGGCCAGAAGCCACGCCGCCAGTGCGCCCATCATGTACTGCGCGCCATGCGCGAAGTTGATGATGTTGAGCAAACCGAAGATCACCGCGAGCCCGAGACTGAGCATCGCGTAAAAGGCACCGTTTATCAGGCCCAGCAAGACCTGGCTCAGAAAAGCCTGCATTGACATATTGAATACCCGGCAACGGCGGCGAAGTCCCGCCCGACGTGATGGCTACATGGGCGACGCGCGCGAGGTGGCCGTAGCCAGCGTTCGCGCTCGCCCGACCTTTTACGCCCTACTTTTTCAGCAGCGCGCAGTTGCCTTCTTCGAGCGGGCGAAAGGCCTTGTCACCAGGCACTGTCGCGATCAGCTTGTAGTTGTCCCACGGGCCCTTCGATTCCGCCGGCGTCTTGACCTGGAAGAGGTAGACATCGTGGATCTTGCGGCCGTCCGCACGGATCTTGCCGTCGGTGAAGAGCCCGTCGTGCGTCGGCATTGCCTTCATCTGCGCCACGACCTTAGCGCCGTCGCCGGACTTGACGACCGCTCTCGCACGCAGGTATTGCAGCGTCGCGGCGTACATCGCCGCGTGATGCAGCGAGGGATAGGACCCGCTCTTGGCAGCGACGAAGCGCTGCGTAAACGCTCGCGTGGCTGGATTCAGGTCCCAGTAGAAAGGCTCGGCGAGCACGAGCCCCTGGGCGATGTCGAGCCCAACGCTTTGCACGTCCACGATGTTGGCGTTGATGGCGGCCAGCTTGATCTTAGGCGTGAGGCCGAATTCGCGTGCCTGCTTGATCGCGGTGACGAGGTCGTTGCCGGCCACCGCTAATCCCAGTACCTGCGCGTTTGAAGCCTGGGCCTGCAGCAGGAACGACGACATGTCGGCACTGTTAACCGGTACGCGAACAGCGCCCAGCACCGTGCCGCC
>JANYKR010000026.1 GCA_025358155.1 Betaproteobacteria bacterium
GCTCTTGCGCGAAGCGCGCGAGGCAGAGTGGGAGGAACACCGGATTGCGCAGGCGTCCGACCAGGCGGCAGTGGCCCGGCCTCTGTCACCTTGGTGGTCCAAGTGCTCTGACCAGATAGCGGCTCTCGCGTTCGTCGAATCCCATCTGCCTCACCTTCTGGGGGAGGGCTGAGATGGACTTCGATGCAGACAGTATCTCCAGAAGCCATTTCACGGTCGGCGCTGTTGGCGCGCTGATCACCGCGGTGAAGTTCACGCCCGGCGCCAGTTGGGGCGAGCGTGCCTTCAACGTCCTGGCTGGCTCCGCCGCCGCTGGCTTCATCACACCGGCGCTGGTCGAGTGGCTGAGCATGAAGAGTCCCGCCTACGCCAGCGGCGCGGCCTTCCTGTTCGGCCTGGTCGGCATGTCCTTGGCCGCGGCGCTGCAGCAGGGCATCAAGGACACGCCGCTCGGCCAGATCCTGACCAGCTGGCTCTCTCGCAAGGGGTAGGACATGGACCTGCTGCTTTCTTGGGTCAACGCCGCCGCGTGCGGCCTCATCAGTCTGGCGCTGGTCGGCGCCATCCTCAGCCCGAAGGTGCACGACGGCATTGTGATCAAGGTCGGGCTCATCTGCCTGGCCGCCGGCTTCGGCGCCATCGCGCTGCGCCTGGTCGACGGCGTCGGCCCCGACGATGTCATCGGCCTCGAGCGCGCGCTGTTGCTGGTCAATGCTGGCATCGCCGTCGTGATCGTCGGCTACCTCATGCGTAAGGCGCTCCGCCACCCCGTGCGCAGGTCCAGCGACTGGGCGCAACTCATGGACACCCGACCGATGGAGAACCGTAGATGAACGAACCGCATTGGCTGCGCTAGGCGCGCGAATACCTGGGTCAGCGCGAGCTGCCGGTGGCGCCCACCGCACCATTCATTGCCCGATGGCTGCAGCAACTCGGCGCCTGGTGGAAGGACGACGAGACGCCATCGTGCGGCACGGCCGTCGCCGGTAGTGCCTGCGAGTGGTCCTATGACGCGTTGAAGGCGAATTCGAATCCTAGTTTGGAATTCGAACCTGGGCCGGAAATCGTTTCCGTAACCCCATCGGATCGCTCGGTGCTTCCCAGGAAAAATGAGCGTCGAAACTCTGAGGTTACGGAAGTGAAGGCAACCTAAGTACTTGTCGGCACTGGTTTTAGCACAAGACTCGAAATCAGGCGAACCGCAAGGTTCCGAGGGTTCGAATCCCTCTCTCTCCTCCAACAACAGTGCAAAAACGGGCCCATGTGGCCCGTTTTTCATTGGGCCATGGTCCACAGCCCAACGAACGTCGCCGGCTTGGGGTTCGCCCAACCAGCCCGCAGCAGCCGGCGCAAGCTGCGCAGTGCTACCCGGGCGTGCTGCAGGCACAGGGCATCGTCGGTCGCGCTGTGCATTGCTGCACACATGTGGCCGGATTTTCAGGCTTTGAGGGCTGCAAGCCGCATGCTTTTCCCGCCTGCACGGCGCGAGCCCTGCTCGTCTTCACCGATGGCGAAGACACCACCTGCACCAGCATCGATACCTGCCGCACCTTACGCGAGCGCACCATCCTGGGCGCCAACCAGGCCCAAATGCGGCTGTTCATGATCGGCCTGGCCCAGGGTATCGACGTTGCTACGCTGGGTGAACTGGCTGACCGCACCGGTGGAGCTTTCCTCTACGCCGACAACGCGGCGCAGTTCCTGGCCCTCTACGGCAGCGTCGGCAAGCTGATGAGCCTGAGTCTGCCCACTTATCGTCTGCGCTGGACCGTGCAGGCCGCTGCTGGCGCCAGCTTTCACCCGGGCGATACGCTCTTGGGCAAGGTCCAGGTGAACGCAGCCGGCAGCCGGTTCGACGTGCCTTTCATCGTCATCGTTCCCTGAACCTGCGCTGCAACGCAGGCTCCACAGGACGATGCGGCGCCCTCGACCGCAGGCAAGATGGGTCTGTGTCAGTGACCTGAATTCGCCCCGCGGCCGCAGGGCTTGTCCGGGTCGCTACCTGCGCAGGCCGACACGCCGGTCGGTTCCAGATCGGCGGCCTGGCCCGGATGGCTGCGATGGCGGCCCAGAGGGCACAATTGGGCGCCATGTTCACCGCCTCTCGGCACGCGCCTTCGTCTGAATCCGTGCCCGAACCTGCACAAGCGCTGCGTCGCCCGGCGGGTCTTGCCGTGTCAGCCGGCCGCCGTCGAGCCGCAGCGCTGCTCGCGGCCGCAGGTCTGGCCGGTTTGCTGACCGGCGGCTGCGCCACCCGTTCGGCCGACGTGCGGCCGTTGGCCGTCAATCCGGCCACCTACGCCAGCTGGGACTGCGAGCACCTGTTTGACGCGATGGCCGTGGTGCAGCGTCAAGCCAGCGATGTGGCCTACGAGGTCGACTCCCGGGTCGGCAACAACCTGATCGCGCTGGGCTTGGGCGCCACGGTGTTCTGGCCGGCTCTGCTGGCGATGCGGCCTGACGGCCCGGAGGCTGCCGAGCTGGCTGAGCTGAAGGGCCGTGACGAGGCCATGCGCGGCGCGGCCAATTCGCGCCCCTGTGGCGCAGTCCCCGAAATGATGGCTGCGCACCGTCAGGTGGCGTTGCCGGTCGTGCTCGGTGAACGCCTGGTCTACGAGCAGCGCAACAGCGAGCCTGGGCCGCCGCAGGCCTCCCTCGTGACGATGACCGTGACCGCTCTGCGGCGCGACCATATCGAATTCAGTGTGTTGATCGGTGGCCAGCCTCCAACCCATGTCTGGCACCAGGACCTGGCTGGCAACCCGGTGCTGGACGGCCGCGCACCGCTGATTGGCTGGCGCCGCCTGCTCAAAACCGAGTTGGTGCTGGGCCAGGTGCTGTCGGGCGAACTGGCTGCGGCGGGGCAGGCCGTGGCCGCGGCGCGGGTTCGGGGTCAGGTCGTGGCCCTGGGGCCGCAAACGGTGGACGGCCGGGCATTCGACGTGGCCGTGATCGAGCTTTTTGGCGAAGCCCCGCTCGCCGGTGGCGGGCCTGGGCAGGGCGGCGACGGCAGCACCCGGCTGGACGGCGTGATGGCGGTAGACCGCCACAGCGGCGTGCTGCTGCGGTTGGACCTGCGATGCGCCAACCCCGAGTACGCGCTGAGGCGCAGGCTGGTGCGGGTTGAAGCCCCGGCCCGCTGATGCAGGGTTTCGGCTGACGGCTGGCCGCCGGCCTCGCCGGTTTACCGATCTTTACGGCGTGAACAAGCCGGCGCAAGATGGCCTGCCCAGAATGCAGCCATCCACTTACTTCTGAGGGCTGTCCGATGACCACCGAATTTGCATCACTCAAGCTGTCTGGCCGCCGCCCCTTGCGCCACTTGGCCAAGGCCACCTTGTTGTACGCGCTGACCGGCGCTGCGGTGTCGATGGCGCAGGCGCAGCCGGCTGGGCCGAGCGGCATGATGGGCGGCATGGGCGGCATGCACGCGGCAGCCCATCAAGGCAGCGGCCACGGCGGCATGGGCATGGGTGACGGCATGATGTCCGAGCGCATGCTGGCAGCCGCGGGGGCCAGCGCCGAGCAAAAGGCCAAGGTGCGCGATATCCTCAAAGCGGCCCAGGATGACCAGCTCAAGCAGCGCGCTGGCGGGCTGGAGTTGCACCAGCAGATGCTGGCACTGATGTCCGCGCCGCAGATTGATGCCGCCGCCGCCGAAAGCCTGCGCCAAAAAATGGAGGCCCGCCACGACGCCGCCAGCAAGCGCCACCTGCAAGTGATGCTGGACGTGGGCGCGGTGTTGACACCCGAGCAGCGCCAAAAGCTGGCCGAGCGCATGAAGACCCGGCGCGACATGATGGACCGCCACCACCGTGAACGCCAGGCTATCGAGCCCAAGAGCTGACCGATGGGCGCCCGCAGGGCCCCTGTCGCACGGCTTCTACACGGCGCAGCGGCAATGCCCACAGAACTGCCGACATGACGACCAGGCTGTTGCTGATCGATGACGACACCCGCCTCACCGCCATGGTGGGCGACTACTTGCGTGCCAATGGCCATGAGGTGGATGTGGCGGGTACCTTGGCGGCCGGGCGGGAGCAGTTGCGCGGCCAGCACTACGACGCGCTAGTGCTCGACCTGATGCTGCCTGACGGCGATGGCCTGGACCTGACGCGCGAGCTGCGCGCCGATGCCCGGCTCAAGCGCCTGCCCTTGCTGATGCTGACCGCACGCGGTGAGCCGCTGGACCGGGTGCTGGGCCTGGAGTTGGGCGCCGACGACTACCTGGCCAAACCCTTCGAGGCCCGCGAGTTGCTGGCGCGCATCAAGGCCTTGCTGCGGCGCGCCCAGCCCGATCCGATGGCCGATGAGTTGATGCGCTTTGGCCGGCTGGAGATCGACCTGGGCGCCCGCCAGGCCCGCATCGACGGCAAGCCGTGTGACCTGACCGGCCACCAGTTTGATTTGCTGGTGGTGCTGGCTCAAGGCGCCGGCCGCGTGCTAAGCCGCGACCAGATCATGGATGCGCTCAAGGGCCACGCGATGGAGGCGTTTGACCGCAGCATCGACGTTCATGTGTCGCGGATCCGCGCCTGCATCGAGGACGACCCCAAGCTGCCCAAGCGGGTGCTGACGGTACGCGGCTCGGGCTACGTGTTTGCGCGCAAGCAAGACGCCGACGAATGAACCCGCCACCGACCTGTCGCCCGGGCAGGGGCCACCCAGGCGCGGGCCTGCCCGCTTGAAATCGCTGTACCTGCGCATCTGGCTCACGGTGGTGGCCGCGTTGGCGCTGTTTGCGCTGGTCTCGGGCTGGATGTGGCAGCGCCATGTCGATCAAGAGCGCAGCCGGTTCGAGACCGCTGCCACCGAGCGGGTGACAGCCTGGGCCGAGCTGGTGCAGCGGGCCCTGCCCACGGCTGATGCGCCCAGCGCCGAGCAGGCCGAAGCGCTGCGCGACTGGTCGGCCCGGCTGCGGGTGCCGCTGGCGCTGGACGACCGGCGCGGCGAGCGCATCGCCGCCTCTGCCAGCTACCTGCAGCGCGAGTCAGAGGGCGGACCGCGTGCCACGGCGGTGCGGCTGGATGACGGCCGCACGCTGTGGCTGGGCCGGCGATTCATGCGCCGGCCCGGCAGCGAGGGCATGCCGCGCGACGAGATGATGGGCTGGCGCGGGGGCGAACGTGGCCCGATGTCGCTGCCGGCAGCGCGCGGCCCGCTGCTCGGTGAGCAAGCTCCCGGTCCGGCCCTCGGAGAACGGTTACGCGGTTCGGGGTCGGCTGGATTGCTGCCGTTTCCGGGTCACCTGCCCGATTTGCCGTTTGGCTTGCCGCAGGCCTTGGCGCCCTTGATCCTGGTGGCGCTGCTGTTTGTCGCGGTGGCCGCCGGTGCCTACCCGGTGGTGCGGCGTTTGACGCGCCGGTTGGAGAGTCTCAAGCACGGCGTCGAAGCCTTTGGCGCGGGTGATCTGGCGCAACGCGTGGATGCCTCCGGCCGCGACGAAGTGGCCGCAGTGGCCGCCACCTTCAACCAGGCCGCAGGCCGCATCGAGACCCTGGTGCGCAGCCACCAGAACCTGCTGGCCAATGCCAGCCATGAGTTGCGCTCACCGCTGGCGCGGCTGAAGATGGCCGTGGCGATGTACGCCGAATTGCCGGCCTCGCGGCGTACAGACCCCGGCAGTGCCACCGCCGCAGGCGCCAGCGCAGACCCGACGCAGGTGCAGCGCGAGCGCTTGCGCCGCGAGATCGACACCAACGTGGCCGAGCTCGATGCCCTGGTCGACGACGTCTTGCTGGCCAGCCGGCTCGACGCCAGCCCCAGTGTGGCGCCGGGCGCGCCGCTCGACCTGCTGGGCCTGGCCGCCGAGGAGGCTGCGCGGGTGGGTGCCGAGGTCGAGGCGCTGGGCGAGGCCCGCCAGTGGCAGGTGGCCGGCAACGAGCGTTTGCTGCGCCGGGCGCTGCGCAACCTGTTGGAAAACGCCCGCCGCTACGGCGGTGGTGAGATCAGCGTGCTGATGTCGATGGCCACGCCTGCGGTGTTGCAGTTGCGGGTCTGTGACCGGGGGCCGGGCGTGCCGCCGGACTTGCGCGAGCGCATCTTCGAGCCCTACTTCCGCCTGCCCGGCCATGCCGAGCATGAGGGCGGCGTAGGCCTCGGCCTGAGCCTGGTGCGCCAGATCGCCGTGCGCCACGGCGGCACGGTGCACTGTGAAGCCCGCCAGGGCGGGGGCAGTTGTTTTGTCTTCAGGCTGCCGGTGGACCCGCCGCTGCTGCCGGTGCTGTCGGCAGCCGTTTCTCGGATCGGCCCGCCTGCGGCTTGATCTCCTCGGCGATGTGCTGCTGGCGCAGCACCCAGGCCAGCAGCGCGATCAGCAACACTGCAGCCAGTGTCAAGCCGGTGGTCGAGGCAATCCAGAAGCCCTGCGCCCCTTGCCAGCCTGCGGGCAGCCGGTCGCCCGCAACAAAAGCCAGGGTGTAGCCGCCGCCCAGGCCCACGCCCCACAGCGCCAGCACAAAGATCAGCATCGGCACAGTGGCGATGCGCCAGGCCCGCAGCACAAATGCGGCCATTGTCTGGGCCGCGTCGGCCGTATGGAACAGCGCCACCCAGGCCAGCAGCGGCAGGGCGGCTGCCAGCACGGCCGGGTTGTCGGTGTAGAGCCGCAGCACCTCGGCCCGGGCCACAAACACCAGCGTTCCCACCGCCAGCGCCACCACCATCGCAAACTGCAATCCGTGCCAGCCCAGCCGGCTGGCGTCGCGCAAGTCACCCGCGCCGATGCGCTGGGCCACCAGCGTGCCGGTGGCGTTGGACAAGCCCAGCGGCAGCATGAACAGCAGCGACACCAGATTGGTGGCGATCTGGTGCCCAGCCACGACCGTCTCACCGAGCCTGGAAATGAAGATCGCCATGAACGCAAAGCCGGTCACCTCGACCAGGATCGTCAGCCCGATCGGCAAACCCAGGCGCAACATGGCGCCCATCGAGGCCCGGTGCGGCGCACGCTGCCCCGGCGCGGTCAACGCAAAGCGCTGGTAGAACGGATCACGCCGCACCACCAGCGCGGCCACGCACAGTTGCGACCACATCGCCACTGCGGTGGCAATGCCGCAGCCTGCGACGCCCAGCGCCGGCAGGCCCAGCGCGGGCAAGCCCGACACCAGGGCCATCGACAACGGCACCTTCAACGCCAGCCCGCCAAGCTGCAGCACCATCACCGCCTTGGGCCGTGACACGGCCACGTTGAAGCCCCGGTACACCGTGAACAGCAGCGAGGCTGGCAGCGCCAGCGCCAGACCGAGCAGGTAAGCGCGCACCTTCTCGGCCACCGCCGGGCTGGCCTGTGCCAGCGCCAGGAAGGGCTCGGGAAACACCAGCAGTGTGCTGCCCAACAAGGCCAGCCCCAGTGCCAGCCACAAGGCCTGCCAGGCCTGGTGGCCGGCCTCGCGCAAACGCTGGGCGCCAAACAGCTGGCCGACGATGGGACTGACGGCCAGCACCATGCCCATCAACCCGATGAACACCGTGATGTAACTGGCCCCGCCCACCGCCAGTGCGGCCAGGTCGGTGGACGAGTGGCGCGCCACCAGCACGGTGTCGATGGTGCCAAATCCCAGCACCGCCACCTGGCCCACAAATACAGGCCAGGCCAATGGCACGATGCGGCGCACATTTGCGCCCAGGCTGTTCATTGGCCGGGGCCGCTGAATGTGCTGGCGAGGCCGTTGGCTCCGGCGCCAGGGTCGGGCCTGGCCGCAGCGGCCGGCAAGCCAGCGTCGCCCCGGGCCCGCTCGGCATAGCGGTTGAAACGCCAGGCGGTCCCCTCCTGGGTGATGCGGCGCCAGACCACGCGCTTCTCGGCCGGGCTCATGCCAGGCCAGTGCTGCACCTCGTGCTCGGTGCGGCCGCAGCCCTTGCACAGGGCGTCGCCTTGCGCGGTCGAGCAGATCGCGATGCAAGGCGCATCGGGCGTCTGGACGTACCAGGCCAGCCAGGCCGCCAGGGCAGCGGGAGGCATCGAGGCCTCGTCGGCCAGCGGCTCGTGGTAGTAGACCAGCAGGCCATAGACCTCGGCCAAGGCCAGCACCTCGCCGCAGGCCCGGATGCCGTCCGGCGAGGGCGAGCGGTCGCGCCACCAGTTGATGGCCGACTCGATATCGACGATGTGAATGCCAGCCATGGGCGCTGTGGGGTTTGTGCAGGCAGCAAGCCTGTCGAGCGGGAACGGGTGGCGCAGCGCGGCAAGCCGGTGCTGCACCACGAAGGGGCGCCAGCATAGCGCCAAGCCGCCCGCCAGCGCCGGCGCGGGGCATGCATACTTTGACCATGCCCTTTTGCACTCGATGGCCTTGTTTGCCCTCCCGCTTGGCGGGTTTGCTGCTGCTGCTGCTGGCCGTACCCGTTGCGCTGGCGGGTGAGTTCAGCGACGAGTTCGACCGACAGCGTTTCAAGGACGGCTATACCCGGGAGATCGCATTCCGCGAGGCCGCGATCCATGTCGCCTGGGGCGCCGAGCCCTTGTGCGACGACACCACCGAGATCGAGCCGCTGGTGCTCTGGTCGGTGCGCTCGGTGCGCCAGGGTTTGTCGGCGCAGCAGCAGGCCTTGTTCACCCAGGCCACCGGGATGGACGAGCACTGGCGCATCGCCTGGCTCGACGAGGGCGCGGCCGACGAGCTCAAGCTCGGCCAACGGGTGCTGGCGGTCAACCAGCGGCCGCTGCCGGCGCCCGGCACCAAGATCGAGCTCACAGCGGTGTTGCGTGGCGGCGGCGCGATGGCGGTGGACGACCAGGCCTTCTGGAGCGTGATGCACCAGGCCAGGGAGGAAGCCAACGCCGACTCATCGATGACGCTGACGCTAGAGGGCGGCCGGCAAGTCAAGGTCAGCACCCAGACCGGCTGTGCGGGAACGGTCACCGCCACCGCTTTTGACAACGAACCGCAGAACTTTCTGCGTGAAGACGGCCGGCGCAGCAAGATCCCCGGCAACGCACTGCTGGAGGCGCGCAGCACCGACGAGCGGCGCTGGCTGGCAGCCTTTGGCACTTATTTTCTGGCCAGCGAGGGCGGGGTGCTGCGGCAGCGTTCGTCCGACAACACTGCCAATGCCTTCCTGATCGGCAAGGTGCTGGCCCTTGCCGTGCCTGGCGCCGGCACCGTGCTGTCGGCGGTGGAGGCACAGACCCAGCGCACGATCCAGGTCGACGGCTTGGTGGGTGGTGCTGACTTGTTCGCCGATGAGGTGGTGATGGCCCTGGGCGGCGACCCGTCGGCCGGCCTCAAGCTGTCGGACAGGCTGCAGGCCAAGGGCATCGCTGCCGACGTGCTGGTGATGAGCCCGTTCCGGCGCTCCAACGTCGAGCTGCATTTGCGCCAGCTGCAAGCCATCGCCCTGGCCCGGCGCCAAGCCGAGCAGGCGGCTGAGTCGGCCGAGTCGGCAACCGGGTCGGCGGCCGAGTTGGCGGCTAGCACGGCTGCAGCTGCGCCACCGGCCACCCCGCCGCCGCCGTCCCCGGCCAAGCCCTGAGCCGGCCTGTAAGTTGGGGCACACCGCAGCGACACAGCGGAATGAACGCCATTTTTGATTTCAATCTGCCCCGCGTCGCGGTCCTGCTGTGCCTGCTGTTGGCGGCCGTACCGCCACTGCAGGCCCAGTCGGCTGCGTCCCCGCTGACCTGCCAAGCCCGATCCCCGGCGCGCCAGGTGCAGTTGGTCGAGCTCTACACCTCGGAGGGCTGCAGCTCATGCCCGCCGGCCGACCGTTGGCTGTCAAGCCTCAAAGGCCGACCCGAGGTGTTGGCGGCGGCCTTTCATGTCGACTACTGGGACCGTCTGGGCTGGGTGGACCGCTTTGGCAGTGCCCGCCATACCGCGCGCCAGGCCGAGCAGCAGCGCAGTTCAGGGGCCGGCTTCAGCTACACGCCGCAGGTGCTGGTCAATGGCCGCGACTGGCGGGGCAGCGCAACGCTGCCCGCGCTCGACAAGCTGGCGGTGGTACAGGTCGGCCTGCAGCGCCAGGACGCGCAGCAGGTGAGCGTGACGGTCGCAGCCGGGCGCGGCGCACCCGCCCGGCTGGGCTTGTGGTGGGCGCTGCTGGAGGACGATCACCAATCCGCCGTGGCCGCCGGTGAAAACCAGGGCGCGCGCCTGCATCACGACCATGTGGTGCGCCAGTACCAGCGCGTAGCCGACTGGGCTGCAGTCGATGGTGCCACCCAGAGCATCAAATTGGCGGCAGCCCACAACGGCGAAGCCGGGCACAAGGCCCGGCTTCTGGTGGTGGTGACGGATGCCGCCACCGGTGCGCCGCTGCAGGCGGTTCAGCTTGACTGCTGACCGGCCGCAGCGATCAAACTCTTAACGCGGACCGCGCTTCGGGCCAAAACCGGGCTTGGCACCAAAGGCCGGGCGGTCCGGACGGTCAGCGCCGCCAAAACTGCCGGGGCCGCCCGCACCGCGCGGCGCCTGGCTGCGGCTGTCGTTGCGAAAGCCACCTTCGCGGAAACCACCTTGCGGTGCGCCGTCACGCGGGGCCGCGTCGCGGAACCCGCCTTGCGGCCGGCCGGCGTCACGGAAGCCGCCTTGCGAATGGCCGGCGTCACGGTGACCGCCCTGTGGGCGTGAGTCATCGGGGCGGAACGAGCCACCACCGAAGTTGCCCCGGTCGCCGCCACCCAAGTTGCCACGGTCAGCACCGCCGTAGCTGGGACGATCGCCGCCGCCAAAGCTCGGACGATCGCCGCCGCCAAAGCTCGGGCGGTCGCCGCCACCAAAACCACCTGCCGGACGGCGGTCTGCGCCGTAGCCGCCGGCACCGCCACCGCCGTAGCTGGCACGGTCGCCGCCACGGTCGGCACGCGGGCCGCCAAAGCTGGGCCGGCCGCGGCTGCCAAAGCCCGGCTTGCCGCCAAAGCCGCTGCCGCTCGGGCCGCTCATGGTCGGCGCGGTGTACTTGGGCTCCAGGCCCGGCACCACCGCCACCGCGATGGTCTGGGTGGTAAAGCGCTCGATGCGGCGGATCATGCCCACGTCGCGGCGCTCGGCCAGCGTGATCGCCAGGCCATTGCGACCTGCACGGCCGGTGCGGCCGATACGGTGGATGTAGTCTTCCGGCTTCATCGGCAGGCCGTGGTTGATCACATGGCTGATGGTCGGCACATCGATGCCGCGGGCCGCGACGTCGGTCGCCACCAACACCCGCAGGTGACGGTTGCGCAGGTCTTGCAGCACGCGGTTGCGGCGGCCTTGCGGCATGCCACCGTGCAGCGCGGCCACGGCATGACCGATCTGCGCCAGCTTGTGCGCCACTTCGTCGGCATCACGCTGGGTGCTGGTGAAGACCAGGCACTGGTCCATGTCCTTGTCGGTCAGCAACTGTTCGAGCAGGGCATGCTTGTGGTGCATGCTGTCGGCCCAGTGCAGGCGCTGCTCGATGGCGGCGTGGGTGTCGGTGTGGTTGTCCACGCTGATGCGCTTGGGCTCACGGGTGAGCTGCTGCGCCAGGTGGCCGACGTTGCCCGCAAAGGTGGCCGAGAACATCAAAGTCTGGCGCGCTTCGGGCAGGCTCTGCGCGATGGTGGTGATGTCGTCGATGAAGCCCATGTCGAGCATGCGGTCGGCTTCGTCGAGCACCAGCATCTCAACCTGCGCCAGCACCGCAGCGCCGGAGTTCATCAGGTCGAGCAATCGGCCCGGGGTGGCGATCAGCACGTCCAGCGGCGCACGCAGCGCCTTGAGCTGGGCCTGGTACGGCACACCGCCGACCACGTGCGCAACCTTCAGGCCGGACACGCCGTAGCCGTAGACCGAGCAGGCCTTGGAGACCTGCTGGGCCAGCTCACGGGTGGGTGCCAGCACGAGAATGCGCGGGCCTTGGGCCTGGCCCTTGGCGCGCTTCTTGGCCGGGTCGTTGCGGGCATCGAGGATGCGCTGCAGCGCCGGCCAGACAAAGGCGGCGGTCTTGCCGCTGCCGGTCTGCGACGACACCAACAGGTCGCTGCCGGTCAGGGCGGCGGGCACGGCGCGGGCTTGCACGTCGGTTGGGCTGGGGTAGCCGGCGTGGGTGATCGCCTTGACGATCTCCTGCGACAGCCCCAGGGCGGTGAAGGCATCGCCGGCTTGCGCGTGGGGCTTTGCGGCGGGCGTAGGCGTCAGAACCTCGGTAGCCTCGGTGACCTCGGCGATGGCGAGGATGGCGTCGAGCGCGGGTTCGTTGACAAGATCAAAACTCATGGGAGCAACTTTCAGTCAGGCAAGGCTAGCCTCGGTGGCTTTTGGCCACACTCAGGCACAGCCACGGCGCCGCGATGGGGATCACGGACGACCGCAGTGGGGTCGCACTTCTTTGGAAGGGTGGGGCAACCCAAGCGACCCGGCTGTGCCGAAAGTGCTTGCGGTTTCGTGCCCAAAACGTCCTGAAGCGACGGCATCGCCGCCAACCAGGACTCGAGACGCGGTTTGAGTCCCTGCTGTGTTGGCTGCAGGGCCCGGCTCGATGAGGGTCAGGGAGATGAACGAATAACGCGGAGCTGGCTCCGCGTCATCCAGCATTGTGGCAGATTTCGGCTTTGCGTGCTGAGCTTTCTGCTGCGGGCTTGGTCAGGCGCCGCGCGCAGCCGCCTTGATCAGGTCGCTGGCCTTCTCGGCAATCATGATCGTCGGCGCGTTGGTGTTGCCCGAAGTGATGCGCGGCATGATCGACGCGTCCACCACCCGCAGGCCCTGCAGGCCCTGGACTTGCAGGCGGGCGTCCACCACATCGCCCGGGCCCGGGCCCATCCTGCAGGTGCCGACCGGGTGGTAGATCGTGTCGGCGTACTGGCGGATGAAGGCGGCGATCTGCTCGTCGGTCCGGGCGCCAGCCGAACTCGCCAACTCCCGCCCGCCCAGGCCGGTCAGGGCCGGCTGCTTCAGAATGTGCCGCATCAGCTTGACGCCCGCGACCATGCGGTCCAGGTCTGCGGCTGCGGTAAAAAACGCCGGGTCGATCAACGGCGCAGCCATCGGGTCGGCGCTGGCCAGCGTCACGCTGCCCCGGCTCTCGGGGTTGAGCAGGCAGACATGGCACGAGTACCCGTGACCGAACACCGTGGTGCGGCCGTGGTTCACCAGCTTCCCGATCACGAAGTGCAGTTGCAAATCAGGCGCGGTTTGCTGGAGCGAGCTTCGGATAAAACCGCCAGCCTCGGCAAAATTGGTGGTCAACATGCCGCTGCGGTGCTTGCGCCATTCCAAGATGCCGCCGACCGCGTTGCGCAGGCCGGCAAACGACAGACCAAACAACTCGGTAACGCGGGGGGCGTCCATCACCTGCACCACATCGACATGGTCGTGCAGGTTGGCACCGACCCCGGGCAGGTTGTGCAACACCGGGATGCCCAACGCATTCAGCTTGGCTGCCGGGCCCACACCACTCAGCATCAGCAATTGGGGCGACTGCAGCGCGCCAGCCGCCAGCAGCACTTCGGCGCGGGCCATCACCCGCTGGGTGCTGCCGCCTTGCAGATACTCGACACCCACGGCGTGCCGGCCCTCGAACACGATGCGGCTCGCTTGCGCGCCGGTGATCACTGTCAGATTGCTGCGGCCCAGCGCAGGCGTCAGGTAGGCCTTGGCAGCGCTGCAGCGCTCACCGTTGCGGTGGGTCACCTGGTACGGCCCGACACCTTCCTGGCTCGCGCCATTGAAGTCGGGGTTGAGCGCATGACCCGCCTGCCGCGCCGCGTCGACAAAAAGGGCTGAGCAGCGGTTGGGTTGGCTGAGATCTTGCACCTGAAGCGGTCCGCCCGTGCCATGCCAAGCATCGGCGCCGCGGGTGTTGTGTTCGGCGCGCTTGAAGTAGGGCAGCACCTCATCAAACGACCAGCCCGGATTGCCCTCTGTCGCCCAGCCGTCGTAATCGGCCTGCTGACCCCGCAGGTAGATCATGGCATTGATCGAGCTCGACCCGCCCAGCACCTTGCCACGCGGCTGGTAACCGCGCCGCCCGCCCAGGCCCGGCTGGGGCACAGTCTCGAAGCCCCAGTTCAGGCCCTTTTGTTTGGCCATCAGTGCCAGCCCTGCCGGGCAATGGATCAAGACGCTGGTGTCGGCAGCGCCGGCCTCCAGTAGCACCACCTGCACCGACGGATCCTCGCTCAGGCGCGATGCCAAGACACAACCGGCCGAACCACCGCCGATCACCACGTAGTCGAACTCCTGCGCCATGCTTTTTGTCTCCGTCGCTGCGATGCCGACCCGGAGCGGGGCAGCCAAAGTATCTTAGCCAAGGGGGTGATGCCCGCGTAGGCTGGAGACCTGCCTCTAGAGATCGTCAGGGTTCAAGCCCTTGCCTGTATCGCCCGCGTGGCCAATAGCTGGTACAGTATGGGTACAGACATGCACGAGGCCGTTTCCACAAGGTCTTACTCCCGTACCGCCTGATGTCATCAAATCGCCTTGGCGACAAGATCTCAGAAGGCCCGTTCAGGTTTGAACTCCCGGTTCGACGTTTCTTGAGTGTCTCTGTCCGTGTGGGCGCAAGCCAGCACGGTGGCAATTTTTTATCAACAGACTCAAAAGGAACATCTCCATGAGCACTACCCAAACTGGCGTCGTCAAATGGTTCAACGATGGCAAGGGCTTCGGCTTCATCACACCTGAAGACGGCAGCAAGGATCTCTTCGCTCATTTCAGCGAAATCCGCAACAACGGCGGCTTTCGCAGCCTGGCTGAAAACCAGCGCGTTGAATTTGAAGTAAAGCAAGGCCCCAAGGGCCTGCAAGCGGCGAACATTCGCCCGCTGTAATCGCTGAGCAGGCTTGGCCTGCTTCAGTCAGTCAAGGTCTACGGGTCTTGCAAAACAAAAAACCGCACCTGCAGAGGTTGCGGTTTTTTTTCGCCCTGCGCTGACCGAGATTGCGGCAAAGCGCCGGGACCAGAGCCGGCGGGCCTGCGCCGCCAGGTGCCCGCGCGCAGGCTTTTGGCCCGATCAACCGACAGCGGGTGGGGGCGTTCCGGTCTGGGTGGGCTCTGCAGCAGCGGGTTCGTGGCCCTGCTCTGCGCCGTCCGCTCCCGGACCTTGTTTCTTTTTCTGCAGTTTCTCTTCGTTCTTGCGTTTTTTGGCCAGTTCACGCTGGCGTTTTTCGTATGAGTAATTCGGGGTCGCCAATGCGGTGCTCCTTGAGTGGCTGACACGCGCCGGTCGCGCATCGAAACTGAACCGGAGCATAAGGCATCCGTCGTTGCCGACAGAGGTCATGCGCGGCATTGACCTGCCTGCAGCGATTGCGCTGTCAAAATGTGGTTGAACTACCGGGGTCGTGATGTCCGCATTGCTTGTTTTGCCCAATCCTGTTGCGCGCAGCCTTCGCCATGGCCTGGCGGCCGGGTGGGCGCTGGTTGCCGTTGTTGCCTTTCTCGCAGTGCCACCCGTGCGGGCGGCTGATTCAGGCGGCGGCACAGCGCAGGCCCCGGACGCGCTGGCTGCGGCGCGTACCCAGGTGGCTGCGCGCCGCTGGGCAGAGGCGATTGCCGAGCTGAAACGCATCAACGCCACTGGCAACGCCGACTGGCACAACCTGATGGGTTACAGCTTGCGCAAAGGGTCGCCGCCCAACCTGGACGGTGCCGATGTGCACTACCGGGAGGCCTTGCGCATTGCGCCCGCACACCGCGGTGCCTTGGAGTATTCGGGTGAGTTGGCGCTGATGAAGGGCGACCTGCCGCTGGCCGAACAGCGCCTGGCTGCGCTGGACAAGGCCTGCACCTTCGGCTGCGAAGAGTACACCGACTTGAAGCAGGCCGTTCAGCGCTACAAGGCCGCCGGCAATCGGTACCAGCCCGTGCCCTGATCGGATCAGGTCACCTCAAAAGCCAAGGGCCACCGAGGTGGCCCTTGCTGACGGGCAGGGCAGCAAGTACCCAAGACCGGTTGTGTTGGCGCCGGTTACGGGTTCCGGTAGCCCGCCCATTGGTGCGGTCGGTTGTCGCCAAGACAAGACAGAGTATGGCCGGGTGGCGTGACAGCGATGCGACAAAAAGCAGGGCTTGGGTCTGCCATTTGTCGGCGACGCTCAAGTCCTGCCGGATGCTGCAGTGCAAAATGCGCGTAGCAGCCCAACCGGCGGGCAATTGACTGCGAGGTTTTTTGGGCCATGCGCTATGTTGTCTTCAATCAAAAAGGTGGGGTTGGCAAGTCCACCATCACCTGCAACCTGGCGGCCATCAGCGCGTCGCGGGGCCTGCGTACCCTGGTGATCGACCTGGACCCGCAGGGCAACTCGACGCGCTACCTGCTGGGTGCCGGGGCGGACGAAGCCCGCGACACAGCGGCCGAGTTGTTTGACCAGACGCTGAAGTTCACGCTGCGCAACCAGGGC
This sequence comes from Betaproteobacteria bacterium, assembly GCA_025358155.1. Lineage (GTDB taxonomy): Bacteria > Pseudomonadota > Gammaproteobacteria > Burkholderiales > Burkholderiaceae_C > Pseudaquabacterium. The sequence goes on from JANYKR010000026.1 coordinate 16,307, forward strand.
GCGGAAGCGTTCATCACCGCCACGCCGTTCGAGAATCTGCACGTTCTGCCGTCCAGCCCGCGGCTGGAGGAATTGCACAGCAAGCTGGAGTCGCGCTACAAACTCTACAAGTTGCGCGATGCACTGGCGTCGCTGGAGGGTTACGACCGGATCTACATTGACACCCCGCCGGCGCTCAACTTTTACACCCGTTCTGCGCTGATTGCGGCGCAGGGCTGCCTGATCCCGTTTGACTGCGACGATTTCTCGCGTCGGGCGCTGTACTCGCTGATGGACAGCGTGCAAGAGATCCGGGCCGATCACAACCCCGATCTGGTGGTCACGGGCATTGTCGTCAACCAGTTCCAGCCCCGAGCCAACCTGCCACAGCGCCTGGTGCAGGAGTTGATTGATGAAGGCCTGCCAGTGCTGCAGCCCTACCTGAGTGCCAGCGTGAAGATCAAGGAGTCGCACGAGCAATCCTTGCCGATGATCCACCTGGATGCCCGCCACAAACTGAGCCTCGAGTATTTGGCACTGCACGAAGCGTTGCAGCCTGTGGCGGGCAAGCGCAAGCCGCGCCGTTGAAGCCAGCGCCGCACTGGGTTCAGTTTTTTGCGGCTGCGGGCCCGAAGCGGTTGCGGAACCAGTCGCTCAACATGCGCCGCTCGTAGGGCAAAGCGCCGTTCCGGTCGGTGACTGCGCTGCGCATCAGGTAGGCCATGTCAGAGACCGATTCGTCGCCACTGCTCAGGGTTTGCTCGCCATCGCTCAAGACGTAGCGCAGGTGGATGCGCGGCCAATCGGCGCGGCCCTTGACCACCCTAAGCTCACTGGCGAGGTTGAGCATGGGCCGGGTTTCGCCCGCCAGATCGATGTCGAGAATCTCGATCTTGAGCCGCTGCTGCGCCGGCAGGCCGGCCTGGCAAAGCGCCTGCAGGTGGTGGTCCAGCGTCTGGCGCGTGGCCTCAGCGTCAAGACCCCGGCCGGCGTCGGTGTAGCGCTCAGGCTGGACAAAGCTGACTTCAACCGTGCCGGCTTGGGCCAGACCGGACAACAACGAGGCCAGTGCAGTCAACGTGATGTGAATTCGGCGGCTCATGTTGGTCCTTTCGAAGGCGCCACTTGGCGATGGAAGTGCTCAGGGTAAGACTGTCGCCCCCGCCCCGGGGTTCCGGGCCATCGCGATTTGGCGGGGTTGAATTTTGGGCCGCTGCCCGGATGACCCTGCGTGGCAACGAAGCCGCTTGTGAGCGGGTGGGTTCTGGGCAGGTCGGCCATCGCGCAGGGTTCAGGCAGCGCCAGCCCTGCGCCGAAAGACCAGGATCTGGTTGTTGGCCGGCATGGCGCGCCGTTCACTCAGGTGCAGGCCAACGCCGGCTGCCTGTTCTACGATGTCGTGCAGCCAGCGCAGGCCCCAGGCTGGATTGCGGGCCTGCAGGTCGACATCGAAGGCCTGGTTGCCTGGCGAGGTGGGCTCGCCCTGGACCCGGTACGGGCCATACAAGATCAGTTGGCCCTGCTCGGTGAGCAGGCCAGCGGCACCGCACATCAGGGCGGCGCAGCAGGCCCAGGGGGCGATGTGCAGCATGTTGGCGCAGTACAGGGCGTCCCAGTTGGCGCCGGCATGGCCCAGCCTGGCCGGCCAGGGCTCGACCAGCACGTTGATTTGCAGCGCGTGCAGCAGCCCCGGGCTCGGATGCGCTGCAGCCCAGGCCGCGATGGCCAGCAGCGCCGCAGGATCGGGGTCGCTGGGCTGCCACTGCCAGCCGGGCAGGCCGGCGGCGCAAAAAACTGCATGCTGGCCGGTGCCGGCGGCAATTTCCAGCAATCGCCCCGAAGTAGGCAGCAGGTCTTGCAGCGCCGCCAGGATGGCGTGCTTGTTGCGCTCGGCTGCAGGGCTGGTGGGGCAGGTTGGGGTGTCGGACATGCCGGGCAGTCTGCCACGGCCGCTGTCCCGACCTGCCGGGCACAATGGCGGTTTGAATTGAGCGCCATCCAGCATGCAGATCATCCCCTTCGAATTGCGCGGTGAGTTCATCACGCTGGACCGGCTGCTCAAGGCCACCGGGCTGGCCATGAGCGGCGGCGGTGCCAAGACCATGGTGGCCGAAGGCAAGGTGCAGGTGGACGGCCGCGACGAGTTGCGCAAGACCGCCAAGCTGCGCGCTGGACAGGTGGTGAGCCTGGCTGGCACGCGTATCCGGCTGTTGCCGCCGGGCAGTGGCGCGGTGGCTGGCGACGCCGCCGCGCTGTCTTCACCCACCTCACCATCCGAGTGAACCATGGCCAGACCGCCTGCTGATCGACCCGCCGCTCCTTGTGCGCTGATCACCGGCGCCTCGTCGGGCATCGGCGAGGCGCTGGCTGGCTGTTTTGCGGCCGCCGGCCATGACCTGGTGCTGGTGGCGCGCCGCGTCGACCTGCTGGAGGCACTGGCCCAACGGCTGCGCCAGACGCACTCGGTGGCCGTTCAGGTGCTGGCGGCCGATCTGGCGGTGCCCGGCGCTGCCGCTGGCCTCGCCACCCGGCTGCGCCGCAAGCGGCTGGTGGTGGATGTGCTGGTCAACAGCGCGGGTGTGCTGGCGCAGGGCGATTTTTCAGCCATGCCGGCGGGCCGTCAGGCGGCCATGGTGGACCTGAATGTGGAGGGGCTGACGGCGATGCTCGCGGCTTTTGCGCCGGCGATGCTGCTGCGGGGGCACGGCAGGGTGCTCAACGTGGCCTCGATCGCGGCCTTCCAGCCGGTGCCGACCTTGGCGGTTTACGCCGCCACCAAGGCCTACGTGCTGTCGCTGACCGAATCATTGGCCGAAGAATGGCAGGGCAGCGGCGTGACGATCACGGCGCTGTGCCCGGGCATCACCGCCACGCCGATGCTGCGCCAGGCCGCCGAAGCGAACACGGCGCTGGCAGCGCTGCCAGCGGTGCTGGTGGGCGACGTGGCCGCTGTGGCGGCCGAGGGTTTTGCGGCCTGCATGCGCGGCGACGTGATCGCCGTGCCGGGGCTGGTCAACCGGGCGGCGACTGCTGGTGGCCGCTTGCTGCCGAGGTGGCTGCTGCGGCGGGTCTCGGGCCTGGTGTCACGGCGTTTGAAGTAGCGCAGCGTTGGCTGCTTCGGTGGCGCCGACGGCCGGCACCAGCAGACAGGCCACCGCCTGCGCCCCGGCTGGCGCCAGCTGTGGCGTCTCGACGCGGCAGCGCGCCTCGGCAATCGGGCAGCGGGTGTGGAAGGCGCAGCCGCTGGGCGGGTTGATCGGCGACGGCAACTCGCCCTGCAACAGGATGCGCTGGCGCCGCAGCGCCGGGTTGACGGTAGGCGTGGCCGACATCAGCGCCTGGGTGTAGGGGTGCTGCGGGTTGCCGAAGATGGCCTCCCTAGGGCCGTGCTCGACCACCTTGCCCAGGTACATCACCATCACCTCGTCGGCAACGTGGCGCACCACGCCCAGGTCGTGCGAGATGAAGACATAGGCCACACCCATGGCTTGCTGCAGATCGACCAGCAGGTTGAGTACCTGGGCGCGGATCGACACGTCCAGCGCCGAGACCGGCTCGTCGAGTACCAGCACCCGGGGTTTGAGCATCAGCGCCCGGGCAATGGCGATGCGCTGGCGCTGGCCGCCCGAGAACATGTGCGGCCAGCGGCCAAAGCCCTCTTCGCGCAACCCAACCTGGCGCAGCATCGCGCGGGCGGCCTGTTCGCGCTCGGTGGCGTCGGTAACGCCGTTGACCTGTAGCGGCTCCATCAGCGCTGCGCCCACGGTCTGGCGCGGGTTGAGCGAGCCGTAGGGGTTCTGGAACACGATCTGCACCGCTCGGCGCAAGCGGGATTGGCTGGCGGCGTCGGCGCCGGCCTGGCGGGCGGTGTCGGCAACGTCGACGCCATCGATCAGCAACTGGCCCCGGGTCGGTGCCTCGATCATGGTCAGCAAGCGGGCCAGCGTGCTCTTGCCGCAGCCTGATTCACCCACCACCGCCAAGGTGCGGCCGGCCTGCACCGAAAACGACACCCCCGCCAGCGCATGGACGACGGCGGGCGCTGCAAACAGCCCGCGCCGCACCGGGTAGTCGCGGTGCAGATCGACGGCTTGCAGCACGGGCTGGGGGCCGGTCATGGCATCGGCGGCAGCAAAGCCGCCTCGGTGGTGGCCAACGGGCTGCCCGGCAGCGCGGCGGCCAGTGGCTGGCCCTGGCGCAGTGGGGTGTGGCACAGCGCCAGCCCGAGTGCTGCGCTGGCGGGCGGCGGTGCGGTCTGGCACAGTGCCGTGGCAAAGGCGCAGCGCGGTGCAAACAAGCAGCCGGGCGGGCGGTCAAACTGGCCCGGCACCAGGCCCGGGATGGCTGCCAGCCGCTTGCCGTGGGCCTGCTCGGGCAGGGCCGCCAAAAGTGCTGCGGTGTAGGGGTGGTGCGGGTCGGCAAACAGCGCATCGACCCGGGCCGACTCGACCTGCCGGCCGGCGTACTGCACCACCACCCGGTCGGCGGTTTCGGCCACCACGCCCAGGTCGTGGGTGATCAGCACCAAGGCCATGCCGCCAGTGCGCTCGGACGTGCCGGGCAAAGCGGCAGGGCTGCCGCCCACCGCGCCGCGCCGCAGCGCCAACAGCAGGTCCAGGATCTGCGCCTGGATCGTCACATCCAGCGCAGTGGTGGGCTCGTCGGCGATCAGCAATCGCGGCTGGCAGGCCAACGCCCTCGCGATCATCACGCGCTGGCTCATGCCGCCTGACAACTGGTGCGGAAACGCGCCCGCACGCCGTGC
>JANYKR010000041.1 GCA_025358155.1 Betaproteobacteria bacterium
GCCGGCCCCGACAGTGCCGGTGTCAAACACGCGCCCACATTGGCAATATTGGTCGGAATGTACTCATCGACGCTGGCGTCATACAGCCCGTCGAATAAGCGGTCTTTGAAGATATTGCCCAAATCCTGGAACGGCTCGCCCGGGTCATAACTGTTATTGCCATTCTGGTCAATAAATGACTCCTCGCCCAGCGTGTAGGCCAACACTGTGATGCGACCATCCGCCGGACGCGGGCTCGACGAAACAAAGCCTGCACTCGCACGGGCCAAGCCCGAAGCCAGTTGTATCTGCTTGATGGGCTCGATCTGCCCGCCTTCGGTCACGAAATTGATCGATGTACCGGCAGGCACTGGATTGCCGCTTCGGTCAGACGCGATGATGTTGTAGGCATTGGGAGTACCATCGATATTGAAGCCCTCGATATTCCTAGTCGTTTGGGATAGCGAGAAATTCAGCTGTGATGGCAAGCCGACGGCCACACTCAAATTACTCGAAACTGTTGCGATAAGGCCGGCAGGCAGTGGCGGCAGATAGGACGCCGAAATCCTGATCGGGGTGGGCAACGTGCCCGAGCTGACACGCACAGTCACCCGCCCTGCACCATCAGTGGTCTGGAACACATCGGCCGTACCACCCTCCATGGTCACGCCGCCGGCACGGGTCAGCAGCGACAGCTGAACCACCCGGTTGGGCAAGACATTGCCCGCGCCGTCCCGCAACTCGAAGGTCAGGGTTGAGGACTCGGTAAACCCCGATCCCTTGATGTAGATGATCTCAGGGGAGGCAGAAATGAATGCCAGGCTGGTGGCAGTAGGCGAGGCAATCAGCATCGTCAGCGCAGCATTGCCTGACCCGCCTACGATGCTGGCCTGCAATTTGTCTTCAGTCTGCAGCGCGCCACAGCCGTTGTCCTTGTATTGCAACAAGACGCTTGAGCTGGTCGCCGTGAAAACTGAAGGCGACAAAGTCGCTTTGCCCTGGCTGACACACGAAGAGGTCACGCTGATATTGACCGGCGAGCCCACTGCAGCCCCAAGCACTGTGACCGTCAGGGTGGTTTGCCCGTACGCGCTCAGCGGCGTCAGCGCGGGCAGCGCCGAGGTGAACGAGGTGATCGAGACGTTGGTCGATTGAATCTGAAACCCTTTGGTGCTCTGCAGTGACGTGCCCGCATACGTGGCTGTTGCAGTCACTTCATCTGCGCCTGCAGTGGATGAACTGGCCGGCGACAAAATAACCACCGCTTTGCCCGTTGCATCAGTCAGCGCCGTATTGATATTGGTTTTTGCCAGACCGCGAACCACTGTGAACGTCACGACTTGACCCGCCACCCCCTGCCCTTTGCCGTCCGTCAAGGTGGCGGTCACTGTCGCCGGCGTCGCTGAACTGATGTTGCTTGAAGACAATGAGGTCGACAGCACCGGCGGCGCGGCAAAGATCGAGGTCGATACCTGAACCACCACCTGCGCTGAAACGGCCACACCGCCAACCGTTGCCGTGGCGATGATTTGATCAGCCCCGTTGCTGTTGCTCGCTTTGGGGGTCACGACCACCTGCGCCACACCATTGGCATTGGTCGAGACCGTGGTGGCATCGAAGGTACTCAGCCCGAATGCCGAGCTGACCTTGACCACTGTGCCGGCGCCAACCGCCACCGCATTGGCATCCTTCACCAGAATCGACAACGTGGCTGGCGCCGCCGCTGTGACGTTGGAACTGCTGGCGGTGATGGTCATTGACGGCGTGTCCGCCACCAGTTGCACCACCACCGAACTCTGCACATCCACCCCGCTTACCGTGGCGCTGGCGGTCAGGGTGTCTGCAGCGGTCACGGTGGGATCAACCACCGTCGCCGTGACGCTCGCTTCGCCCAGCGCGCCGGTCTTGGCGGACGGCGCACCCAGCGTGACACGCTTGCCTGCGGCGGCAAAAGTCACCAGCAAGTTGGGCACCGGATTGCCTGCAGCATCTTTGACCACGGCTCGCAAGGTGGTGGCGCCGGTGGACGCACGCAGCGTCGCCGAGTCAATGCTCAGTGCCACCGTCGGACCGCTTGCGGCCACAGTGAAGCTGACCGCGCCCTGCACGGGGGTGGTACCCAGCTTGGCCACGCCCAGCACACGGTCCGATCCGGACGTCCCGCCAATCGACGCTGTCAGCGTGGCGGTGGCTACGCCTTTGGCATCGGTGGCGACCGACGCCACGCTCAATGTGCCCAGGGTGCCACGTTCGGTGCTCAGGTCAACCACCGTG
>JANYKR010000043.1 GCA_025358155.1 Betaproteobacteria bacterium
CGCAAAACCTTTGCCGTGCTCGCCGGCGCGGGCCGCCTCGATCGCGGCATTGAGCGCCAGCAGGTTGGTCTGGTAGGCGATGTCGTCGATCACCCGGATCTTGCTGGCGATCGAGCTCATCGCGTCCACCGTCTGGCCCACTGCCTTGCCGCCTTCGATGGCCTCGCTGGCGGCCTGGGTGGCGATGCCGTCGGTGACGGTGGCGCTTTGGGCGTTTTGCTTGACCGAGGCCGAAATCTCGTGCAGCGAGGCGGTGGTCTGCTCGACCCCGGCGGCCTGTTGCGAGGCCGAATGCGCCAGCGACTGCGAGGTCTGCGAGACCTGCTCCGAGGCCGCCAGCAACTGCGCTGCCGACGCCCTGACCTCGGCAATCGTGCCGCTGACGGTGTCGATCAACTGGTTGAACTTGCCGCACAGCTGGGCGTGGAAGGCGTCCTTGTCGGCCAGCGCGATGCGGCGGGTGAAGTCGCCCTCGGTGGCGCCGTCCACCGCCTCGCTGATCTCGGCCGCCGCCCGCTGCGCGGCCTGGTGGTTGGCCTCGGTGCTGGCCAGGTGCTGGGCGTCGGCCGCCTGGCGTTGCAGCAGGCTGGCCTGCATCTGGGCAAAGCGGGCCAGCAGCTGGGCCGCCTCGTCACTGCCGCTGGCATCGATCTGGTGGCCCAGGTCGCCCTCGGCCACCGCGTTGGCGGCGTCCATCGCCTGCGCCAGCGGACGGGTCACAGAGCGACTGATGGCCACGCCCAGGCCCAGCATCAGCAGCGCCAGTGCACTCAGCAGGGCCAGCAAGGAGGCGCGTTCGGTCTGGCCGTCGCCGACACGCGCCAAAAGCATCGTCTCCAGCAGTCGAGTGGCCTGGTCAAGCGCCTTGTACTGGGCCTCGACGGCGGCGGTGGCCAGGTTGCGAAACTCCGCCACCGACACGGTGGGTTGCTCGGCGGTCACCAATTGCTGCTGGGCCACCTTGAAAAATCGGTCACTGCTGGCATTGGCTGCGCCTATGCCTTCAACCGCTGCTTTGGCCGATGTGCTGAGCGCTGCGGCCTTGGCGATCTGATCGGCTGCGCGGTCGCGCAGGTAGAGCGCACGGCTGATGTCATTGGCAATGCTGCTGCGGTCTGCCGCGCTGATCTCCTTGCCGGTCAGCATGGCCGAGCCCTTGCCGCGCACACCGCCGGTGGCTTCGGCCAGGCGGGGCAGGTGGTCAACTGCAGCGGTCATCAGGTAGTAGGTCTCGGCCACCGGGTCGAGCGTCAGGCCGGCCGCGTCGGCGATGTCTTCGATCAGCTTGAGGTTGCGGTCGAGCAAAGCCTTGTGCGCGGCATGGCTGCTGGCTGCGTCGAGGCTGCGCCCGACCACGCCGGTTTGCAGCGCCTGCCAGTCGGCCTGCCAGGCCTTGACGACTTGCGCAGGTTTTGCATTCGCCGGGTCGCCGAGTGACTTTTCAAGCCGCGCCAGACCGGCATTGATCTCGGCTTGCCGCTTGGCGCGGTCGGGTTCGGCCGAGCTGCTGCCGTTGAGCACCATACCGGTCAGTCCGCGGTGGGTTTGCAGTTGCAGTTGCAGGCCGATGGCCAGTTGCAGGGGTGCAATGCCGGCGGCCTCGGCCCGCGCGACCTCGATCGCCTCGGATTTGGACTGCAGCAGTGGCACCAACGGCATCGCGCACATCAGCGCTGTCAGCGCAGCAATGGCGCTGAACTTTTGCCACAGGGTCATGGAGCGAAGCGGATTTTTCACGTACTGCTCTTTTGAAACATCAGTTCGGGTGGACCTGGGCCCGGCGCAGTGCCGCCGGGCTGTTGGCCTGCAGCGCCGCCGCCATCAGGCCGGGCATGTCGAGCACCAGGGCCACATCGCCCGAGCCGAGGATGGTGGAGCCGGCCAGTGCCTTGAGGTGGCGGAAGATGCCGGCCAGCGGCTTGATCACGGTCTGGTGTTCGCCCAGCAAGCGGTCCACCACCAGGCCGATGCGCACCGCACCGTCGCGCACCACCACCAGGCTGCGGCGCTGGGCCTCGGCCAGGCTCTGGGCGTCGGCCGCCGGGGCGCTGCCTGGGGCGGCGTGGCCGGTGGGGCCGCTGGCGGGGCCGGGCCCAGCGCCGTAGAACAGCGCCAGGTCGAGGTAAGGCAGCACCTCACCGCGCAGATCAAAGGTGCCGCAAGCCCGGCCGGCGTCGGCCAGACATTCCCTGGGCACGGCGATGCACTCGCTGACCACCGCCAGCGGCAGCACGTAGTGCACACCGCCCACCGTGGTCAGAAAGCCGTCGATCATCGCCAGGGTCAGCGGCAGGCGGATCTGGGTGGTGCAGCCAAAGCCCTCGCGGTTGGCCAGCGAGATCTGGCCGCGCAGCGACTCGATGTTGCGCTTGACCACGTCCATGCCCACGCCCCGGCCCGACAGGTCGGTGACCTTGTCGGCGGTGGAAAACCCGGGCGCAAAGATCAGTTGCCAGACCTCGGCATCGCTCAGCGTGGCGCCCTCGGGCACCAGGCCGCGCTCGGTGGCCTTGGCCAGCAGGCGGTCGCGCTTGAGGCCGCGGCCGTCGTCGCTGACCTCGATCACGATGGCGCCGCCCTCGTGGTAGGCGTTGATGCCCAGCCGGCCGGTGGCCGACTTGCCGGCGGCGATGCGTTCGGCCGGCAGCTCGATGCCGTGGTCCAGGCTGTTGCGCACCAGGTGCATCAGCGGGTCGGCGATCATCTCGACCATCGACTTGTCGAGTTCGGTGTCTCCGCCGGTGACGACGAACTCGATCTCCTTGCCGAGCTGCTTGCTGGTGTCGCGCACCACCCGCTGGAAGCGGCTGAAGGTCTCGCCCACCGGCACCATGCGCAGCGCCAGCGCGCCGTCGCGGGTGGCCTGCACCAGCTCGGAGACGCGCTGGGTGGCTTCAAGGAACGAGGCCGAGCCCTCCTGGTTGGCCACCATCTGGGCACCCGAGCCGGCGATCACCAGCTCACCGATCAGGTCGATCAGGTGGTCGAGCTTGTCGGCCCGCACCTTGACAAAGCGGGTCTCGCCGGGCACCCGGCGGTCGCGGCTGCTGCGGCGCTCTGGCGCGGCCTGGCGGCGCTCGGCTGCGGGAAGCGTCGGACTTTCGGCCGTTTGGGTGGCGGCCTGGGTGGCGGCCTGGGTGGCGGCTTGTGTGGCAGTTGGGGTGGCCGCCGGGTGGGCGGCATCGTCGTCCTCGGGCAGCAGGTCAACCTCGTCGCCCAGGGTGCGAGCCGGAGCCGCCGGCCAAACGCCTTGCGCCTGCCAAACCGCCTGCAGGTCTGCTGCCAGCGCCGGGTCGTCCTCGCTGCGCAGGTCGAGCAAGGCCTGGTAGTGCAACACGTCTGCGCCGGGCGGCAGGATGTGCAGGCTGCAGTCGTCGACGGCGAACTCGAACACCCGCTCGATGTCGGCCTGGCTGCAACCGGCGTCCAGCCGCAGCTCGAAGCCGAGGTGGCAGCTTTCGGCGTCGAGCTGGCCGAGTGGCGGCAGCCTGTCGGCCAGGGTGTGGCAGGCCCGCACCGTACCCAGGTTGCCGAGGTAGCGGATGAAGGCCAGCGGGTCCAAGCCGTTGCGCAGCGAGTCGAGCCCGAAGCGAAGCGACAAATGCCAGCAATCGGCAGCGGCAGGGGTCTTGGTGTCGGGCGCAGTGGCGGGGATGGCGAGCGTGTCGGCGATCGGGCTCGCGGTCTGTGGGGTCGGTGCGGGGCTGGCGCTGGCAGCGCCGTGCGCTGGCTCGGCGCCGCGCAGCGCACGCAGGTTCTGGCCCAGCGCCAGGCTGCGGGCATGCACTGCCGGGCTGGCCTCGCCGCTGCGGACCTCGTCGAGCAGGGCCGCCATCTGGTCCAGGCCTTCGAGCAGGGCGGCCGAGATCGGCTCGCTCACCGCCAACTGGCCCGAACGCAGCGACTCCATCAGCGACTCGACCTCGTGGGTGAAGACCACCACCGCATCGCAGCCAAACAGCCCGGCCGTGCCCTTGATGGTGTGGGCGGCGCGGAAGGCGGTGTTCAGGTTCTCGGCGTCATCGGGTGTGGTTTCCATCACCAGCAAGGCTTGCTCGAACTGCTGCAGCATGTCGCTGGCTTCATCGAGAAACCCCACCCTGGCGGCGGCAATGATCTCGGCATCGTCATCGCGGTGCATCTGTGCGCTCCTCAGCGGGCCGCGTGGGCTTCGTTGTCGGCATCGACCCCGTCGCCCAGCAGCGTGTCGAGGCCAAAGGTGCTGAGCGCCTCGCGCACGGCGCTGCTGCAGGGTGACAGGCGCAGAGCCAGGCCTTGCTGCTGCAGGCTCAGTCGGGTGGCCAGCAGCAATTGCACGCCGCTGCTGTCGATGTCGCTGACGTCGCCCAGGTCCAGCCGCAGATCGCCGGGCTGGCGGGCCAGCATCGCGAGCAGGTGCTCACGGTGGGTGGCGGCGTGCGCGATGGTCAGGTCCGGGCCGAGCCTGTCCGGGCCGGGCGCTGGCAGGGGGTTGGCCGCCGGGTCGGCGCCCCATGAATCGGTGGTCTCGGCCATGCCGCTCAGACGCACAGCTTGTTGACGGCGTCCACCAGCGTCGACGGCTGGAACGGCTTGGTGATCCAGGCCCGCGCACCGGCGGCCCGGCCTTCGGCCTTTTTGCTTTCTTGCGATTCGGTGGTGAGCATGATCACCGGAGTGAACTTGTACGCGCCGGTGCCCTTGATGTGGCGCAAGAAGCTCAGCCCGTCCATGTTGGGCATGTTGACGTCACAGACGATCAGGTTGAGCTTTTGGCCGTTGAGCTTGCCCACGGCGTCTTTGCCGTCCACTGCCTCGACCACGCCGTAGCCGGCCTTTTGCAGGGCCAGCTTGACAACGGTGCGAAAGCTGCCCGAGTCATCAACAATCATCACGGTCTTGCTCATGGTTCAAACCTCGGTAAAAAATGGGGATGTCGGATCGGGGCGGCGGCAGCGGCGGTGGCGGTGGCGGGCTGCGGTCTCAAAAAAATTCGACCTCGCTGCCGCGGTCGATGTGGACGTTGCCGTGGTGTTTGGAGCGCTGCTCTTCCATCGTGTAGCTGGCTTCCAGGTTGCCCAGCCACTCGGCAGCGTCGCTCTGGCTGGCGTAGGGATTGGCGGCCACCCAGCGCGCAAAGTTCTGCATGTCGTTGCCCACGATGCTCATCATCTGGCTCAAGCGGTCGCCGAACTGGAAGGCCACAAAGGTCTCCTCCAGCTGGCTGCTCAAGGCCTGGCTGACGGCCTTGACCTCGGCCGAGCCGTGCATCGCGCCGCCCATGGCCGCCAGCAGCCCGGTCAGGGCCTGGCGAGCCCGCAAGTCCAGCTCCATGCGCAGCTCGTCTGGCGTGGTGTCGGCAATCTCGCTGCGCAAACGCTGCAGCGGGAGCGTGCGGTCCAGCGTGGCGACCCGGCGTTCGATCTTCTCGCCCACCTCGGCCATGCGGGCTGCCAGGGTGCGGGTTTCGTTGGCCACCGCCTGGGCGCCGCTCTGGTTGCCGTTGCCGCTGCGGTTGGCCTCGATCGAGGCGTTGAAGGCCACCAGCCGGGTGTGTTTGCCAATCTCGCGTGCCAGCCGGCCGAGCTGGCGCAGCTCGTCGATGGCGCTGGCGCAGCGGATCAACTCGGCCACCGCAGCGTCGCGCTGGTCAAAGGCGCGCTGGCTGGCCGACAGCAAGGCGTCGAGCGCGGCAGCCTGGCCGGCCACCGCGTTGTCTACCGCGCCGGCGTCCATCGTGGGGCTGAAGTTGTCCAGCCGCTCGCCCAGCGAGCCCAGCATGCCGGCCATCGCACTGAAGCTCTCCAGCAGCTTGCCCAGGCCCTCGGCGGCCGCGTCGCGGGTGATATCGAGCTGGTTGCCCCAGACCGGCACCACCTGGCTCACCATCACCTCGGCACCCACCCGGCCGCCGCTGACGCTCGGCGCCTCCAGGGTGTCGGCGCTGGGCCGGCCGCTGTCACCACCACCATCGCCGCCACCACCACGCAAGAGCCAGGGCAGCAAAGCGGCACTGACCAGCGTGCCGGCCAGGCCCAAGGCGCCGCCCTGCCAGCCGAGCGCAGCACAGCCCGCCACCAGGGCAGCGGCAGCGGCGCGCTGCGGGTTGATGCGGCCCCGGCCAGGCGCCTCAGCAGGTCTGCTCGGGGGTTCGATCACTGAAAGGCTGGGTTCGGTCATCGATCTGCGTGGTTTGGCTGGCGGAAGGTGCGTCTCGGGCTGTGAGGCTATTTCGGACAGTTGCGGCAAATCCTGAGGCCGGGTTTCAAGATGTTGCTGAACCGTCCGCGCGGGTTGGCAGGCTTGTCGCAGATCAAGACCGGATGCTGGCCCGCTACGGCCGCTGCATTCGCTCGAACAGCCCGGTTTTCCAAGCTCAAACCGGCGCTGGGCGGCGCGCTGCTGATGTCGCTCAAGTTGTCGGCCTCGGCGGCCGATACACCGGACTAGACGGTCAATGTTGCGGTGAGGGTTCACCGCAGTACCGGCCGCGGGCGGCGTGGTTGGCCGTGCAGTCCACACCTTGAAGGGCTATTGATGTCGTTGCCTGTCTTGTCGGCCGTTTTGCCGCGTCGAACTTCCCGGTCCTGGTGGCGCGCCTTGCCTGAATTTTTTGCCTACCACGGGGTCTGGTCGGTTGGCGTGCGCGCCATGCGACGGTCGTCGCTGAGTGTGAAGATGGTGATGCTGGTGACCGTGTTGGCGCTGCCTTTGCTGCCGCTGATGGGGCAGCAGATCATCGACCGCAATGTCACCGTTCAAAAGAGCCAGCGTCGTCTGGCCGGGCTGGCGGTGGCCAGTACGGCCTACGACCTGGCCCGGGTGCTCGACGGGCAGCGCGGGGCGCTGGAACTCAAGCAGCCCGCCACGCCCGCCGCCCAGGCGGCGGCGTTGCCGAATCTGCTCGCGGCGGTGGATCAAGCCGAGCGGTTCGGCCTGCCGCTGGCGGCCGTGCTCAAGACCCATCAATCCACGCTGGAACTGGCCTCGGCCGGCGCTGCGCAGTCACCAACCTCTCGCGCTGAATCGCTGGCGGCAGCGCGCGCTGCTTTGCAGCTGCTGCGCCGTGCGGCCGTGGAGAGTTCAGAACTCTTGCTGACACCCGATCCGGTACTGGACGCCAGCGCCAGCCTAGCGGTGGACGTGCTGCCGGCACTGCACCGCCAACTTGCAGGCTTGCGCAGCCTGGGCACACGCATGGGCGGCTTGCTGGAAAAGGACGCACGGCCCGGGCCGGAGCTGCATGCCGTTACCGTAGCGCTGGCGGGCACGGCGGCCACCGCTGACAACCTGCTGCTGCAGGCTGAGAGCGCACTGGGCCGGTTGCGGGCGCTGGGCCACGGCGAGGTCTCGGCTGGGCTGGGCCTGTCGCGCGACGTGTTGGCCCGCATCCGGCTGAACATGCTGGGGGCCGAGCCGGCGGTGGACGTGCTGGCCTTGCACCGCGACATGGCCTTGGCCACGGGCCAGGTTGCTGCGCTGCAACAGACCGTGCAGCAGCAGGTGCTGCAGCAACTGACAGCCCAACAGGCCGTGGCCCTGAACCAGCGGCAATGGCTGTTTGGCGCACTTGCGGCCACCACGGGCTTGGCGTCCTACCTGGTGTACAGCTTTTTTCTGGTGATGCGGGGCGGCTTGGGCCTGCTCAACCAGCAGGTGCACCGCATGGCCAGGGGCGACCTGAGCGCCCGGCCGATGGCCCGCGGCGGCGACGAGGTGGCCGACACCCTGCAGGCGATGACGGTGTCGCTGGCCCGCCTGAGCGACCTACTGGCCTCGGTGCGGCAGGGCGTTGGCTCTATCACCCAGGCCTCGCAGCAGATTGCCGACGGCAATGCCGACCTGTCTACCCGCAGCCGGCGTGCCGGCGAAGGCCTGGACCAGCTGGTGCTGGGAGTCACCCGCTACTCGGAGCAACTGCAGGCCTGTAGCCGCAGGGTCGAGTCGGTGGTCGCCACGGTGCAAGAGCTGCGCCTGGCCTCGGTGCGCAACCGCAAGCAGATGAAGCGCCTGCAAGACCGCATGGGCAGCCTGCGCGGCAAGAGCCGCGAGATCGGCGAGATCGTCAACCTGATCGACAACATCGCGTTCCGCACCAACATCCTGGCGCTCAACGCGTCAGTTGAGGCGTCCAAGGCGGGCGATGCCGGCCGCGGCTTCTCGGTGGTGGCGCAAGAGGTGCGGGCGCTGGCTACCCGCAGCGCCGACTCGGCCCGCCGCATCGCCGAGATCGTCTCCAGCTCCACCCTGGAGATCGAGCAGAGCGGCGCGCTGGCGGACGAGACCGGCCAGTCGATCCAGTCGGCCGACGCCCATGCCGACGCGATCCATGCCGCGATGTCGAGCGTGGCCGAGCTGACCCATCAGGGCGACCGCGAGTCGGCCGCGATCCTGGACGAGGTCAGGTTGTTGCAAGACAGCACGGCCAAGAACCTGGCCCTGGTCGAGCAACTGGCGGTGGCCTCGGACGCGCTGCGCGGTCAGGGCGAGCGGCTGTCGCACAAGGTGGGTTTGTTCAAGCTGTCGTGAGGGGTGGCGCCGGGACGGGGGGTCAAGTCGCGTTCGACCCCCGGTGCGCCCAGCCGGTCTGGCGCCGCTCCAGCACCGAGAACAGCTCATACATCCCCATCGCCATCGCGCCCACCACCACCAGGCCGGCAAAGGCCAGGCCCATCTGCATCGCGCTGCCGGCCGAGATCAACAGGTAGCCGATGCCCTCGTTGCTGGCGGTCATCTCGCTGACGGTGGTGCCCACAAAAGCGAGTGTGATCGCGACCTTGAGCGAGCCGAAAAAGTAAGGCATCGAGCGTGGCAGGCCGACCTTGACCAGCACGTCCCAGCGCTTGGCGCCCAGCACCCGCAGCACGTCCTCCAACTCGGGCTCCAGCGTGGCCAGGCCGGTGGCGATGTTGACCGTGATCGGGAAGAACGAGATCAAAAATGCGGTGAGCATCGCCGGGCCGACGCCAATGCCGAACCAGACCACCAGGATCGGCACAAACGCCGCCTTGGGCAGGGCGTTGAAGCCGGTCATCAGGGGGTAGATGGCAGCGTAGGCCAGGCGCGAGCTGCCGATCAGGCAGCCCAGCAGCACGCCAACGAGGATCGCCAGGCGGGCTTGACCAGGGCAAAGATGTCGCGCTCGGCGGCCGTGGGCAGGTAAGCGCCGTTCCAGACCGCGTCCGGGTTGATGCGGCTCCTGGTGGCGTAGGCGTCGGCAACCTGGCTGGTCATCAGTGCCAGGCGCGGGCCTTTGACCTCGCCAAAACCTTCGGCACGGGCGTCGGGCGTGGCGATGGCCGAATCGATGGCCAGGCGCAGGCGGCGCTCTTCAAGCTCGGCGTTGATGATGCCGTCGCGCTCCTTGACCACGGCCGTGGCGGCCTTGGGGTCGGCGAACACCTGCTTGGCACCCTTGGCAAAGGCGCGCAAGAAGGCCTTGACCGCCTCGGGGTTCTTCTTGATGAAGTCATCGCTGGCGATGATGGCGTTGCCGTAGAGCTTGACGCCGTACTGCGGGTAGAGCTGCACCGCCAGGTCATCACGGCCACGGGCTTGTTGGGCGCGGTCGCGTTGTTGGCCTGGAACTCCATCACCGCAGCCAGGTCGGCAAAGCCCATGTCGTAGCTGCCCGAGGCCACCCGGTTGACCGCATGGCCCGAACCGTTGCCGGCGTCAACCGTGACATTGAGCTTGTCGGCCTTGAACAAGCCCTGGGCCACCGGCAGCAGGAAAACGCACTTGGGCCCTCAAAACGCCAGTCGAGCTGGAACCTGATGGGCGTGTCTTGCGCCTGGCCCCGGGCCGGCAGGCCGGCGAACAAGGCGGCCATCAGTGGCAGGGCCAGCAGGGCGTGGCTGGCAGGTGCGGCCGGCGCTGGGTCTCAGTCGATCACCTCGGGCCAGTCGGTATGGAACCACTCGCCCGCCGGCCGGTCGGTGCGCTCGTAGGTGTGGGCGCCAAAAAAGTCGCGCTGGGCCTGCAGCAGGTTGGCCGACAGCCGGGCGCTGCGCAGGCTGTCGTAGTAGGCCAGCGAGGCACTGAAGGCCGGCACCGGGATGCCTTGCATCACGGCTTGGGCCACCACGGTCCGCCAGGCCTGCTGGCTGCGGTTGAGCAGTTGCTGGAAAAACGGCGCCAGCATCAGGTTGCGCAGGCCAGGGTCGGCGGCGTAGGCCGCGCTGATGTGGTTCAAGAAGCGCGCCCGGATGATGCAGCCGCCGCGCCAGATGCCGGCAATCGCGCCCAGGTCCAGCGCCCACTGCTTTTTGTCGCTCATGCTGCGCATCAGGTCCAGGCCCTGGGCGTAGCTGACGACCTTGCTGGCGTAGAGCGCGTCATGCACTTGCGCCACCAGGCGGGCCTTGTCCTCGGGTGTGGCCAGCGGGGGTGCCGGTGCCGGGCCGTGCAGCAGGCCGCTGGCACGCAGCCGCAAAGGCTTTTGCGACGACAGCACCCGGGCCTCGACCGCTGCATTGATGGTGCTGATCACCACCGCGTTTTCAGCCGCGTTGAGCTGGGTCCACTGGCCCGTGCCTTTTTGGCCGGCCTGGTCCTGGATCAGCTCGACCAGCGGCTGTCCGGTGGCCGGGTCGCGCTGGGCCAGTGCCACGGCGGTGATCTCGATCAGGTAGCTTTGCAAGTCGCCCTGGTTCCAGCCGGCAAACACGCTGGCCATCTCGTCGGACGACAGCCCGGCTGCCTTGAGCAGGCTGTAGGCCTCGCAGATCAGCTGCATGTCGCCATACTCGATGCCGTTGTGGATCATCTTGACGTAGTGGCCGGCGCCGCCCGGGCCGATGTGCACCACGCAGGGCACACCATCGACCTTGGCGGCGATGGCCTCGAAGATCGGCCGCAACACAGCCCAGGTGGACGCCGGGCCGCCGGGCATGATGGCCGGGCCTTTGCGGGCGCCTTCTTCTCCGCCCGACACCCCCGCGCCGACAAAGCGCAGGCCCAGCGGCGTCAGCCAGGCGTCGCGCCGCTCGGTGTCCGAGTACAGGCTGTTGCCACCGTCGATGATGATGTCACCGGCGGACAGCAGCGGGACCAGTTGCTCGATCACCTCGTCCACCGCCGCGCCGGCCTTGACCATGATCATCAGCTTACGTGGCAAGGCCAGGCTTTGCACCAGTGCGGGCAGGGTGCTGCAGGCGGTGAGTTGCTTGCCTGGGTTTGCCGCGACAAAGGCCTCGGTCACGGCCGGGCTGCGGTTGAAGACGCTGACCGAAAACCCCCGGCTCTCGATGTTGAGCACCAGGTTCTGGCCCATCACGGCCAGGCCGATGAGGCCGAAGTCATTGGCTTGGGTGGGGCTCATTCAGGCCTCTGCCGCGATCTGGCGCAAGGCCTGTTCAAACACCTCGACCGGCTGACCGCCCGAGATCAAATGCCGGTCGTTGATGATCACCGCCGGTACCGAGTGGATGCCTTGCTGCTGGTAGAAGGCCTCGGCTTGGCGCACCTCGGCGGCAAACTCGTTGCGGTCGAGCACCAGGCGGGCGGCATCGACATCCAACCCGGCGGCGCTGGCGGCAGCCAGCAGCACCGCGTTGTCTGACGGGTTCTGGCCGTCGGTGAAATAGGCCTTGAGCAGCGCATGCTTGAGCGAACGCTGCGCCGACTCGCCCTGCAGCCCGGACCAGTGCAACAGGCGGTGGGCGTTGAAGGTGTTGTAGATGCGGCTGCGCTTGCCGATGCCGAAGGTAAATCCAACCGAGGCGCCGCGCTGGCGGATGGCCTCGGTGTTGTTGGCGATCTGCTGGGCGTCGATGCCGTACTTCTGGCCCAGGTGTTCAACGATCTCCTGGCCTTCGGCGGCCATCTGCGGGTTCAGCTCAAAGGGCTGAAAGTGCAATTGGGCGGTGATGTCAGGCGCGACCCGGGTCAGGGCCTGCTCCAACGCGTTCAAGCCGATCGCGCACCAAGGGCAGGACACGTCAGAGACAAAGTCGATCTTCAATTGAGGCTCCAGGAGCTTGGGGGCAAAGCGCTGCGGTGGGCAGCGGTGGGCAGCGGTGGGCTGCAGTTCAAGGCCAGATGGCCTTGAGGACCTGCGCCAGCCGGGCGCCGGCCTTGACCAGCTGGGCATGCTGCAAATTCTCGCGGGCCAGGCGGTAGGCGGGCTCATCGCTGGTGGCCGGCCAAGCGGCGCTGCTGCCCGGCTGGGCAGCGGTCTTGGCGCCAATGTGCAGGCCCTGGAACACCTGCGCCGACTGGCTCACGGTCTCGCTGGCCCAGGCCGTGGGCCACTGCGTGATCGGCCCGGTCGCGGGCTGCACCTGGCGAGCCTCGGTCGCGCCAGCACCCGCCTGCAGCGACACGCTGAGCTTGTCGGGCACGTTGTCCCACAACGCGTGCAGCTTGATGCTGCCGAGCAAGATGGCATTGCCGCCGGCATTGCTGTGGTCCTTGGCCTCTTGGTCGGTGGCGGGCGACACTGGCTTGCCGGCGTCATCGAGGTAGACCGAGCCAACGTGCAGCGGCTGGTGCAGGTCGCCGATGTAGTGGGTCAACAGGCGCAGCGCTTCACGCGGGTTGGCGATGTCGAAGGGCGCCGGCGATTTGCCGCCTTGCAGCACGGTGATTGCTGCGCCGATTGCTTGCACCAGATCGTTGGGCGCGGCGCCGGGCAATTGCGGGCTGTAGCCCGGCTGGTCGATGCTGATGTCGGTGAAGTGGTAGGCCTCATGACGGCAGCGGGTATGGCCGGCCATGAAGCCGCAGTAGCTGGCGTTGCGCCGGACAAAATCGACCATCAAGGCCTCGCTGGCCGGGGTTTCGAAAATACCGCAGGCCGCCTTGTATTTGGGGTCGACCACGTAGGTCCATTTGCCCTTGAGCAAGGCGACCGAGCGGGCACAGTCGGCCCAGACCGATCCGGTGCGCAAGTTGCTGAGCTGGATCTTTTGCACCTGGGCGGCGGCGTGGCTGCCCTGGAGCAATTGGTCGGCGATAGCGCCCACGGTCTCGTGACCGGCAGGGCCCCAGGCTGCGGCGCTGCCGGGCAGCAGGCTGGCGATCAGGCCCAAGCTCAGGCCGAAACTCAGGCTGACACTCAGGCCGAAGCACCGCAGGCCGATGCTGAGGCGCCTGTGCAGTGCCGCCGTCAAAGTGGTTTGCAAGCTCATGGTGCGCTTTCTGGGCGGGTGTGCCCGGTGTCAAGTGTGCGGCATCAGGCACCGACCAGTCGCTGTGCCAGCTGGTTGTGTCGCTCGATCAGCGGGCCGAGGTCGAGCGTGGTCAGGTGGCCCTCGCGCACCACCACCCGGCCGGCGACGATGGTGTAGGCGGCAGGTGCCGGTGCACACAGCAGCAGCGCGGCCACCGGGTCGTGCACTGCGCCACCGGCAAAGCCCAGGCTGCGCAAATCAAACAAGGCCAGGTCGGCGGCCATGCCGGGCGCCAGGTGGCCGATGTCGTCACGGCCCAGCACCTTGGCACCGCCCCGGGTGGCCACTTCCAGCATGTCGCGCGCCGTCATTTCGGCTGGTCCGGTGTCGCAGCCCAAGGGCTCCAGTGATTTGCCCACCCGCGCCAGCAGCATGGCCATGCGGGCCTCGCCCAGCAGGTGCGCGCCGTCGTTGCTGGCGCAGCCGTCCACGCCCAGGCCGACCGGCACGCCGGCATCGAGCATGCGGCGCACCGGTGCGATGCCCGAGGCCAGCCGCATGTTGCTGCAGGGGCAGTGCGCCACGCCGGTGCCGGAGGCGGCAAAGCGGGCGATGCCGGCAGCGTCGAGCTTGACGCAGTGGGCATGCCAGACATCGTCGCCCAGCCAGCCCAGGCTGTCGGCGTACTCGGTGGGTGTCATGCCGAAGCTGGCACGGCTGTAGGCGATGTCGCGGTCGTTTTCGGCCAAGTGGGTGTGCAGCCGGGTGCCCAGCGAGCGCGCCAGGGCGGCCGAATCCCGCATCAGCTCGCGGCTGACCGAAAACGGTGAGCAAGGCGCGGCCACCACCCGCAGCATGGCGTAGCGGCCGTGATCGTGGTGGCGCTCGATCAGGCGCTGGGTGTCGGCCAGGATACGGTCCTCGCGCTCCACGAGCGAGTCGGGCGGCAGGCCACCGGCGCTCTCACCCAGGCTCATGCTGCCGCGTGCGGCATGGAAGCGCATGCCGATCTCGTGGGCGCCGTCGATGCTGTCGTCCAGCCGCACGCCGTTGGGGTAGACGTAGAGATGGTCTGAACTGGTGGTGCAGCCTGACAGCAGCAACTCGGCCATCGCCACCTGGGTGCTGATGCGCACCATCTCGGGTGTCAGTCCGGCCCAGATCGGGTAGAGCGTCTTGAGCCAGCCAAACAGCTCGGCGTTTTGCGCTGCCGGCACCGCCCGGGTCAGCGACTGGAACATGTGGTGGTGGGTGTTGACCAGGCCGGGCAGCACCGCATGGCCACGGGCGTTGATCACCTCGTCGGCGGTGATGCCCGGGGGGCGTTCACCCACTGGCCAAACCGCTTCGATCACGCCGCCGCGCAGCAGCAGGCTGGCGCCGCGCAACTCTCGCCGTTGTTCGTCCATCGTGGCAATCACCTCGGCGTCGGTGATCAGCAGGCTGCGGTGCTCAGTGGGCATGTGTCAATGTTAGTGGCGAGTGGCGCGCCGGGCTGGGGCCGTTTTGCTGCTGGATGAATTTTGGAGGGACGCTGGATTGGCGCTGGGTTGGCGCTGGATGGGCGCTGGATGGGCGCTGTAGCCTTTACAGTTCCGGCCCCACTTGAAACAAGTCAGCCGGAGTCCCGCATGACCACTGCCCTTGAGCGCCAGTCCAGGCCCCGCCCGCCACCCACCCGCCGCACCACGCTGACCGCTATCGGCGCAGCGCTGGCACCCGCGCTCTGGCCAGCCCGGGTGCTTGCGCAGGCTCAGGCCCAGGCCCAGGCCTGGCCGTCCAAGCCAATCCGGCTGGTGGTGCCCTTTGCGCCCGGCGGCAGCTCGGAGATCGTGGCCCGCGCCACGGCGGCTGAACTGGCCAAGATCCTGGGCCAGGCGGTCTACGTCGACAACAAGCCGGGAGGCGGCGGCAACGTGGCGATGGGCGAGGTGGCCCGGGCCGACGACCAGCACACCCTGATCCTGGGCCACATCGGCACGTTGGCGGTCAACCCGTTCATCTTCGACAAGTTGCCCTACGACCCGGTCAAGGACTTCCGGCCTGTCAGTTTGCTGGCCAAGGTGCCCAGCCTGTACGTGGTGCCTGCCGAGTTGCCGGTGAAGAACCTGAAGGATTTCATTGCGCTGGCCAGGAGCAAGCCCGGCCGCCTGAACTACGGCTCGGCCGGCAATGGCAGCGCCGGCCACCTGGCGATGGAGTACCTGAAGATGGTCAGCGACAGCTTCATCCTGCATGTGCCGTACCGGGGCACCGGGCCGCAGCTGACCGACTTGCTGGCCGGCCGGCTCGACATCGCGGCGGTGGGTGCGCCGGCGATCCTGCAACACATCAAGAGCGGCAAGCTGCGCTGCATCGCCACCGGCAGCGCCCAGCGCATTGCCCAGCTGCCCGAGGTGGCCACGGTTGCCGAGCAGGGCTACCCGGGCTTTGAGATGACCCAGTGGTACGGCCTGCTGGCCCCGGCCACGCTGCCGGCCGCCGCAGCCGACAAGCTCGCCGCTGCAGCCGCCCGGGCCGTGCACACGCCCGATACCCTGGCCCGGTTGCAGGCGGATGCGGCGATTGCGGTGGGCGGTACGCCGGCCGAGTTTGTGCGATTTATCGCCGACGAGCAAAAACGCTGGAAGCCGGTGCTGGCGCGGGCCAAGGTCAAACCAGATTGACGGCCCGCGGGCTTGGACTTGGCGCCAAACCTCAAACGCCAAACCTCAGCTGCCAAACCTCAAACGCCAAAGCTCAGCATGTGCCCGACCCGGGGGTCGCCCTTGCCACCCAGCACCTCGGCATAAGCCTGTTGCACGGCCGCTGCGCCGGTGTGCCGTACCACCCGCAGCCAGGGCGCTGACGGCGCCGCCCTGGGCGGGCTGACTTGCTGAACAAACCCGTGCCAATCCGCCACCAGCCGGCGGTTGAACTCGGCCGCACCCCAATCGGCGCTGCGCTTTTTGACCTGGGCCGGTGCAAAAAACAGCGTGGCACGGGGGCCCGGCAGGTCGCGCGCGCCACCCAGCTGTTCAACATGGGTGCCCCCGATCGAGCAGCTGTAGGCCAGCGCGCTGAACCGGCTGTGCACCGCCAGCCGCAGCGCGCCATTGCCGGCAAAGTCAACGTAGACGCAGGGCGCGTCAGCGGCCAGCGTGTCCAACTGGTCGTAGCGGAGCACGCGGTGGTAGACGCCCAGGCTCTCGCAAAAAGCGACGTTGGCGGCCGAGGTCAGGCCCACCACCTGGATGCCGGGCCGCAGCGCCAGCCGGGCGGCGGTGGCGTAGGCGGTCTTGCTCGATGCGCTCGACAGCAGCAGCAGGGGCGAAGCGCCGCCACTGGCGGCCCCAAAAAACGCGTTGTCGGTCAGAAAGTCATCGATCAGCCAGGCGGTCAGGTAGAGCGGGCGCAGCAGCGCTTGCAGGTCTTCGGTGTCGGCGGTGTAGAACGGGTCGGCGCTGCAACGCTGGTACTGGTTGTAGACCGCATGCAGCGCGGCGCGGTGAGTTGCACCGTCGCTGAAGCTTGCCGGCGTCGGGCGGCTGGGTTGCAAGACGGCATGCGAGGCCATCGGCCAGTAGCCGTACAGGCGCTCACCCACCGCTACGCCCGGCTGCAGCGACTGCACCACCTCGGCAAATCCCCAGACGGGGATGCAGCCCCAGTCGTCGGCCACGCCCTCGGGCAGCTCGCCCGTCACCGGAAAGAACTGCCAGTAGTTCATCGCTGCACCAAAGGCAGCGTAGGTGATGTTGTTGGCCGTCAACGCAAAGCGCAGGATGCGGCAGCGGATTTGACCGTCCGCCAGCGGCGCATCGGCGGCGGTTTGCAGCGCGGTGGTGGCCAGGTGGTTCTTGCGGACGAGGAGGGTAGTGGTGCTCATCCGCGAACCGTAAGCGATAGCCCGGCCCGGCGCAAGCAGGGCAAACCGAGGCCGTTGGCGCGACCTCAGGCAGCCGCAGGCCCGAACCTAGAATGCCTGCCAGACCCCGCCAGGACACACGATGAGCATCAAAAGCGACAAATGGATACGCCGCATGGCAGAGCAGTCCGGCATGATCGAGCCGTTCGAGCCCGGCCAGGTGCGCCAGTCGGCTGACGGCCAGAAGATCGTCAGCTACGGCACCAGCAGCTACGGCTACGACATCCGCTGCGCCCGCGAGTTCAAGGTCTTCACCAATATCTACTCGACCGTGGTTGATCCCAAGAACTTCGACGAAAAGAGCTTTGTCGACTTCGAGACCGATGTCTGCGTGATCCCGCCCAACAGCTTTGCGCTGGCCCGCACCATGGAGTACTTCCGCATCCCGCGCAATGTGCTGACGATCTGCCTGGGCAAGAGCACCTACGCCCGCTGCGGCATCATCGTCAACGTCACGCCTTTCGAGCCCGAATGGGAGGGCTACGTGACGCTGGAGTTCAGCAACACCACACCGCTGCCGGCCCGCATCTACGCCGGCGAGGGCTGCGCCCAGGTGCTGTTCTTCGAGAGCGACGAGGTCTGCGAGACGAGTTACAAGGACCGTGGCGGCAAGTACCAGGGGCAGCGTGGTGTCACCTTGCCCAAGGCCTGATCTCCAACCCGGCCGGCACAGCGTGGTGCGGGGCCAGCGGCGCGGCGAGTGCGGCTGAGGCCGAGAACAAGGGAGACCAACATGAAATGGGAAGGTGATCGGCAGAGCGACAACGTCGAGGACCGGCGCGGCGAGGGCGGTGGCGGCGGGGGGGTGGCGGCTTTGGCCTGGGCGGCCGCAGCATCGGCATAGGCTCGGTGGCCATCGCGCTGGTGGCAGGCTGGGTGTTTGGCATCAACCCCTTGACCGTGCTGGGCTTGCTCAGCGGCGACGGTGGGCAGCAGGCGCCCAGCGCGCAGACGGCACCTGCGGCCAAGCCACCCGCCAGCGACCGCGAGGCGGCGTTTGTCGGCACCGTGCTGGCCGATACCGAAGAAGTCTGGCGCGAACAATTCAAGGCCCAGGGCGGCAGTTACGTCGATCCCAAGCTGGTGCTGTTTCGCGGCACGATACCCACGGCTTGCGGCCGCGGCCAGGCGGCGATGGGGCCGTTTTACTGCCCGGGTGACCAGAAGGTCTACATCGACCTGGCGTTTTACGACACCTTGCGCACCCAGCTCGGTGCGCCGGGTGACTTTGCCCAGGCCTATGTCATCGCCCATGAGGTCGGCCACCATGTGCAGAACCTGCTGGGCATCAGTGCCAAGCTCGACGCCCAGCGCGGCAAGATTCCCGAGGTCCGCATGAACGCGTTGTCAGTGCGTCTGGAGCTGCAGGCCGATTGCCTGGCCGGCGTCTGGGCTTTCCACGCCAACCGCATGCGCCAGGTGCTGCAGCAGGGCGACATCGAGGAGGCGCTCAACGCCGCTGCGCAGATCGGCGACGACAAGCTGCAGCGCCAGTCGCAGGGCGCGGTGCGGCCCGAGAGCTTCACCCACGGCACCAGCGCGCAGCGGGTGAGCTGGTTCAAGCAAGGTATCGCAGCGGGCCGCATGGCGGACTGCAATACCTTTGAAGCCAAGACCTTGTGATGCGGGCCTGCTGGCCCGGGTGAACCAAAGGCTCAGAGCAGCGCCTTGAGCAAGCGCGCCATCTCGCTCGGGTTGCGGGTGATGGTGAAGCCGCAGGCTTCCATGATCGCCAGTTTGGCGTCGGCCGTGTCGGCGCCGCCGCTGATCAGCGCACCGGCATGGCCCATGCGCTTGCCCGCCGGCGCCGTCACACCGGCGATGAAGCCGACGATCGGCTTTTTCATGTGGGCCTTGCACCAGACGGCGGCCTCGGCTTCGTCGGGCCCGCCGATCTCGCCGATCATGATCACCGCGTCGGTGTCGGGGTCGTCGTTGAAGGCGCGCATCACGTCGATGTGCTTCAAGCCGTTGATCGGGTCGCCGCCTATGCCCACGGCCGTGCTCTGGCCCAGGCCGATCTCGGTGAGTTGCGCCACCGCCTCGTAGGTCAGCGTGCCCGAGCGGCTGACCACGCCGATACGGCCCTTCCTGTGGATGTGGCCGGGCATGATGCCAATCTTGATCTCCTCGGGCGTGATCAGGCCGGGGCAGTTGGGGCCGAGCAGCAGGGTCTGCTTGCCACCGGCCGCCTCTTTGGCCTTCATCTTGTTGCGCAGCATCAGCATGTCGCGCACGGGGATGCCTTCGGTGATGCAGATCGCCAGGTCCAGATCGGCCTCGACCGCCTCCCAGATCGCGGCGGCCGCACCGGCCGGCGGCACGTAGATCACGCTCACCGTCGCGCCGGTTTCGTTCTTGGCCTCTTTGACGCTGGCAAAGATCGGGATCTCGCTGAACTTCTCGCCGGCCTTCTTCGGGTTGACGCCCGCGACAAACGCGTTCTTGCCGTTGGCATAGGCCTGGCAACCCAGCGTGTGGTACTGCCCGGTCTTGCCGGTGATGCCCTGGGTGATGACTTTGGTGTCTTTGTTGATGTAGATCGACATGGGGTGTGCTCCTGGGCTTTAGGCGACGGCCGCGACGATCTTGGTGGCCGCTTCGGCCATGGTGTCGGCGGCGATGATGGGCAGGCCGGAGTCGGCCAGCATCTTCTTGCCCAGGTCCTCGTTGGTGCCCTTCATGCGCACCACCAGCGGCACGCTCAGGTTGACGGCCTTGCAGGCCGCGATCACGCCGTCGGCGATGGTGTCGCACTTCATGATGCCGCCAAAGATGTTGACCAGGATGCCTTTGACGTCCGGGTTCTTGAGCATGATCTTGAAGGCCTCGGTCACCTTCTCGGCGGTGGCGCCACCGCCCACGTCCAGAAAGTTGGCCGGCTCGCCGCCAAACAGCTTGATGGTGTCCATCGTCGCCATCGCCAGGCCGGCGCCGTTGACGAGGCAGCCGATGTTGCCGTCCAGGCTGATGTAGGCCAGGTCGAACTTGCTGGCCTCGACTTCGGCCGGGTCTTCTTCGTCCAGGTCGCGGCAGGCCACGATCTCGGGGTGGCGGAACAGCGCGTTGGGGTCGAAGTTGAACTTGGCGTCGAGGGCGATCAGCAAGTTCTTGCCGTCGCGGTTGAGCGGATTGATCTCGACCAGCGAGGCGTCGGTGTCCATGTAGCAGGCGTAGAGCTTCTGGAACACCTCGACCGCCTGCGCGGTGCTCTCGGCCGGCAGGCCGATGGCGTTGGCGATCTGGGTGGCTTGCGCGGTGGTGAGGCCGGCCAGCGGGTCGATCAGCTCGGTGATGATCTTCTCGGGCGTGCTGTGCGCCACTTCCTCGATGTCCATGCCGCCTTCGCTGGAGGCAATGAAGGCCACCTTTTGCGAAGCGCGGTCGGTGACCAGCGAAACGTAGTACTCCTTCTGGATGTCGGCGCCTTCTTCGATGTAGAGGCGGCGCACCTTCTGGCCCTCAGGCCCGGTCTGGTGGGTGACGAGCTGCATGCCGAGGATCTCACCGGCAATTTTCTTGACCTCCTCGATCGAGCGCGCCAGCTTGACGCCGCCGCCCTTGCCCCGGCCACCCGCGTGGATCTGGGCCTTGACCACCCAGACCGCACCGCCCAGCTTTTGCGCTGCCTCGACCGCCTCTTGCGCGGTGAACGCGGCGATGCCACGCGGCACGGGGATGGCGAACTGGCGCAGGATGTCCTTGGCCTGGTATTCGTGGATTTTCA